>JAPLNJ010001053.1 GCA_026692885.1 Planctomycetota bacterium | reverse complement strand
TGGTGCTTGCCTGTTGAAGCGACGCTTGGAACCGGACTCGCGTTGGCCAGACTTCGTCGCTCGGCTGGGTCAAACGAAGGCCAGCATTCAACAAACGTCCGACGCGCACTTGTTGGCCCCCAGTCTTCGGCCGAAGGCGCGGTACATGAATCTCGCGTCGTTGCTGAAGTGGAGCCGCCGCGTGCTTGAGCTGCTGGGTCGCAACGCGTCTGGCGGAGTGGCCAGTTCGCGAGCGGAGGTTCGTTACGGTTGGCTGCGTGAGTACCGCGAGGCGATCGAGGAATGGTCGCGTTGCGACGCAACGGTCCGCCGCGGCGTGGAGTTCTTTCGTACGCGAGGTGTGTACGTTGGCTGTCAAAACCTGCCAGAAGACCTAAACCCCAAAAGCCCAACTTTGGCGCGGCCTAGCTTCCGGCTACCGAGCGCGGCACCGGGGTATCCGTTCCACCAGCCATGACGCCAGCGTCAGTGGGTCGAACTCCGAATGCAAACGGGATCACGACAGTCGACAACACCAAGAATCGCTTGCACATGGCCCATCGCTCCGTGGTTGGTGCGGATCGGATCAATGTGCTAGTTTACGAAATTACTGCTCGGCCTGCAACAATCCGTTCCCGTCCCGCGCAAGCACTTCGAACCGCCAGTTGACGGAATACAGAAACAAGGGGGTATGACTTTCTATTCGGCCCACGACTCTTCATCCCCAGAAAAAGTCCTGACCTGGCATGTTCAGTTTGGTCCCGTCAAGATCAATTGATTTGATCCCGTTTCCATTCCGCGGTTGGGGCTGGGGAATGGCTTCCCGGTGGAGGCCGGCGTGATCCACTACTCTTCCGCCCCAAAGGGGCATTAACAAATCAGCCCAGCGTCGCGGCGACAGCCGCAGAGCGCCGCCCTGGGTACGGTATCGATTTATCCCGGTAGCCCTGAAGGGGCGAAACAAAGCGGTTCATCCGACACGTATCGTTCGTCTTCAAACAAGATGTATGTAGTTCTTGACTAAAGGATTGTGGCGCGGTTGTGCTGCGCTGGCTCGTTTCGCCCCTTCAGGGCTGGCGTTCCTGCTACTTCCTGACCCAGGGCGGCGCTACGCGGCTAACGCCGCTCCGCTCTGCCCTGGGCTTTTATGTAGCTGCCCCTATCGGGGCGAAAACTTGTGTATAACGACGAGGACTCCGCCTGGGAACGCACTGCATTGCCGGCTCCGCCGACCTTCCTGCGCGGGCAGAGCCTCGTAACCAGAGCGATTCTCTCGTTCCCACGCTCTGCGTGGGAACGCAAGTGTCTTGACGCTCCGCGTCGTCGGCCCCGGGACGCGGAGCGTCCCAGGCTTACGTTCCGACGCAGAGCGTCGGAACGAGAACAAATGGCCTTGCTCTCGCTGGTGGGCCGCGAGTACTTGGCCCACCCTACGAGTTCTTCACAGCCTCGCCGGGAACGACGGTGCGGCTACAGCCACTTCTTACGCTGCTCAAGGTGGACGAACGGCTCGGCGTCCGCAATGCCCTTGACCTTGAGGGCCTCACTGTCCCACTCGATGGGCTTGCCAAGACGCATGGCCACCATGCCGACCATGGCGATTTCGGCCACGCAGCCGGCCGTGTCGAAACCTTGGAACGTCTTGCCTTCGCCTTTGCAGGCGTCGAGCCATTCGCGCATGTGGTCCCTGGTCCGCGGCAGCGTCACGGGAATCGACTTCGCGGCTTCGTGACCGATCACGCCGCGGCACTTGTCTTCGCCCTTGAGCCTGACCACGCCGCCGGTGCCCCAGGCGTCGGAGAACAGAATGCCCTTCTCGCCGGCAAACAGCACACCGTTGTCCGGCACTTTGCCGTAGGTCGACAGCAGTTCCTTGCCCAATTCCTCCGGCGGACCGGCCTTGCGCCCGTCGTGCCACCAGACGGCCACCGGTTCAAAGCCTGGCCGAGCCGCGAAGTCCCAGCGGAAGTCGGTGGCCGAGGGATAGCTGTCCTTGAGCGGTTCGGGGATCGCGACCGAGGCCCGCACCGGCGCGCCGAGCTTTAACGCCCGCCAGGGCAAGTTCAGTCCGTGGGCGCCCATGTCGGCCAAGTGCCCGTCGCCAAAGGGCAGCCAGCGGCCCCAGTGCAGACAGCCCACTTGGCCCGGGGCGGCCAGGTAGTAGTTCTTGTAGGGCAACAGCGGCGACGGACCGCACCAGAAGTCCCACTCGAGCCCGTCGGGGATCGGGTCGGCGTTGGTGTCGATCGGCGCGCTGGGCGCGAAGCTGCGAGTGATCCAGCAGTGGACCTCGCGGATCTTGCCCAGCAGGCCCGCCTGGATCACCTCCATGCTGCGGCGGAAGGTATCGGTCGAGCCGCCCTGCGAGCCGAGTTGCGTGGCCAGTTTGCTCTGGCGGCCCAGATCGCGAATCTCCCGAGCCTCGGCGCAGCTATGGGCCAGCGGCTTCTCGCAGAAAACGTGCTTGCCGGCCAGCATGGCGGCCTTGCTCATCGGCACGTGCCAGCGCTGGCCTGCGGCGACGACCACGGCGTCCACCGACTTCTCCGACTCCAGCAGCTTGCGGTAGTCCGAGTAAACCTTGGCCCCCTCCAGCTTAGCACCGAAGCCTTTCTTCAAGGCTGCGATCTGCCGCGTGTCGACGTCGCAGATGGCCACAACCTGGTCACCCTGCTGCAGGGCCGAGCCGAGAATTTGGTGCATCCGCCCGCCGCAGCCCATCAGGGCCAGGTTCAGCTTGCGGTTGGCCCCTTCTCCAGACCACGCCCGCGTAGGCACGAGTTGCGGCAGCGCGCAGGCGCCGAGGCCGGCCGCGCCGAGGGTTTTCAAGAGTGAACGCCGAGTGATCTGCGACTGCTGGTGCATGTTGGGTAGTCCCCTGGAAGGTAGCGATGGGTGGGGCAAAGAAACGGTGGGAAACTCCGGGGGACATACATCCCCCAGACGGCCCGCGATTCTAACGGATCGGCAGACGAGGGTCAAGCAAATGGTTCGAGGTAATGGGAACTACGGTTCGCGGGTGGGTGCGAGGCTGGGCGGTGAAATTGGCGGCTCGTCGGGGACGAGGGCGGGGATCTCGGCGGGGTGGTTGGCGAGGCGTCCCCACAAGGCCCGCAGTGGCGAACCGAACACATAGGCACAGAGGACCATCGGAATGGCCAATTCGTGGACCGCCAGGGCCGCGACCAAGGCAAAGATCATTTTCACGAAATTTCGGTAGCTGTGGCGGCCACTGAAGACCTGGTTGAACACATGCGGATAGCGAATCCGGGAAACCATCAAGCACGCGACCGCGAGCGTGACAAAGGGCAAAGCGCAGGACGTCGCCGTGATCAGTAGCTCGCCCATGTGTCTCAAGACTTCCGACGCTTGCGATTCGCTCCACCGTTCCAGTCCCGGTCCGATGATGATCAGCGAAGCGACGGTGCCGGCCGCCGCCGGCGAGGGCAGCCCCTGGAACGAATCGTGCTGCGGTGAGTCATCCTGATTCACGTTGAACCGCGCCAGCCGTAAGACGGCGCAGAGCATGTAGAGCACACCAATCACCCACAGCACGCGCGGATGGAGCACCGGCGAGAACTTCAGCATCAGGAACGCGGGAGCAACACCAAAGCTAATGGCGTCAGCCAAGCTGTCTAATTGAGCCCCAAACGAGCTCGTTTGCCGCATGAAACGTGCGACAGGACCGTCCAACACGTCGAACACCATGGCCGCAAAGATCAGCCACGCGGCGAAGTACAGGTTAGGCATCGCCACGTCGGAGGCCACCTCCGGGCCGACCTTGGCAGCGTAGGTAATCGCAGCGAACCCACACACCGCGTTTCCCAGGGTCAGCAAGGACGGCAATACCGCCACCATTTTGCGCCGTCGCGCCAGACGCCGCGCTGTGGTAGCGTCGTCACGCGGAGCCTGACGTTCCTTGTGTCGTAACATGCGACTTCTCCGGAGGATCGGAAATGTTTTCGTAGCGGGCCACCACCGAGGAACCGGCCCGCACGTGATCTCCGAGCTTCACATGCAGCACCAGTCCCGGCGTCTCGGGCAGCACCAACTCCGTGCGCGACCCCAACTTGATCATACCCACTTTCGCGCCACGTTCCAGACACTCGCCCGGAGCGACCCAGCACACGATCCGCCGCGCGATGGCCCCGGCGATCTGACGCACGACCAAGCGGCGGTAGGGCGGCGAGGTTTCGACCAACCGGATCGCCATTTGCTCGTTCTCGCGGGCGGATTCGGGACGCAGGGCATTCAGGAACTTGCCGCGACGGTATCTCAAGCCGACGATGCGTGCCGCCACGGGGGTGCGGTTCAAATGCACATTGAACACGCTCAAGAAGATCCCCACCATGACAGCCGGACCGCCGACGAATTCGTCGTGTGGCAGGCGTTCGATCGCGACCACTTTCCCATCGGCAGGCGCGACGACGAGGCCTTCGCCCGACGGGACGTTCCGCGACGGATCGCGAAAAAAGGAAATCACGAACAAGCCCAGCAGGGCAGGGATGAAACAGGCAGGCCAAAACAGCCAGGCCGCAATCATCGTCAGGACCGCGAACCCGCCTCCGATGATCAGTAACTCGGCAAAACCGGCACGAGCCAACGGCAAACGATCCCGCCAGGTAAACGGGTCGTCCGCCGGGTCCCAGTGGCAGCCGCTTTGGTTGTGATAGAACTTGAGGTCCCGGGAATCCAACACGTCGTGCGGACAGCCGGTGGGTTCGCCGCGGCGCAAGGCGGCCATCCGGGCCACGTAGCCGCGCCGGAAGGTCTTTAACCACCAGCGCCGCCCATAGCCCCAGCCCAACTCCAGGGACATGCAGAAACCGCCGCCGGGCTGAATCGAGTCCACGTCAGCGGGCAGCGGTTCCGCGTCCGTCGGCGGACCGGCACTGTGTGCGGCGGATTCCCGATTTTCAAGAGACAATGGGTGCATGCCAGGAGCCATTGCCGTTGCCTTCCAAACGCAGATGATGAGCGAGAGCCGGCGGCAGATTGACGAAGATCGTGTCGCAATGGAATTCGTACTGTTTGAGATAACTCTTCATGAGACTACCGACCTCGGCCACGCGTCGGCGTTCCTTCGGCGTCGACACCAGCATCTTGAACCGCCGGATCCAGAGGTATTCGTAGAAGCTCAAGGTGCCCCCCGGACGCAACAAGGTCAGCAGGTGCTGGAAAATCTCCTTGACCAACTGTGTCGAGAAATTGTTGAGTGGCAACCCGGAGATGATAAAGTCGTACGGTTGGGTAACTTGCAGGTCTTGAACCGCCGCGTGGAGGATGGTGGTCCGATCGGCAACCGCTTGGAAGGCCGGTTCGGTCGCGAAACGCCGTTGCAGGACCTGCACAAACCGGTCGTTGAGTTCCACCACGTCGAAGTGGTCGTCGGACTTGACGTGCCGCAGGATTTCCTTGGTCACCGCGCCGGTACCAGCTCCCACTTCGAGAATCCGCACCGGGGTTTCGTGCGCGCTGATCGGCCGCACCATCGCTCGGGCCAGCAAGCGTCCACTGGGCAGCAGCGCGCCCGTGGTTTCAAACGTCCGCCGGAACTCTCGGACAAAGGTCGAGTATTCAGAAATTCGCCGTAACATGGTTTATGAATGTATTGTGGTTGATCCCATCCGGCAAGTTCGTGTCAGGCTGGAAAGCCTGACCCACTTGGTTGATGATGTCGGGAGCTATTCAGCCATAAGTCCACCCCCGGGCCGAATGATCCATTAGCCTAGTGCATTTGGCGCGTCGCGCACAAGGACATTCCCGTCAGACGGGGTGTATTTTTCTTAGGGAACCGGGAAAACCCTTTGGTGTTAGGAACAAATCCGTCGGATGTTGGTGCTCGTCACGGGAGAAATGATGCCCCGCTCGGTGATGATCGCCTCGATCAAACGGGCCGGCGTCACATCGAAGGCTGGATTATACACCTTGATGCCGTCCGGCGCGGTCTGGCGGCCGAAGCCGTGCGTGATCTCTTGGGCCGCCCGTTGCTCAATTGGAATATCGTCGCCACGGCCAAGCGACAAGTCGAACGTATTGGTCGGCGCGGCCACGTAGAACGGAAGCTGGTGGGCGCGCGCCAACGTGGCGACCGAGTACGTGCCGATCTTGTTGGCCGTATCCCCATTCGCGGCGATGCGATCGGCGCCGGTGATCACGACCTGGATGCGGCCCTCGCGCATGACCTGCGCTGCCATCGAATCGCAAATCAGCGTGACCTGCACGCCCCGCCGCTGCAACTCCCAAGCGGTCAGCCGAGCCCCCTGCAGCAACGGCCGGGTTTCGTCCGCGTAGACGTGCAGTCGCTTGCCTTGGTCTTGCGCTGTAAAGATCACCGACAAGGCGGTTCCGTACTCCGACGCCGCCAGGCCGCCGGCATTACAGTGCGTCAACACTCCCGCCCCGTCCCTTAGCAAATCCGCCCCGTGTCGCCCGATGGCATGGCACATCGCCCGGTCTTCCTCGTGGATCGCCCGGGCCTCGGCCAAGAGTGCGGCGTGGATTGCTTGCGGCGATTGCTGTCCGCGCAGGGCCTGCGCTCGGTCCCGCATGCGCCGCAAAGCCCAGAACAGATTGACCGCGGTCGGACGACTCGCTGCCAAGTATGCGGTCACCTCCTCCAACTGCTGGAAAAAAGTAGCCTCGTCACAGCCGGCGGCCGATTGCAGACCCAGGCAGACCCCGTAGGCCGCGGCGAGGCCGATGGCCGGGGCGCCTCGCACCTGCAGGGACCGGATTGCTGCATGCACGGTTTCCACGTCCCAGCAGGTCAGTTCTCGGCACTCGACTGGCAAGGCGGTTTGGTCGATCAGCAACAGGTGCCCACCCGTATCACCAACCCAGTGTAACGTTTCCATATGTTCGGCCATGCTTTCATCTCGGGGCCACGCCCTATCTTAGGATCGCGAAAGAAATAACTGTCGCAAGAATGTGGTCATCTCGCTCCGCGAGATGACATGCCATCACGCGGAGCGTGATGGCTACTTTGAAGACCCGACACTAATTCACTTCGCGATCCTTGGGTTGCGGCTGGGCCGCGTTCGCGGCCTTCAGCTTCTGCTGGAATTGGGCATCCTTCGCCGCAATCTTGTCGGCCAGTTGCTGTTTGAATTCCGCCAGTCGGACCTGTAGACGCTCGTCCGCCGTGGCCAAGATCTGGACCGCGAACAAACCCGCGTTGCGCGGGCCGCCCATCCCGACCGCCATGCTGGCCACCGGCACGTCGCCCGGCATCTGGACGGTTGACAATAACGAATCGAGTCCGCCTAGATCCGGCGTCGGTACCGGCAAGCCAATCACCGGCAGCGTGGTGTGCGCTGCAACGACGCCTGCCAAGTGGGCGGCTCCGCCCGCCGCCGCGATGATGACCCGCACGCCCCGCGTGGCAGCCGTCAAGGCATACTTGGCGACCGCCTGCGGCGTGCGATGGGCGCTCATCACATGGACTTCATAAGGCACGCCGAACTCCTCAAGTGCAGCAGCGGCCGCGTTGATTTTCGGCCAATCGCTGTCGCTGCCCATCAGGATTCCGACCAGGGGTGTGGGCTTGTCGGTCATCGGGTTTCTCTCTCCATCATGTGGGCGTTGTATGGCATTTCAAACGACTCGGCCACGGCTCGGTTGGTAATCTGTCCGTGGTGGATGTTCACTGCGGCGGCGACGGGCGGCAACTGGCGGGCCGCCGTTTCGAGCCCCCGGTGGGCGAGGAGCATCGCCCACGGCAGCGTCACATTGCACAAGGCGAACGTGCTGGTGCGACCGACGGCGCCCGGCATGTTCGTCACACAGTAGTGCACAACGTCTTGTTCGATAAATGTCGGGTTACTGTGCGTTGTTGGCCGGCTGGTCTCCACGCTACCGCCCTG
>JAPLNJ010001052.1 GCA_026692885.1 Planctomycetota bacterium | reverse complement strand
ACACCCGACCCCGGACCGACCGGCGAGACGGGGAACATATTTCGGCACGCGTTACTACGGAACTTGCGATTCTCTGTCGCGACGGCAGATTGGTCAACGGGCCGTGGCGACTGGATTTTTTTCTTTCCGCCAGCGTGGTGTGACCAGCCGTGTCAAGCGAGTGGCGATAAATCACCGCAGGTCAGGGCCGGACGCCTTGCCCAGTGTCAATTCCATCGAGTGAGAAACCGCTTCCAGGAGGGACAATGATGTTGGTGCTCAACCGCAAAGAAGCCGACGTGATCGTGATCAATGGAACCATCCGAGTCAAAGTGCTGAAGATCAAACGCAACACGATCTGCCTGGGGATTGACGCGCCGCTGGATGTCTCGGTACTCCGTAGCGAACTGACACCGTTTGGCAACCAGTCCGAGGCACTCAACGCGGACTCGAATCTCAGGACCACTTTGCCAAGAGGCAAGGTCCTGGTGAATCTGCCACGCTGAGAGCAACGTGCGGCTAGGGGTCGGGTGTTCAGAAATTCATTTCTTGCGGCAAAGGTGCTATCCATCGTCAAGGGCAATTGGCCGCAAGAAATGAATTTCTGAACACCCGACCCCGCCTTGACGGACCAGACAGGGAACTTATTTCGGCACGCGCTACTGACGGGTTGCCCGGAATCGGGGTTTACCTAAGAATAGAAGCAACCCCCGGGAGACCGACGATGAAGATTGTGGCTGCGAAAAAGATTTTGAAAGCCAACGACCAGCTCGCCGCTGAGAATCGAACGCGTTTCACATCCCAGCATTTGTACGCTGTGAACCTGGTGGGCTCGCCAGGCTGTGGAAAGACAACGCTGCTGGAGGGACTCTTCCGGCAGCTGGCCGGGCGTCTGGCGCCTGCGGTCATCGAAGGCGACATCGCCGGGCAGATCGATGCCGAGCGCATGGAAAAGTTAGGCGTGCCGGTCGTGCAGATCAACACGGATGGCATGTGCCACCTGGATGCCAGCCTGGTGGCTGCTGCCTGCGAAAGCTTGGACACCAGCCGTGCGGATATGCTGTGGATCGAGAACGTCGGCAACTTGGTGTGTACGGCGGGCTTCGACCTCGGCGAACATCTGCGAGTGGCGGTGCTGAGCGTCGCGGAAGGCGATGACAAACTGATCAAGTATCCGGCCATCTTCCAGCGTAGCGATGCCCTGGTGATCACCAAGCTCGATCTGTTGCCCTACACCAACTTCGACTTAGAGCGTGTGCGAGGCGATCTGCAGCGTCTGGCACCGCAGGCTGCAGTGTTTCCGGTGTCGGCACTGAAAGGAGACGGGCTGGAGACATTGGCCGACTGGCTGGTACAGCAGATCAAGGACGAAGGGCTAAGGATCGCGAAATGAATTAGTGTCGGGTCTTCAAAGTAGCCATCACGTTCCGCGTGATGGCATGTCATCTCGCGGAGCGAGATGACCACATTCTTGCGACAGTTATTTCTTTCGCGATCCTAAGGACGAAGGATGAATGCTGCGGACTCACTGACCGGCACATCCTCGTCTCCGAGTCCTGCGGTCCGCCGTTTGGCAATCACGGTGCGTGGGGTGGTGCAAGGCGTCGGGTTCCGGCCGTTCGTGTACAAGACGGCGCACGAGGAATCGCTTTCCGGTTGGGTCCTGAACGAAGCCGATGCCGTGCAGATCGAAGTGCAAGGTACGGCCGCTGCTCTGGACCGTTTTCTGGCAGCCTTGCGCAGTCGGTATCCGCCGCAGGCCCGCCTCGATTCGCTCGACGTGCAGCCCATCGGCCTTCCGCCAGAGGGTATCGGAGCGAGCGACTTCCAGATTCGCAGCAGCACCGGCCAGTCCACTCCGCGGCCCACGATCCCGGCGGACTTGGCCACCTGTGCGGAGTGTCAGCAGGAGATTCGTGACCCGCAAGCACGCCGTTATCGCTATCCGTTCACCAATTGCACGAACTGCGGACCGCGCTGGTCGATCATCAGGGCGCTGCCGTACGATCGGCTGCGGACGTCGATGCAGTGGTTCGCGATGTGCGACGCCTGCCGGGCTGAGTACGACGATCCAGGCGATCGACGTTTTCACGCCCAACCCATCGCATGTCCCCTCTGCGGTCCCCAGGTGGCTTTGCTTGACCACCACGGAACGCGTCTCGCCGACGCCGAGACAGCGCTGGAACAGGCCGCCCAAGCGGTCCGGGAAGGAAAAATCCTAGCGCTGCAGGGGTTGGGAGGCTTCCAGTTGATCGTCGATGCCACGAGTTCGTCGGCTGTCGAGCGTCTGCGGCGGCGCAAGCAACGGCCGCACAAGCCGTTCGCCGTAATGTTGGCCACGCTGGACGACGTGCGCCGGCAGGCCGTGGTCACGGCCGACGAAGCCGTCGCGTTGGCCTCGCACCAGGCGCCGATCGTGTTGGTCCGCCGCCGTGAAACAGCCCAAATTGTGGTCGAGGTTGCGCCGCAGAATCCGTGCCTCGGCCTGCTGCTGCCCTACTCGCCGCTGCATCATTTGCTGCTCGACCGCATCCGCCGACCGGTGGTGTGCACGAGCGGCAATCTATCCGAGGAGCCAATGGCGATCACGACGGAAGACGCCTTGGCTCGACTGGGCCGCATCGCCGACTTGCTGTTGACACATGACCGGCCGATTGTGCGGCCCGTCGATGATTCGGTGGTGCGTATCGTTCACGTGGTCGCGTCTCTCCGAGACGCGAAGCCCGGTCTCGGAGAGACCGGTCTACGTGAAGCGGGTCGTGTCCAGGTCCTACGCCGCGCTCGCGGCTACGCTCCGTTGGCCATCCCCCTGGGATTCCAGGCACCCTCGATTCTTGCCGTTGGCGGGCACCTGAAAAATGCCGTGGCCCTGAGCCTGGGTGCGGAAGTGGTCATCTCGCCCCACATCGGAGACTTGGACACCGCGTTGAGCGTCGAGGTACACCGCCGGACGATTCAGGATTTGGTCGAATTCTTTGCGGTCACGCCGCACGCCGTCGCTTGCGACCTGCACCCCGACTATGCCTCCACGCGGCACGCCGAGCAACTGGCGACGACCTGGGACGTGCCGCTCGTTCGAGTTCAGCATCATCACGCTCACGTCGCAGCCTGCCTGGCCGAACATGCACTGCAGGGTCCCGTGCTGGGATTCGCGTGGGACGGGACCGGTTACGGCCCGGACGCAACGGTCTGGGGCGGTGAGGTGTTGCACTGCGAGGGCGCGGAGTTCCAGCGGGTGGCACACCTGCGGACCTTTCCCCTGCCGGGCGGCGATCGGGCGGCACGCGAACCGCGTCGCACCGCATTGGGTCTGCTGTTCGAGATGCTGGGCGACGCGGTAGCCCCTTGGGCGGAGCGGTGGTTTGCCGAGGCGGAGTTGGGCGTGCTGCTAGCGGCCTTGCGGCGTCCACACGTATTCCCACGCACCAGCAGCATGGGCCGGTTGTTCGATGCGGTGGCCGCCATCTGTGATCTGCCGGATCGCGTGAGCTTCGAGGGTCAAGCCGCGATGGGACTGGAATTCGTGGCGGACGCGACGGTGCGGGAAGCCTATCCACTGCCGCTGTCCGACACGATTCCGGCGAGCGGTGACTGGGAGCCGATGATTCGGGCGGTCCTCGAAGACCGGGAGCAAGGCGTGGGCGTCGAGGTTATCGCGGCCAGATTCCACAACGCCTTGGCAGCCCTGGCGTTGGCCGTGGCCCGCCGCTGCGGTGATCCCCAAGTGGCACTGACCGGTGGCTGCTTTCAGAATGCGTTGCTGACAGTTCGCGTTCAAGAACGCCTGTCCGCAGACGGCTTCCGCGTGTACATTCAACAGCAAGTCCCACCGGGCGATGGCGGCCTCGCCTTGGGGCAGGTGCTCGTCGCTGCGCGACGACTGACGTGACAACAAAGGAACGGTTTCATGTGTTTGGGAATCCCTGGGAAACTGCTCGCTGTCCACGAGCAAGACGGGCTGATGATGGGCAAAGTCGAGTTTGGCGGCATTGCCAAAGATATCTGCCTGGCGTATCTGCCCGAAGTGCAGGTCGGGGACTACGTGTTGGTCCACGTCGGCTTTGCGATCAGCCGCATCGACGAGCAGGAGGCCCAAGAGATCTTCTCCTACATCCAGCAGATCGAGGCCCTGTCGGACTTGGAAAACGGCGACTGCCCCGGCCCTGCCGCGGCCGTTAGCTCGACACAGGAGAGCGCGCCGTGAAGTACGTCGACGAGTATCGCCATGCCGACGCGGTCAAACGGTGTGCCGAGGCCATCCACCGGGCCACGACTCGACCGTGGAACATCATGGAAGTCTGCGGTGGTCAGACGCATGCGATCGTGCGTTTCGGATTGGATGAGATGTTGCCGCGGCAACTCACGCTGATTCACGGACCCGGCTGTCCGGTCTGCGTGACTCCTTTGGAAATCATCGACCAGGCGATTGCTATCGCCGCGCGCCCGGAGGTGATCTTCTGCTCGTTCGGCGACATGCTGCGGGTGCCGGGTTCGAAGCTGGATTTGTTGACGGTCAAGTCGGCTGGCGGCGATGTGCGGATTGTCTACTCGCCGCTGGATGCCGTGCAACTGGCACGCGAGAACCCGGATCGGGAGGTGGTCTTCTTCGCCATCGGTTTTGAAACCACCGGGCCGGCGAATGCGCTGGCCGTGGGGCAAGCCGAACGACTGGGGCTGCGGAACTTTTCGGTCTTGATTTCGCATGTGCTCGTGCCGCCCGCGATGCGCGCTGTGCTGGATTCGCCGCGCAACATCGTGCAGGCGTTTCTGGCCGCCGGGCACGTGTGTGCGGTCATGGGGCTCGAAGAATATCGCCCGTTGGTGGCCCAGTACCTGGTCCCGATCGTGGTTACCGGCTTCGAACCGCTGGATATCTTGCAAGGCATCCACATGTGCGTGCGGCAGTTGGAGGATGGTCGCGCCGAGTTGGAGAATCAGTACACGCGAGTGGTGCGGGCGGAGGGGAATCCGGCGGCCCTCGCTCAGGTCCGCAGGGTGTTCACCACCGTTTCGCGCAAGTGGCGCGGTATCGGCGAGATCCCGGACAGCGGTTGGGGCCTGTGCGAAGCCTACGCTCGCTTCGACGCCAGTCGCCGTTTCGCGGTCGGGGACCTGACGCGGAACGAGCCGTCCGCGTGCCTGGCCGGGGAAGTCCTCCAAGGGCATAAGAAACCATACGAGTGTCCGGCTTTCGGCGGCCCTTGCACGCCCGAATACCCGCTCGGCGCCCCGATGGTCTCGGCCGAAGGCGCTTGTGCGGCCTATTACCGCTACCGCCGCCGTCAGGCAACGCAGAGGAAATAGTCTGCCCAGGGTTGCCAATGGCACGGGAGGGCGAGGCAAAGTTGGGGTTGACGCAGGAAAGCAATCGGGCAGGTATTGTTTACGGAAATTGGGCGGCAAAGACGGCGGATGTTCCTGGTTTTCTCGCCCTGAAGGGGCCAAAACAAATCAGCCCAGGGCACAGCGTCGCGGCGACAGCCGCAGAGCGACGCCCTGGGTATCGTATCGAAGCAACCTGGTAGCCCTGAAAGGGCGAAACAAGGCGGTCCCTCTCACGCGCACCGTTCGTCAGACGTGACCAAGGCTTGTTTCGCCCCTTCAGGGCTCGTGTTCTCAATCCTCTCATAACCCAGGGCGGCGCTACGCGGCGAACGCCGCTCCGCTCTGCCCTGGGCTGCTATGTGGCTGCCCCTTTGGGGCGAAAACCTGTGGATCACGTCCTTGATCATAAGGTGGCGCAAAACGCTAGCAGCGGATCATCGTAACCTTATGATCAAGGCATTGGTTTCGACATGCTCAACCTCG
>JAPLNJ010001051.1 GCA_026692885.1 Planctomycetota bacterium | reverse complement strand
TACGGAATCATTCGCTTTCAAGAGGAGTACCTGGGATGGATGTCGGAGCAGATCCAAGTGCACTTCCTCAAAGACATCTTGGTGGTCCGCATCCGCGGTGTCCTGACGCTCGCCGAACGACAACTCAGCAAATCGTTGTCGCCGGAAAAAGGCAGGGATCTCATCAAGCAAACACGGGAGCAACTGTTGGAGTTGGCGCGCCCGATGTTGGAATCGCTGGTTCACGAGGTTGTTGGTTTGAAGGTCCGGAGTATGCACCACGACATCAGTACCGTGACCGGCGAGGAAGTCGTCATTTTTTCTTTGGCCGAAACACCACTGTTCCAGTAAGGCGAGCGGCAGGAAACAACGGTCAGGTGATGCGTGTTCAGTTTGTGCAGGTCAAGACCAATTGAGGCGATCCCGTTTCTATTCCGCGTTTGGGGCTGGGGAAGGCTTCCCGGCGGAGGCCGACGTGATCCACGACTCTTCCTTCCCAAAGGTGGGGCCAAAACCTGTGGATCACGATCAGGGGTGCCGTGAGGGGCCACTCGGTCATCCTGGATTTCGTAATCACCGTCCGCACTTGTCTTCCCCGGCGCGCGCTATATAATACCCCTGTCTATGAGTCGCCGTAATGCATGGGAAGCGGCTCGGCGAGGGAATGAAGTCGAAGTCGTCGGATGACTAGCTGAAGGGCAACCCGCTCGTGCCGGGGGGCTCGTCGACGAGTAAACCGACGTGGTTGAATGCCTCTGGGCGTTTGGCCACGTCGGTTTTTTTTGCGCTGCATGGCACGCTCGCGGTCGTAACCAACAGCTACGAAAGCTCATGGACCGGTCGGATGTTACGCAACAACCTCTAGGAACAGGAGTCGCCATTATGGGTGGCAAGACAGACGAAGTAAAAGGCCGAATCAAGGAAGCTGCCGGCGCGCTGACCGGCGACGACAAGCTTCGCGCGGAAGGTAGGACCGATCAAGCGGTCGGTAAAGCCAGGCAAGCCGTCCAGGAGGCGGCTGACAAAGTCCTGAAAAATGCTGCTGCGGTCGTCGACAAGGCCCAGACAGCGATGGGCAAAGCGACTGAGTGATCAAGGAGTCAGACGATGCAAGCTGCTGTTGAATTGCCGAAAGCCTTCTCGATGTGCGATGAGCGTGAGCTGCTGCTCATTCAAGACCTGATAACACGGCTGAATCCCCAGCTGTTGGTTGCTCAAGTGGCGACGGGCCTGCATGTCAACGGCGGCTGCACCGTCCATTGGGGCCTGGTCTACCTGGACGGCCAGCCACTCACTGACCAGGAGGTGCAGACCGCGTTGGCGGAGGCGGGGTTGGATTCTCAACACAACGAGCAGATTCAGTCATCGCGTATTTGGGTCAACCATCAAGCGGAGAAGATCGAGACAACGCCCGCGTGATCCGATCCTGCCCGGGCGCAGAGAAAGACCGACGAAAAGTAGCTATCGTGTTCGAGTTGGCGCCCTCGGCCGGAATGGTTCCTGCCGGTGAAGAGGCGCGACAAATTTTTGAGAAAGGGTATTATGATGAAACGATTTCTGGCATTTGTTGTGATCGCCGCACTTGGCGTGTTCCCGTTCGGCTGCGGAAGCAACAAGGGTACGACCGAGAACAAGACCCAAACGACGACCACGCAGACCAAGGACGGCAAGACCACGGGTGAGTCGAAGTTCACGGCGACCGACACGACGAAAACGAGCCCCCCAGCCGCTCCCGGCACGGGCCACGCGACGAGCGAAAGGACCACCAAGACGACGGTTGAGACGACCAAGTAGTGCTTGGCAATTCTTAACCCCGGATTATTCATGCTCCTGTAGGCCGGAACAAGTAACCGGAAGCAACGCCGGAACTTCGGTCGCTTCCGGCGCGTGGAATCTGCACCAAGCGGGTTCTTCCTAAGAGCTTCGGTTGCGACGTTCCGGCATAGCTTTGCGCGACCTCGTTCCGGCCTACATGAATAATCCGCGCTGACACTTCGGGTAACGGTGATCCACGACTAGCGTTTTGCACAACGTTTCGATCAAGGCCGGTGGGCTTCCCAATCAGTCTTGTCAAAGGGAAAAAATCATGCAGCCGGAGAATTCAGGACAAAGCCTCTCCTTGTGGATGGCCACGAGCGCGGTGCCGGGTCAGAACCCGCTGGAGGAGGACACCCACGCGGACGTGTGCGTCGTCGGTGCGGGCCTGGCGGGGATCACGACGGCTTACCTGTTGGCCAAGCAGGGCAAGTCGGTCGTCGTGTTGGACGATGGCGCCATCGGCGGCGGTCAGACGCAGCGTACGACCGCCCACCTGAGCAATGCCCTCGACGATCGCTACCTGGAGATCGAGCGGCTGCACGGGCCGGAAGGCGCGAAGCTCGCGGCCGCCAGCCACACGTTGGCGATCGACCGCATCGAGTCGATCATCGGCGAGGAACAGATCGCCTGCGATTTTGTGCGGCTGGACGGCTATCTGTTTCTCCCACCCGGCGAGGCTCCCGATCTACTGGACCGCGAGTTGGCCGCGGCCCACCGGGCCGGGCTGAGCGGCGTCGAGCGGCTCCCGCATGCGCCGCTCCTGCCCTTCGCTACAGGGCCCTGTTTACGATTTCCCCGCCAGGCCCAGTTTGACCCGCTCAAGTACCTGAGCGCGGTCGCGGCAGCCCTGCAGCGTGCCGGAGGACGCATCTTCACCGGTATCCATGCCGAGACCATCCAGGGTGGTAAGCCGGCCCGCGTCAAGACCTCCAGCGGCTGGATCGTCACCGCGGAGGCCGTCGTCGTGGCCACGCATTCGCCGGTCAACGATCTCCTGGCGATGCACACCAAACAGGCCGCCTACATGACCTACGCCATCGGTGCGATCATACCGCGTGGGGCCGTCGCGACCGCACTCCACTGGGACACGCTTGAGCCTTACCACTACGTACGGATTCAGCCTCTTGCCCCCGGCGCCAGCCTGACGGAGCAGAGCGGAGCCCAGACGCAGGACGTATTGATCATCGGTGGGGAGGACCACAAGACCGGGCAGGCCGAGTTGCATGCGGATCCCTACGCCCGCCTGGAGTCCTGGGCGCGTTTACGGTTCCCGATGATCCAGGACATCAGGTTCCGCTGGTCGGGCCAGATCCTGCAGTCCGTCGACGGGCTGGCTTTCATCGGACGGAATCCGGTCGACGCGCCAAACGTCTTGATCGTGACCGGCGACTCGGGCATGGGGATGACCTATGGTACGATTGCGGGCATCCTGCTAACCGACCTGATCCTCGGCCGGGAGAACTCCTGGGCCAAACTCTACGACCCTGCCCGTAAGACCGTGAACGCCCTGGCCCGGTTTGCGAAAGAGAACCTCAACGTCGCTCTACAGTACGGCGACTGGCTGACCAGCGGGGAGGTGGACTCGGCGGCGCAGATCCAACCCGGCGCGGGCGCGGTTATCCGGCGTGGCCTGACGAAGATCGCTGTCTACCGCGATGCGCAGGCAGCGTTCCACGAGCGCTCGGCAGTCTGCCCGCATCTGGGTGGCATCGTGCATTGGAATGACGCCGAGAAGACCTGGGACTGTCCCTGCCACGGCTCCCGCTTCGACCGACTCGGCGGAGTGTTGAATGGACCTGCGAATCGCGACTTGGGCGACGTGGATGCGTCCGCGACGTGCAACGCCATCGCGCAAGCGAAAGACACGTTGCATAAGATCTTCACCAAATAGGCACGTGGTTGGATACCTGAGGGTGTCCAGCCACGTCGGTATTTTTTTGCGAACTTTGAAATAGGTGCGAAGATGAGCTACACATCACTGCCGAATCGCAATGATCTTCAAGCGATCGCGGCCAAGATCAAGGAAGTCTTGTCTGAGCAGACCGGAATGTCGGCCGCTTCGATTCACATGGAGGACGACCTGCTGGTCGACCTAGGGCTGGATTCGCTGGCGATCGCTGAACTGATGATGTTGCTCGAACGACATCTGCAGCGTCAAGTCCCAGTTGATGACCTGATGTACATCACTACGGTCGCAGATTTGGCGAGCCTCCTCGCCACCTCAGAGACCAGCAGCGCTGGGGAGTGTCGGCGACGACCGGCGCAGAAAATGGCGGGGCGTGTTTGCAATGCTCCTGCCACGTGATTACACGTACACAGAACCTACCCGAGAACCCAACTTGCGCCGAAATAGGGGTCGGGTGTTCAGAAATTCATTTTTTCCGGAGAGGGTGCTAGCCATCGTCAAAGGCGATTGACCGCAAAAAATGAACTTCTGAACACCCGACCCCGGATTGACGAGCGAGACCGGGATGTTATTTCGGCTCACGTTGCTACGGGGACTCCGATGGAAACCCATGATCCCAGTATGGCCCGGCAGATCGCTCACGCGGTGATCGCTTTACAGCACGAGCGAACGGGCCGCGCGCCTCTCTCGGTAGACGTGGTTCTAAGTGGGGAAATCCTGCTGATCACGATATATGGGGCCTTGTCGCGGACCGAGCAGGCCCTCGTCCAGAGCTCGGAAGACGCTGCTCGATTTCAGGCGTTTCACCGGCAGTTATTCACCCATTCAGCCGACCAACTGCGGCAGGAGATCAAGCGAGTCACGGGCGTCCCGGTGCGCGAAGGAACCGTGAAAGGCGAAACGGCGAGATGCGCCATGGTCCAGGCGTTCACAACCGGCACGGTCATGCTGGTGTTCAGGCTCGCCCGGAGCCTACCCGCGGAGAATTGGAGTGGGCATCGCCCAAGCGGTGGCCGTTTTCAGCGGTCTCTTCCCACGGAAGTAGCGAAAATGCCCTATTGCATTTCCAGCTCAACAGCGTATGATTCTAACGCTGGAAGGGTTCCGGCGTAATTGATCGCCTCTTTCCAACGAAGTCGTCGGATGACTAGATGAGGAGCAAACCGGGTCTGCCGGGTGGCTCGTTGACGAGTAAGCCGACGTGGTCGAATGCCTTCGGGCGTTCTGCCACGTCGGCTTTTTTTGTTCTTGGCAATGATACGATGTTCCCAAGTACCAAGGAAGTAGTCCCATGATCAAGCTCGATCCAACCATGGCGCAGCGGGTCGCCCAGGCGATCAGCGTCTTCCAAGAGCGGCGGACCGGCTATCCGCCCAAAGCCGTGACCGTGGTCCTGAGCGATGACACGCTGGTAGTCACGTTGCACGAGGCGTTGTCGCCCGCCGAGAAGGCCCTGTCCCTGACCCCCCAAGGCGCCGCTCAGGTGCAGGAGTTTCATCGCCAGCTGTTCAAGGACTCCGTCGGCTTGCTGCGCGAGGAGATCAAACGCATCACCGGGGTCGCGGTGGGCGAAGCTGCCGCGGAAATGGAGACGACGACCGGCGCCATCGTGCACGCCTTCACGACCGGCACTATGGTGCAGGTGTTCCAGCTCGCCGACAGGATTTCCGCGCACGCCTGGAACGGGAATGGAGCAAGCGTTCAGTCGCGAAACAAGGAGGGTTTGCCATGTTAGTGCTGTCGAGGAAGAGTCTGGAATCGGTTGTGGTCGGTGGGGCGGATGGTTTTCCTCGCCTGCTCAAAGTCACGGTGCTTGGGATTCACGGCGCGAAGGTGATTCTGGGCTTCGAGGTCGATCCCGAGGTTCCCGTCCATCGTTCGGAGGTGTGGGAGCGAATCAACGCTGCTGCCAAGTCGGCAGTCTGACAGCGGGCTTTGAAGTTGCGCAGTTCGACGAGGAGTAGCCGAATTCGTGAGAATTCGGAGGCTGCGGTGGTCGTCGCCCCCCGTGAAACACCCTGAATTCTCACGAATTCGACTACGTGCAACTTCAAAGACAGCGGGCCCCGCCGCGCCACTCTAGGTGATGCCTTGAACCCGCGCTGCAAGACGCAGATAAGAGGAAGCAGGAAGAGGTTCGTCGCATGCCCACGACGTCCGAGAACGCAGGATCCGTGGAGCCAACCCCGGTCTGGCATGTCCTGCCCCTGGAGTCCGTCTTCGGACACCTGGAGTCCGCGCCGTCCGGATTGAGCGGGGCGGAGGCGTCCCGGCGTCTGATCCTGCACGGCCCGAACGAACTGCAGGACGCCCGACGCGTCTCTCCGTGGACTCTGCTGCTCGCGCAATTCAAGAATGTCTTGATTGCGATTCTCCTCGTCGCCACGGTGCTGTCGGCCTGCTTGGGGCATGCTGTGGAAGCCGTCGCCATTGCGGTCATCGTGCTGTTTGCCGTGCTGTTGGGATTCGTCCAGGAATACCGCGCCGACCGGGCACTGCAGGCCCTGCGGCGTATGGCGGCGCCGCTGGCCCGCGTGTTCCGCGATGGCCAGGAGACGGAGATTCCGGCGCGCGACCTGGTGCTGGGTGATGTCATCCTGTTGCAGACCGGCGACAAAATTCCCGCGGACGTCCGGCTGCTGGAGGCGATCAATCTGCAGATCGAAGAGGCGGCGCTCACGGGTGAGTCGGTGCCGGTGGAAAAACGGATGGCCCCGCTGGCCGACCCTGAATCGGCGTTGGGCGACCGCCCGAATATGGCCTACGCGGGAACGGCTGCGACGTACGGGCGGGGCCGCGCCGTGGTCGTGGCTACCGGCATGGGGACCGAGTTCGGCAAGATCGCCCAAATGCTGCAAACGGTGGAGATCGGCAAGACCCCGTTGCAGGTGAACCTGGACAAGCTCGGCCGCACGCTCGCCAAAGTGGCCTGCATCGTCGTCGTGGCGATTGTCGCGCTCGGTCTGTGGCGCGGCCAACCGTTTATCGAGATGCTGATCTTTGGCATCGCGCTGGCGGTGGCAGTGGTCCCCGAAGCCTTGCCTGCGGTGGTCACCATTTCCCTAGCCATCGGCGTCCAACGGATGGTCAAACGCCATGCGTTGATGCGGCGGCTGGCCGCCGTGGAAACGCTGGGCAGCACCTCGGTCATCTGTTCCGACAAGACAGGTACGCTGACCAAGGACGAGATGACGATCCGCCAGATCTTTGTGGCGGGACAACTGCTGACGGTCTCCGGCGCCGGCTACGAGCCGAGCGGTCAGTTCTCCAGCGACGGCACACGCGTCGAACCGTCCGGGCCGCTGAAACGGCTGTTGCAGGCCGCAACCCTGGCCTCCGACGCGAAGTTGGTCCGCAACGAATCTGCAGGCCGCTGGCAGGTGCAGGGCGACCCGACCGAGGGCGCGTTGGTGGTGGCTGCGGCCAAAGCCGGGCTAGACCAGACCCACCTCGACGCCCAGTTCCCCCGCGTGGACGAAATCCCCTTCAGCTCCGAAACCAAGCGTATGACCACGCTCCACGCCGAACCCGCCGGCACGGTGGCGTACGCCAAAGGAGCCGCCGAGGTCATCCTGGAGTCCTGCACGCGGGAGGGGACGGCCGCTGGGGATGTCGCGTTAGACGCCGGCCGTCGCGAAACGATTCTGGAAGTCGGCCGCAGCATGGCGAACCAGGCTTTGCGCGTGCTGGCGGTGGCCGCCAAATCGGACGCCACACGTGAGACCGCCGAACGGGACCTGACGTTCCTCGGTTTGGTCGGGATGATCGACCCACCCCGGCCCGAGGCCAAGGCCGCGATTCAGACGTGTGAGCTGGCCGGAATCAAGCCGGTGATGATTACGGGCGACCATCCGCTCACCGCGCAAGCGGTGGCCCGCGAACTGGGTGTGCTGAAGGCGGGCCGGGTGGTCACCGGGACGCAACTGGACGCCCTGAGCGAGGCGGAGTTGGAGCGAGCGGTGGATGACATCGAGGTCTACGCCCGCGTTTCGCCGGCCCACAAATTGCGAGTGGTCACCGCCTTACAGAAGCAAGGCCACATTGTCGCCATGACGGGCGACGGGGTGAACGACGCCCCCGCGCTCAAAAAAGCCGACATCGGCATCGCCATGGGAATCACGGGCACGGACGTAACGCGCGAAGCCGCGGCGATGACGCTCACCGACGACAACTTCGCATCCATCGTCGCGGCGGTGGAAGAAGGCCGGGGCATCTACGGCAACATTCAGAAGTACTTGATGTACCTGCTCTCGTCCAACACCGGCGAGATCGGCCTGATGGCCGGAGCCGCGCTGGCGGGCCTCCCCCTGCCGTTGAGTGCCGTCCAACTGCTCTACGTCAATCTGGCCACCGACGGGCTGCCCGCCCTGGCCTTAGCCGTCGACCCACCGGAGCCCGATCTCATGCGCCGCCCACCTCGGGATCCGCGCAGCGGCCTGTTCACGCGTCCCGTGGTGATCCTCATGCTGCTCGGCGGACTCTGGTCGGCGATGGTCAACGTGAGCCTTTTCGTGTGGGCCTTGCATTCCGGACGCAGTCAGGCCGAGGCCATGACCATGACCTTCGTCTCGCTGGTCCTGATTCAATTCTTCAAGGCGTACAACTTTCGCTCCGACCGTCTGTCTGTCCTGCATCGTCCTTGGGCCAACAAATGGCTGAATATTTCGATCCTATGGGAATTGCTGCTCTTGGCCGCCGTGGTGCACGTGCCCTTCCTTCACGCCCCGTTCGGTACGTTCAGCTTGACGCTGGCGGACTGGGTGATCGTCATTCTGCTGGCCTTCACGGTCTCGCCTGTGTTGGAGTTGGCCAAGTGGTGTGAACGCCGGGGCTGGTTGGGTAAGATGGCCTGAATCTCGTCCCGGCGGGCTTGATCAGAACGTTGCAAACAGCTGTCATGGCTGGCCAGGGCTAGTGCGTCTTCAAGGCTTAATCTTGGGGTGACCGATACGGTGGCATAAGCTACCAGTTTGCGTTTGACGCGATGAATCGAAAGGCAAGCAGGATGCTTACCCCACTTTTTTGCCTTGAAGAGGCACTAGGGTGGCTGTTAGCATTTCGCAACGTTCCGATCAAGGCTCCTCCCGGCCAAGTGGAGACGCTCGATGGAAAGACTGCCGTTTGTCGTAATGGAACAGCTGCCTGCGTCGTGGCCCTACGTCGCCGCAGTGGTCATCGTGGTCCTGGCGCTGGTGGCCAGTGGGCACGCGGTAACGTCCAAACGCGACACTCGCGGGGTGATCGGTTGGGTGGGAGTTATCTGGCTGGCCCCGTTTCTAGGTGTCCTGCTCTATGTTTGGCTAGGGGTCAATCGCATTGAGCGACGCGCCCGGTCGCTCCGCACAGAACGTCTTCGTCGGGGATCGTCCTCGGGTCGCGGCGAGTGTCCCGCGGAGGTTCCTGATCAAGCCGGCACGCTGGCGGGGACGCCCCTCCAGCCCCTGGTCAAACTGGTACGGGACGTGACGGGGCGGCCTTTGCTGGCGGGGAATGATGTCACGCCACTGGTGAACGGTGACCAGGCCTATCCGGCCATGCTGCAGGCGATCGACGAAGCCGCCCGGTCTATCACGCTGACGACGTACATTTTCGATCGCGACGCCACGGGCCAACATTTCCTGGAGGCGCTGCGAGAGGCAGTGTCGCGCCACGTCGAAGTGCGGGTCCTGATCGACTACGTGGGAGCGCGCTATAGCTGGCGGCCGATAGCGCGTTGGCTGCGACGGGCGGGAATTCCCTGCGCCCAGTTCCTGCCCACGCTGATCCCTTGGCGATTTCAATACTCGAACCTGAGAAGCCACCGCAAAATCCTGGTCGTGGACGGCCGGATCGGATTCACCGGCGGCATGAACATCCATGCGGGCAACTGTCTGGAGCGGCAACCCCGCCACCCCGTCCAGGACCTGCACTTTCGCCTGACCGGGCCTGTGGTGGCCCAACTCCAGTCCGTATTCGCCGACGACTGGGCCTTTTGCACCGGCGAACTCCTGCAGGGCCAACCGTGGTTTTCGGTCGTCGATTCGGAGGGCCCGGTTCTGGCACGCGGCATCCCGGACGGACCGGACGATGATTTCGAGACCCTGCGTCTCACGCTGCTCGGCGCGATCGCCTGCGCGCGATCTTCCGTGCTGGTCGTCACGCCCTATTTCCTGCCCGATGCGTCGTTGATTGCCGCCCTGAACGTGGCTGCCCTGCGCGGCGTCCAGGTCGACGTCCTCTTGCCCGCGGAAAACGACTTGACGATGGTCAAGTGGGCCTCGACGGCACTCCTGTGGCAGGTGCTGGAACGCGGCTGCCGGGTCTGGCACTCGCCCCCGCCGTTCGATCACACCAAGTTGATGCTGGTCGACAACCTCTGGACACTCCTGGGTTCTGCCAACTGGGACCCCCGTAGCCTGCGGCTCAACTTCGAATTCAACGTGGAGTGCTATGACCGCGAATTAGCGACGTCGCTGACGAAGTGGGTCCGTTCCAAAATCCAGCAGTCGCGGCCCGTCAGTTTGGCGGAGATGGACGGCCGAAGCCTGCCGATCCGGCTCCGCGATGGGGTCGCACGCCTGTTCTCGCCTTATCTCTGACCCGCTTGCTTTCTCCGCCGCGAGCCGTACAATGACCGCGGGGGAGTGTTCGTGACCGTGAGCGGGACTCCGCCCGGAAGTTGATGGGAAGTTGTCGGATGACTAGGTAAGGAGCAACCCGACTGTGCTTGGGGGGCTCGTTGACGAGTAAGCCGACGTGGTCGAATACCTCTAGGTGTTCCGCCGCGTCGG
>JAPLNJ010001050.1 GCA_026692885.1 Planctomycetota bacterium | reverse complement strand
GGTCGTTGTCATCCCATGAAATTCGAAGACGTCTTGTCTGCCGATTGTCCAAGGATTTCTGACGGCTCCAAAAAAAGCTGCCGCCAGGAGGGGATCCTGGCGGCAGCGTGGAAGCGTCTTGTGGAGGAGTGGCTACCCGGCGGGGGACGATTCGTCCTATTCAGCACCCGCTTCGCCGTTGCTGTCATGGGCCTTGTCACCCTCTTCCGCGTTCTGTTCTTCGACGACCGTCACCGGCTTGTCCTGGATGGCCTGCTGGTCGTCACTGGGCCTCTCGACAGACGTGGGCTTGGGGGCTTCCGCCGCGGCCGCTTTGCGGAGTCCATCGACTTCCGCTTTCACTGCGGCCTTGAGTTCCGGCATGATCTCCGCCTTGAACTTGCCGGTCTGCTTCTGCACTTCGGCGGTGACTTGCTCAGGCAACTTGGCGACTTGTCCCTCCATAGCCGCCTTCAACTCGTCCGTTGCTTTCTTGACCGCAGTCGTGACCTTGTCGTCGACTTTGCTCAGTGCCGACAGCAGCTGCTGCTGGTGCTCCGCGGTGGCTTTGGCCGTTTCCGCTTTGAACTGGTCGTCCAGCTTCTTGGCTTCAGCCGCGACAATGATCTCGGCTTCCCCACGCAGCTTCTTGACTTCCGCGGCGGCCTGCTGTTGCAGCTTTTTCGTCTCCTCCGCCAGGATTTCTTTCGCTTCTTGACGCAATTTGGCCAGTGCGTCTTCGACCTGGGCGGCCAGCTTCTGAGATTCGGTAGCAACCTGCTTCGAGGTGGCGTCGCCGATCTCCTGCTTGGCCGCGTCCATCTGCTGAGTTACTTCAGCATTCAGCTCGGCAGACAGTTCCCCATGTAATTCCGCCTTGCGCCGCTCCCAGATTCTGCGGAAAACGCCGGCGGAGGACGGTTGACTGAGTGCACACACCGTAACGATGGTGAGGCATACAACGAGTGAGACGCGCTTCATGAATCTTTTCTCCTGTGAGCATGAAATTGGGTTGGTGTTTGCTGCATACGCCCGATCTTCCACGTGCGTCAGTTGGCGGGACAGGGAAGGCAGGGTATTTGCTGAATATATAATCAGTGTACCACGAGGGCAACTGGTATTGAATACGTCGCGTTTTCCGAAAAACGATGCGGCGTTGGAAAGGTCGTAGCGGAGGGAACCGACAAACCAGGTACACCGGTTCTGCCAACGTGGCGTGACGTAGCGACGCCACCAGAGGTCCGCCCACCATGAATCATCCGAGCTAGGCCGGAAGCTCGGCCTATTCGAACGTCAGCAAGCCGAAACCTTCGGGGCGAATGCGGATCGCGGCGGGGGTCGACCAGGATTGAAAGCCGACGCCCGGAATCGTGCGTTGGATGCCGACGGCCCAGGCCTGCTGCTTGGCCGGAGCATGCCCCGCCAATTCCTTCCAGGGAATGGCCGCTTCGACGGACCAAGCCTGGCCATCGTCGTGCGCGGCGATGTACCACTGCGGGTTCCAGGCGGTGGTCTCCAGGCAGGCCTCTTGGACCCAACCGCGATGGTCTACAGTCAACCGATAGTAGGTCGCGTAATCTCGATCGGGATCCAGCAGTACATCCACTCGATCGTGCTCGCTCAAGTCGGGATCACGCGGACGGGCCGTGTTGCTGGAATTATAGGCGGCAGTGGATGCCCGGCGGCAGTTGACCGCCACGTATAGGAACTCGGCGTCGTAGGCGAACATCACTGCCGCCGGCCAATCGGTATCATCACGGCGCTCGCTGGTTAACGCCACCGGCAGGCCGCCCTGCCACACCGGGTCGTCGAGCCGGCCATCCAGCTTCGGTTTGTGTTCGGCCTGCAAGCACTGGGCCAGCGGCCGCGGACTCCGTCGTACTGGCCGCAGCAACCACAGTTCGTTGCGAGCGCACTCCCACCAGGCGTCGTGGACGCGACTGCCGAGCATCGCGTGATACAAACGCTCCGCATCCACGGGTTGTTCCGCGGTCCGCAAGGCCGCCGCGAGGGGAAACCGAATCGCAGGTTCGATGGACAACGCCGGCCACGCGTTCTGCACGACATCGGCATAAGCCATCGCGCGCCGGGCACGGTCTTTCGGCGTAAGTCCCAGTGTGACGGAAACCCGCGGAACGCGTGCCTCCGCGGTAGCCGTGTGCGGCTGACCGAGTGGCGCCTCGAAGGTGGCGGGCTGGGCGTCGTACTGCGGTTTCCGCAGGGCAGAGGCCGGCGCTGTCCGAGCCAGCTCCCGAGCCGGTTGCGCGGCGATTTGTGCCAACAGCACGGCTTCCCCGCTGGCGTAATATTGGACCAACCAGATCAAGGCCGCTTCGCACAAGGGCTGCTGCGGGTACTTCTTCACGAGCAAGTCGTACACCTCGGCGGCCAGTTGCGGCTGCCCGGAACGGGCCATGGTCTCCGCCATTTCGAACAAGACCTCAGCACTCGCCGTTTGGTCCAATCCGCGGGTCAAATCCTCGACCTGCCCCAGCCAAGCGGCGCCGTTCGGGGCGGCCGTAGCCAACTGCTCCAACAGTTTGGAAACATTGCGTCGCTGCTGGGCGGCCTGGGTGACGGCCCGCACGTCGTTCGGGGTGGCGGTCGCCAGCGAACGACGGGCGTCCCCCGCGGTCGGCAGGGTGATGCCACTGAAGAAGTCCTTCCGCCCAAGTTCTTGCGGCAGGCGGTTGACGAGCAGGGCGAAACCGAGCGTCTGCGGCGAGGCCTGGGGATGCTCGCGGAGCAAGGGCCAGCCGCGATTGGCCTGCTCGGCCAGCGAACGTCCCAAGCGCGGCGTCAAGTGGGACAGGGTGATATTGACTACCCCCGGCGTATCGGCGCCGGACGACCCCAGCACTTTCTTGACGGTCCACGGCTGTAACCCACCGACCGCGATCTGTTCGGGAAAGGACGCGGCGTCCGCGGCGCGGGTGACGGCCCGCAACACCCATTGGTTGTCCAGGTGCAGCAGCGGCTGATCGCCACGCGGGCTGGCAGGTTCGGTCACGATGACTTCGGGACGCCACTGACGAATCTGCCGTACCAGGTGTTCTTCCAACCGTTCCTGTCCGCGCCCTTCGTGGAGTCGATCCCAAGCCGCGACCAGCGCGTCGGCCGGCAGCGTCAAGCCGGCTGGGGGGACGGGAAAGTGCCACGCCGTTTCGGCCTGCGAGCCGCCCACGGCAACCACGGCAGCGTGGGTGCGTTCCTCCAGCGGCGTCCGCTCGTCCGACGCGTCTCCCTCGCGGCGGTGCAACACCTGAATCACAGTCAGATAGCCGTCGTTTCCGCCCAGGCCCGCCAGTAGTTCCAGCGGGATCCGTTCGGCCTCGCTGAAGATCCCCAGCAGCGCCGCGCGCGTTCCGCCGTGCAACTGGGGCGTCCATGTCCGGCCACCGTCGCGTGTGGCCAGGATGGTGCCCAGCGCGCCGACCGCCCAACCGCGATTGGCGTCGAGGAACGTCAGGCCGCGAATCGGCACGGTCTGGCCGGTCTCGAAGACTTCCCACTGCCGACCGCCATCGACGGTTCGCAGCACCCGAGTGCCGGGCGCTCCGGCAATCCAGCAGCAGTCACCCCACACCGCCACCGCGCGGTAGTCAAACTGATCGTACATACCTGCGGGCAATCGCCCCGGCGACTCCTGCCAGGATCGTCCGCCGTCGACCGTCCGCAAGACCAAGCCGCCGTCCCCGACGAGCCAGCCAGGCTGAACTCGCGGTATCCGGGGATCGGGGACCGCGTCGCCCTGAGCTTGAGCGGCGGGTACCAACCGCAGGCTACGAATATGCCGCCCGCCGAGTTCCAGACAGTCGGCCGGCTCCAGGCCGGACTCTCGCACGGCGGCGGTGGCCCCGTCGCGGCCCGCCACTCCACCCGTCCGACCATCGACAAAATCGCCCGAGAGCCAGTGGGCGGCGGCCCCGCCTGGTATCGAAGACCAGCTGCGTCCGCCGTCGTCGGTGCGGAACACACCGGCCGGATACATCGACGAGACCTGGCCGACCGCCCAGCCACGGCGAAGATCCTGGAACCGCAACCGTTTCAGGGCCGGCAACGAGAGTCGTGGCACCTGCTCCCAATGCTGCCCACCGTCAAAGGTGCGCAGGACCACGCCCGTGCTGAAGAAGGTGTAGGGATGCGTCCAGCCGCCGCCGATCCAACCGTTGCGGTCATCCACAAAGTTGACGACCTCCAGACGACACGGCACCGGACTGGACTGCGGCCGCCAGTGCCGTCCGCCGTCTTCGGTGTGCCAAATGGCACCACGATCCCCCACCGCCCAACCGCGATCCGGGTCGACGAAGCAAACGTCCGTCAGCTCAGCATCCCGCAGGTACTCAGCGGGGGCCGAGGCCGGTTGAGCGACGCTGACGACCGTGCGGAGCAAGACATAGAGCCACGCCGTTGCTGCTAGCAGTTGCGAGCAGCGAGCGCTGCTCGGTCGTCCGTGACCTGTCATCGCAAAACTCCGCCGATCGGGTTGGTAGGATGGGTCGAGCAAGCCGTGTTTTTGGGGCCTTTATCATAAGGTGGCGCGAAACTCTAGCAGCGGATCATCGTAACCCGACGCGTCAGCGAGGAAACGCCGCTCTTCCTCGCTGACGCGTCGGGTTAGGATGCGCAACCTTATGATCAAGGCCTGTTCCTGGTGGGCCGCGGTCGCTGGGCCAATCGTCGTTGGGTTGTCGTACTGTGAATCACGGCGGGGACGGCTTGCGAAGGCCCGCCAAGATATCGCGATCCATTGGCCCACCCACCATCAATCATCCAAACTAGCCACTTTCTATACGGTCCTGCCAGCTGTGTCTATACTGACCGGATGGATCCCGCTCCCCCGCCATTCGCTGCCCCTGGAAAAACACTGACACGTCGCCGTACGCCCCGGTGGCTTGCGATTGCCGTGCTGCTGTGCCTGGCGGCCCGAGTCGCGTTGCTACAGGGCTTGGTCAAGCCCGTGCGTGTGGTCGGCGCGTCAATGGCCGAAGCTCTGCGTGGTAATCACTTCGAATTGACTTGCCGCGACTGCGGGTTTCCCTGTCGGTTCGATGCCGACGAGTCGCCGCGGGATGAGCGGGTGGTCTGCCCAAACTGCGGTTACGTCCACCATGGATTCGGCGGTGCGCGAGCCGACCGCGGCGACCGAGTGCTGATCGACCGTCTGGCCTATTTTCTCACCGCGCCACAGCGATGGGACTTGGTCGCATTTCAAATGCCCGACGATGAACGTCTGTTGGCCGTGAAACGGGTCGTCGGACTGCCGGGCGAACGTGTCGAGATCCGAGCTGGCGACATCTACGTCGACGGGCAAATCCAACGGAAATCGCTGGCACAACTACGATCCCTGGCCATCCTGGTGCACGACAGCGATTTCGCCGCGCCTGCCGATCGGGCGTTGCCGCCACGCTGGGCGGCGGAGACGGTGCCGAGCGGTTGGCGGCAGGAGCATGGAGCATTCGTCTGCGAGCCTAGCACCGGCGGCCACGATTGGTTGACTTATCGTCACTGGCGGTGTTTCTCCAGTCCGTTGCCACGCACGGACGAGTATCCGATCCTGGATAACTACGGCTACAATCAGGACGAATCCCGACAACTCCAGCGGGTAACGGATTTGCTGCTGATCTGCCGGATCTGTGTCGTGTCTGGCACCGGCAGCGTGGCTCTCCGGGCGGATGACGGACGGGACCGCTTCGAGGTCACCCTGGATCCCGGTGCCCGCAGGGGGCGGCTCTACCGGAACGGCAGAGGTGTGCTGACCGCGGCCCTGCCGCCGATGGCCTACGCCAGCGGCGTGAACATCGAATTGGCCCTGTGCGATCAGCGGATCTCATTGGCGATCGACCGACAAACCGTGCTGGAACACGACTACACACCCTCAGCCGAGGATTTTCACCCGACGGCACATCCCCTGTCGATCGGTGCACGTGCCTTGGGAATCAGCGTCCGTCGGCTGCTGGTGTTCCGGGACATCAGTTACTTGGATTCAGTGGGATTGCCTCGCGACTGGGTCTCGCCGCGGGCCTTGGCTGCTGACCAATTCTTTGTTCTGGGCGACAACTCGCCTCGGTCTCGCGACAGCCGCCAGGACCCGCGTGGCGGAGTCTCTCGGCAGCGATTCTTGGGCAAAGTGCTAACCGGCCGCTAAGCACCGCGACAAGCTCGACGATCGGGTTCCGCGCGTCGCCAATCTCCAACTCCCGGCAAGCCGCAGGCAACTTTTCTTGCGATCTTCGCACGGATGGCAGAGCCAGAGCACGGATGCCTTTCTTCATCGGTCTTCATC
>JAPLNJ010001049.1 GCA_026692885.1 Planctomycetota bacterium | reverse complement strand
TCGCATCCGTTCGGGTTCGTCCGGAAGGATGTGCCGTTCCACCACCACGTGGCCAGCCGCGATCAACCGGTCCACCACGGTTTGTCCGCCCGTGTCGGTGGCCAGAGTGCGTGTGTCGCTCACGGTGACCACCGCGCAGCGAACCGCCGCGGGGCCTTCGGAACGGTGTTGTTCGACAGAGGTGGTCATGGTCGTCAGTTGCGTGCTTTGACCTTACCGCCATATACTGAGAAAGGGAAGGGGCCGTAGGACACCGCCATGTATTCTTCGGGTGCTGCAATCTCATGATGTCGCGCGGGCTGGGCTGGACCGTCTGTCTGACGATGGCCGTCACGGCGGCACTCGTTGAAAACCGCGCACGGGCGGACGTGTTCGTGCTGCGCACCGGCGGTCAGATTCAGGGGCGGTGGTTGAATCGGGACGAGCATCCGCTCCGGCAGTACACCATTGCCACGGAGCAAGGCGGACGCATCGTGCTGAACGCCGCGCAGGTTCGTCAGGCGATCACGCAGGCCGACGTACATGACGAGTACGAGCAACTCGCGCCCCGGGCTCCCGCCACGGTGGACGGTCAGTGGCAACTGGCTGAATGGTGCCGCGCGCAGAACTTGGCGAAGCAGCGGCAGGTACATCTGCGCCGAATCCTGGAACTGGACCCCGATCATGCCGGGGCGCGGCACGGCTTGGGATATAGCCAAATCGCCGGTCGCTGGGTGAATCCGGAGGAGCTTCAGGGACAGCGAGGTTTCGAATTCTACGGCGGTCGCTGGCGGTATCCGCAGGAGATTGAACTCACCGAGCGACAGCGTTCGGTGGAACGGGCCGAGAAAGAATGGCTGATGCGATTGCGTCGCTGCCGTGGCATGCTGGACACCAACAAGGCCCAACTGGCGTACGAAGAGATCGCCGCGATCCGCGAGTCGCAGGCCGTCAAAGCACTCGCGCTGCTATTGAGTGAAGAACGCCTGCGGGACGTCAAGCTACTGTACATCGACGTGCTGGCCGAAATTCACAGCCCCGCTGCAATCCAGGCCCTGATCCGAGCCACGGTGCAGGACCCCGACGAAGAGATCTTTCACGCCTGTCTGGACAAGATCCTCAAGCTCAAGCCACCGCACGCGGCCCAGCAGTACGTGTTGTGTTTGCGGGACGCCAACAATGTGCGTTTGAATCGGGCAGCCTATGCCTTGGGACGCATCGAAGACAAGAGCGTTATTTCGCCGTTGATCGATGTGCTGGTCACCACGCACTACTTGGTGTTGCCGGCGAAATCGGACGCCTATACCGCGACGTTCTCGCCATCCGGGGCCGGCCCGTCGGGCGCGACGCCGAGTTCGCCGCAGACCGGCACGGGTTTTTCAGCGGGCGACGACCGGAAGGTGATTCCCCGAACCGTGACCAACCAGGAAGTGCTCGAGGCTCTGATTCGTCTGAGCGGCGGCGCGAACTTCGGGTTCGACAAGAATGCCTGGCGATTCTGGCTGGCCAATGAAAATCGGAACTCGGCGCCCCAGGTCAAGTCCCGCCGCGACGAAGAGTAGGGTGCACCGCTGTGAACATCTTCACGCCTCTCTCGTTCACGCGATCCGAGGCTGTGAAGAAATTGGGACAGGCACCTCGCTAGCTGTCATATTCTCAGGGTTTGGCGTGGTGCTAGCTCGGAGCCAGTCCCATTTCTTCACAGGCTCTCCGCGTGGGATCGCAAGTGTTTTGACGCTCCGCGTCGTCTGCCCAAGGACGCAGAGCGTCCGTGGCTTGCGTTCCGACGCAGAGCGTCGGAACGAGAAAAGTAGCCCGCACAGTCCGGGCTAGTCGACAGCCAGTTTACCGCTGATCAGCCGCAGGAATTCGGTGTTGCTCTTGAAGCGGCTGAGTTGCTTGATGAGCTGCTCCATCGCGTCGACCGGGTGCATTGTGCACAAGGTCCGGCGTAGTGCGGTCACGGAATGCAGCGTGGCGGCGTCGTGCAACAACTCCTCGCGGCGTGTCCCGGACTGGGTAATGTCGATCGCCGGCCAAACCCGGCGGTCTGCCAGTTTACGGTCCAGGACCAACTCCATATTGCCGGTGCCCTTGAACTCTTGAAAGATGAGTTCATCCATCCGGCTGCCGGTATCGATCAACGCGGTGCCGACAATCGTCAGCGAGCCGCCCTCCTCAAACGCCCGGGCCGTGGCGAACAACTTCTTAGGGATGTCCATCGCCTTGATGTCGACACCACCGCTCATCGTCCGTCCCGTATTGCCGACCCATTTATTGAAGGCCCGCGCCAGACGCGTAATGGAATCCATCAGCAAGAACACGTCGCGTCCCATTTCGGCGAGCCGCCGGCAACGGTCGACGATCAATTGCGAAATGCGCACATGGCTTTCCACGTCCTGATCCAGGCTGCTGGCGACAACTTCTCCGTTGACGCTGCGGCGCATGTCGGTAACCTCTTCCGGCCGCTCGTCGACCAACAGCACAATCAGTTTCACTTCGGGATAATTGGTCGAGATCCCCAGGCTGATGTGCTGCAGCAGAATCGTCTTGCCGGTACGGGGTGGAGCGACGATCAAGGCCCGCTGCCCGCGTCCCAGTGGCGTCAATAAGTCCATCACGCGGGTCGTTATCGGTTCGGCACCAACTTCCAGCCGATACCAAACTTCGGGGTTGATGGGGGTCAACTGATCGAAGCTCTTGACGTTCAGGTAATCGGCGGGGAGCAGGCCATCGATGTCGAGGATTTCTCGCAGGCGGGGCCCCTGCTGTCGACGGGCCTGCTGCACCATGCCACGGATCATGACCCCTTGCCGCAATCCGCACTTCTCGATCATCGTGCCGGGCACAAAGGGATCGGTACGTTCCCGCGAGTAGTTATTGTCGGGACTGCGCAGGAACCCATAGCCATTGGGATGTAGTTCGAGCAATCCCACGCCCTCTTCCAGGGGCGCGTCAGCATCTTCGGCGACTTCCCGATCCAGCATAGGGGGACGTTCGCCTTGTTGGATCGGCCGCCGCCGCCGATTTCGACCGTTCGGGGGTGCCCCTCCGGAACGTCCTCCAGGCCCCGAACCTGAACCTGAACCAGAACCCGGCCTCGAACGAAACTTCTTTCCCATAGCTCACTTACCAAGAGGGTCCACGCCGACGAACCCTTCCGCGTCGTCGGCCTTCCGTTAGAAATTGTCATCGCAACGAACGCTACTGCCAACGTTGCGCATCCCATGTCGGCCGGTTTCCCGCTTGAGGGAGGGAAGTTCGCGTGGACGAACCATCCGTCCGCCACCAAACTACACGGGGCATACAGGGATCTGACCATCACGTCAGGTATCGAATCCCCAGCAAGATCGAAACGAATCCTTCGCTGTCGGATCTAGTCCGCTCGGCAGCGCGAGGATTACGATGCTTCTCCACCTTCTCACATTATCGCAAACGCGTGAACTACCACTATCAGAAGCAGGCCGCCCTTCGCTCAGAGCGTCACGAAAGCTGCTGCACACGCTCGACAGTCGCCCAAGAAGGACTGAGAAGCAGATCACTTCCCCCCCGAAAAGCCTGCGTCTTCCATAGACAGGCTAACCACACGTCACAACCGGGGAAGCGCCAAGGAATCACGCGTTCTGTGTCGCTTGAGCAGAGCTCTTACGTCAAACAGAACAGCGGAACACACGAATCATACCGATGTTCGGGTCCGTGTCAACTCGAATCTGCACCAAGTTGGCGAAAAACTTGGACAAAATACGTAGGTTCTTTATTCTTGACCATCTTCCGTGTGTCTGGAGGGCCTTGATCATAAGCTTGCGCATCGTAACCCGACGCGTCAGCGAGGAAGAGCGGCCTTTCCTAACTCGTGCTGGTACAACCGCACCACGTCGTAGTAGGCACAATCACCCTGTTTGCAAACCGGCCTTGATCGTAAGGTTGCGCACTGCTGTCCGTGCTGGCCACGGTCCGGGTGGCTGGCGGCTGAGCCTAAGCGAAGCCCCAGTCCACTGTTGCTGGGGCTTCGCCTAGGCTCAGCCACCAGCCACCCTGCTGGCGTTTTGCGCAACCTTATGATCAAGGCCTTGCAAACCGCATGCCTCAGGGCGGGAAGACCCCCCGCACCGCTCATGCTAGCATCGCGAAATGCGAGCACTCGTTCTTACCTCCCTAAGAGCAAATCTCGTTTCCGGGAACTGCTGTGGGCGGTGACAGACATCGGCCCATCTGTCTATAATGCGGTGGCTAACGCCTACACGTTTGCACCCCTTCTGGTACGCCACGGTTTGGCTTGATCATGAGCACAGTTGCGACGAATATCCAGCACCGCCCTGAAGAACTCCTGACCCGTCCCGACGGAGACGCCTATGAACTCGTCGGCGGGGAACTTGTGGAACGAAGAATGGGAGCGAAGTCGAGTTTCATTGCCGGGCAGATGCATCACCTCATCGAAGATTTCTGCCGCAGCCAGCATCTCGGCTGGGCGTTTCCCGAAGGAACTTCCTTCCGGTGTTTCCCGGACGACCCAGACAAGGTGCGTCGCGCGGACGTGTCGTTCGTCCGATTTGGGCGGTTGCCTAGGGAGCAGCCGCCGGAGGGCCACCTTCGGCTTGCACCCGATTTGGCGGTGGAAGTCGTCTCGCCCAACGACTTGGCCTATGACGTGGACAGCAAAGTGGAAGACTACCTTCACGCCGGGGTGCGGCTGGTCTGGGTGGTCAATCCCCTGACTCGAACCGTGCGAGTCCATCGCTCGGACGGTCCCGGCGCGACGCTGCGCGCAGACGACGAGTTAACCGGTGGCGACGTGTTGCCCGGTTTCCGTTGTCCGATTCGCGAGTTGTTCATCCTGCCTCAGCCGGTCGCGTAGGAACAGGCCCCTCGACAAGCCGCTTTCGCAAGGCGGCTTTCCGAAGACGGTTCCACATCCGAATTTCTTCCCGGCTTCTCCCCATTTTCGCCGTCGGCACCCGAATGTAACTTCGAGGAACGAGAGTCCGGTTGTTGCGAGGAAGAACGGAACTTTCCGTTGCCTCCACAGGGTGATACAATCGGCCCAGCGTTCTTCGCGTGGGTGAGATCCCCTTGCGTCTGTTTTTCCAGGAGTCATAGCGTGCCGTCCAAAGTGATCCTCGGGGTAACAAGAACCCGCTTGGTGCAGACGCCACGCGCCGGAAGCGACCGAAGTTCCGGCAGTGCTTCCGGTTGCTTGGTCCGGCCTACAGCCTCCCTTGATGACCAGGTCGAGCGCACCCTCGACGGGTGTCAAGGCGGGTCGAGGGGGTTGAGGAATACACTAGCACAAAACGGTATTTTGGCCCTTGCGAGTGAAGCATGAGACTTAACGGTTCAGCATGGGCGCGAGACAAGGGGTCAGACGTGGGGTGGCCCGCGCAAAATTGGGGAGTCGGGCGTCAAACGGATGGTCCTGTTTTCGTTCCGCCCCCATCCGGGCTTGCCCCGAATGGTACGAGGTTAAGCGTAAGTCGTTGTTATTCCGCCACTTTCCCCACTGGGCTTGCCCCTGCCAAAGTAGAATCCCGGTGATGGATTCTCTAAGTCTTTTGCACTATGGCGATTCCGCCATTTCCATGATT
>JAPLNJ010001048.1 GCA_026692885.1 Planctomycetota bacterium | reverse complement strand
CAGTGGGGATCGGAGGTTAGGCTTAACCTCGTGCCATTCGGGGCAAGCCCGAATGGGGACCCGACATGCCAAGCTGGAACAAAAGCCGGACCAGATCTCACCATGGCAAGGACTCTCTGGGATACAATTTTGCGCGGCCCACCCCAGCCCGCTCCCCGGGGTACCTGGGCGAGGGAGTTGTCTTATGGCCGTTCCTACCTGGGTCGGCGTGGTTACACTCGCTCCTGCTCGGCTGCCCGCGCCAATTCAATCTGCCGCACGGCTTCGTATGCCGCCACCCCGACGGCGACGGACAGATTCAGGCTGCGGACCTGCGGCCGGATGGGGATTCGCAAAACGCGGGCCGGGTTCGCCTGCAGCAGCGACGGCGGCAGTCCCTGTGTCTCGCGGCCGAACACCAGCACCTCACCGGAACGGAAGCGAGCCTGTGTGTACGGCGTCGTCGCCGTCTTGGTAAAGTACCAACCATCGTGGACCGGCAGACGCATGGCCAACGTCTCCCAGTCGTCGACGACTTCCCACTCCAGGTGTTCCCAGTAGTCCAACCCGGCCCGCCGCAGGTGCTTGGCGTCCAGTTGGAACCCCAGCGGTCGGACCAGCCACAACTTGGCCCCAATCGCCACGCAGGTGCGGCCGACGTTGCCCGTGTTCTGCGGAATCTCCGGTTGAAACAGCACCAGATGCAGCAGCGGTTCGTACTTCACGGCAGCGGGATCTCTACGTTGAGCGATTGGGTATCGTTGCAAAATAGACGCCGCGCGTTGGATGTCGTCTGTGTGGCGAAAACGTGCGAATCCACGCCACGCAGTTCGGCCAGGCAAGCCGCGGTGTGGACGATCAGAGCCGGTTCGTTCGGACGCTGGCCGCGATGGGGATGCGGGGAAAGATAAGGAGCGTCGGTCTCGATCACGATTCGGTCGGGTGGGATACCACGTGCCGTTTCTCGCAATTCCGTGGACTTCGGGTACGTGATCATCCCCGCGAAACTGATGGTGAGCCCCAATTCCAGGCACTCGGCCGCCGTTGCGGCATCCCCCGTGAACGCATGCAGCACACCCCGCAACGGCCCGCGGCCGCGCGCTTCTCGCAACATTGCGAGCAAATCGGCTGCACACTCCCGCATGTGAATGATCACCGGCAGGTTAGCTTGCTGAGCCAGACGCAGGTGGCGATCAAAGTAGTCCTGTTGGACCGGAAAGGGCGTGAAGTCCCAGTGGCGATCCAAGCCGGTCTCGCCCAACGCCACCACCTTGGGACATCGCATCAATGCCACCACCCTGTCCCAATCGTCAGCCGCGGCTTCGGCCGCATTGTTCGGCTGAATACCGACTGCCGCAAAGACATCCTCGTGGCGTTGTGCCAACGCGACGCACATCTGACTCGAGACGGCCATCGTGCCGACCGCCACCATCCCGACCACGCCAGCCTGCCGTGCGCGCGTCACCACGGCATCTTGCTGCCCGGCAAATTGTTCTTCGTCAAGATGGACGTGGGTGTCAAAAAGCATGAAACGCACCAGGAGCCGTATCGTCCGCCGCGAGCTAGACACCAGCCAAAAAGTAACTTCGGAATTTGCCCTTTCCTCCCCGCACCCCAACCCTCTCCCCGGAGTACCTGGGCGAGGGAATTGTTTTTCAGGGGATCCTAAGGGGACACCCCTGCGGCAGCCAGTGCGTCGGCCGCTTCCCGAAGCGAATCGAGATGCCCCTTGGCCTCGCCGAGCGCCTCCTGAGCCAGGGCCTGGGCCAGCGGCGCAAGTCGCAAGGCATCGACGCAGACGCCAATTTCTACCACAGTCGGCGCCTGCTGCTCAATCATCTTCCGCAGCAAGTAATCGAACGAGAGATCGTGCAACGCCGTGAAGGCAAACGGAAATCGCCCGAAGTCAGCCACCTGACCGTTCTCCAGAATCATCTCGTTAAGACGATCCACCATTTTCTTCTGAGCGTCGACCATCCAGGCCAGCGTTTGACTCGCCGCTTCCCGGCCAGGTTGCGTCCATGGCGCGGCGTAACTGAGGTACATCGGCAGTGAGCGATGATGCAGAATCAGCAGTCGGTTCAGAATGGCATTCGCGTCGGCCGAGATCATGGCAGCAACCGCATTCGGAGTTTTGTGTTGAATCAAAATTACCCTTGGAGCACCAGCCTGCCGCAATTCCTCGAAGCAGCCCGGGTTCGAAAACGCGGCTCAACCAAGCAGCTGTGTCGCCGCTGTCAGGGCCAGTCCATTGAGGAAATCCCAACCGAAGATCATTAACACCGCGGTCGGCAACGTGACCAAGAACAGGAACATTCCCGGTAGTGAAACCAACGGCAAGGCAAACTGGCCCCGCGTTTCGGCGGCGGGATCGATGGTCATGATCTTCACGATCCGCAGGTAGTAGAACAGACTGATCACCGTATTGACGCCTCCGACGAACAGCAGCAACAACAAGTAGCGTTCGGAGGTCAGCCAGTAGCCCTGCGCCAACGACGCGAAGATCGCAAACTTGCCGATGAACCCAGACAGCGGTGGCAGACCGATTAGGCTGAGCAGCATGATGGCAAAGCAGATGACGACCCCCGGTGCCTGACGAATCAGGCCCGCGTAGTCGGCGATTTCCTCGCTGTGCATAGCGTTCCGCAGAAACGCCACGACTGCGAACGCCCCCAGATTCATGAACAGATACACCGTGATATAGACCGCCAATCCGGCCACGGCTTCCCCGGCCGCGACGGCATCCATGGCGGCCAACGCCATCACTGGCGGCACGGCCATCATCATGTAACCGGCGTGGGCGATGGTCGAATAGGCCAGCAGTCGCTTGATATTCGTCTGCCCGTAGGCGGCCAGGTTACCGAAAGTGCAGGTGACGATCGCTAGCAAGGCGATCAACTTGCCGATGAAACTTGGCACCTGCGAGGCCGCTGCTACCCGCGTTTCCGCTCCTGGATGGTCGCCATCCAGAACGGTACTCGCTACCAGATGCGAATTCCGTGGACCGGCTACCGCCTGGTAGCTCGCGGGCGTAGCGTTCAGTTGCGGCTGCGCAGCCCTGGCGGCTTGCCCCGCCTGCAGGGCCGGGGAAACCACGACACCCAGCCCGATTGCCACACGTACCAGAAGGGCCAATCCGGCCGCCTTGGACGCCACGCTCAGGAAAGCATCAATCTCGGCCGTCGCACCTTCGAAGACGTCCGGACACCAGAAATGGAAAGGCACCGCGGACAACTTGAAGGCCAGACCCACTCCCAGCATCAAACCGCCCAGCACCAACACCATCTGCTCGTCGCCCGGCATGGTGGGCAATCTTTCGGCTAAGACACGGGCGATGACCGGCAGACTCGCCGAGTTCGCGATGCCCGTGATCAGGCTAATCCCATACAGCATCACGCCTGCCGCCCCTGCTCCGTAGACTGCGTATTTGAGCGAGGCTTCACTCGCCAGCTTACGGCCCTTCAGCAGACCGGCCAACGCATAGGAGGGCACGCTGGCCATTTCCACGGCCATGAACACCATCATCAGATGATTCGCCGAGGTCATCAGGCACAGGCCCACGGTGCTGCCGAACACCAGCGTGTAGATGTCCTGGCCGTCTTCCCGATGGGGGATACCACTGAGCTTGGTGAAGATGGTGAAGAGCACCAGAAACAGCAGCAAGATGCTCCGCATGAACACGGTGAACGTATCGTACACCAGCATGCCGGTGAAGAACTCCATCCGGTGGGAAAATTGCGGCGCATGGATATGGATCGCCGCGAAGTACAGGGCCACCCCCGAACCGGCGAAGGCCAGCCAGAAGCTGTCGACACGCCGCCCCGAAGATAGGATGCGAACCAGCAGCAGCAGCACGATGGTGGCGCACAGCACGAGTTCCGGCAAGAACACGCCGATGCTGGAGTCCGGCGAAAACCCGAAGATTCCCGCTCCCTCCACGCCCCTGGTGTCGCGGATCAGATCGCTGATCAGTTCATGCAGATTCACGGCAACCTCGCATTCGGCCAAGTCGCCGCGGTGGACTTCGCATCTGGCTTGGACTTGCGGGCGGCTTCCAGGGCCGGGTACTTCACTTCTTTCGTCCAAACGGCCAATTCATCGACTTGGCGATCGATGGTCTTGTCCATGTATCGCAATAGGGTCTGATGCGGAAACACGCCCAACACGAGCGCCAAGGCGAACAAGACACCGGCAATCGTGTTCTCTCGCCGACTGCTCGGCACCAGAGCCTCTTCGTGCGGGCCTCGGTACTCGGCCCCCAAGTAGACGCGTTGGATCGCCCAGAGCACATAGCCCGCCGTGAGAATCACGACCGACGCGCTGATGATCGCCAGCACGTAGCTGTAATTCCAAACCGAGAGGACGACCAAGACCTCGCCGATGAACCCGCAGAGCCCGGGCAAGCCCAAGGCGGCGAAGAAGATTCCAATCGACAACGCCGTGTACACCGGCATCTTGCCGAGTACGCCGCCGAACTCGTTCAGGTTTCGGTGATGGACCCGGTCGTACAAAACGCCCACCATAAAGAACATGCCAGAAGAGCTGATCCCGTGGGCGATCATCTGGAACATCGCCCCTTTGACACCCATGTTCCAGTAGTCCGGATTGTAGAACGTACCCGCCGTCGCCGACCAGACGCCCAACCCCAGCACGACGTAGCCCATGTGGCTCACGGAGCTGTACGCGACCATGCGTTTAAAATCCTTCTGCGCCAACGCCGCGAAGGCTCCATAGACCATGCTGACCACGCCCAGCAGACACACTACGTAGGCCAGATCGTACCCGCCGTGCGGGCAGATCGGGTAGCAGATCCGGATAATGCCGTAACCACCCATCTTCAAGAGGACACCGGCCAGAATCATCGAGATGGGCGTCGGTGCCTCGACGTGCGCATCGGGCAACCACGTGTGCACCGGGACGGACGGCACTTTGATCATGAAGCCGATGAAGAGCAACACAAACGCCCACCATTGCAGGCCATGACCCAGGATCAGCCGAGGCTGGTTCTGGGCATCTTTCCCGAAGCCGTCAAATTGATGTGTGGTCCGGCCAATCTGTTGGAGAGCGAGCAAGTTGAACGTGTGCAGAGGCTTCACGTCGGTGGGGTCCTTCGCTTGCCCTTGCATGCCGTCCAGAGCCGCTTTCTGTACGCTCGCCGTAAGTTCCACCTTGCCGCGATCACTTTCCACGTACTTGCGAAGCGCTGGGTCCGTCAGGTCACTGGCGAAATACAGCAGCAGGATGGCGATCAACATCAACACGCCGCCCACCAATGTGTACAAGAAAAACTTGATTGCGGCGTATTCCTTTCTCGGTCCACCCCAGACACCGATCAGGAAGTACATCGGCAGCAACATGACTTCCCAGAACACGTAAAACAAGAAGAAGTCCAGCGACAGGAATACGCCGAGCATGCCGGTTTCCAGCAGCAGAAACAGAATGCAGTAGCTCCGGACATATTTCTTCACCGACCAACTGGCCGCCATCGCCAAGAAGCTGACCACCGCCGTGAGCAGGATCAGCGGCAAACTAATGCCATCCACACCTAGGACGTAATTGATGTCGAACGAAGGAATCCACGGTACGCTGCAGATGTCCTGCATGTAAGCGGCTGCGTCCGTCTGATAGTCGAACTTCCCCCCCAACACTGGAGTCAGGAACATTAGCACCGCAAGCACTAAGACCGCCGCGGTCACCGACAACGTGAAGTAGCGCAGCAGGTCGTCCTTGTCCTTTGGCAAGAACATCAGGACAACCGCGCCCAATACGGGCAGAAACACGATGGCACTCAGCCACAGGACAGGATTTCCCATCAACACGGATCCTTAGTTTGTCGTCTGCGACTTGCGAAGTCGCCCAGACCTCGGAACGGCCTACCTAGCGAACGTTGGACTCCAGAAAAAGCTGATCAGGACAAAGACCGCAATCGCCCCGATCACGATGAACATCACGTACTGCCGCAAGCGGCCAGTCTGAATTACGCGGAGTCCTAGCCCCAATGCGTATGTCTGGCGCGCCAACAGGTTCACCAAGCCATCGACGATCGTTTGATCGGCAAGGCGTTCCCAGGCAATTGCGAACCTCTTGGTGCACGTCGCCAAACCATCAATGAAACCGTCGATCCAGCGTCTGTCCAATGCCGCGGCCAGTCCAGCCAACCAGTGCGTGGGCCGGATGAACAGAACCTCGTACAGTTCGTCGAACCACCACTTGTGTAGCAGGAACTGGTAAACCGGCTCGAACTGTCGGCGAACCTCACCGGGATTCAAGTACCCTAGGCCGTACATCACGGTCGCCAAGCCAAGCCCCGCCAGTGCGGTGAATGTCGCGAGCAAAGTCACCGGAACCACGATCGTGCCGAATTGGGCATCCTCGTGGGCAAAATGCTCGCTGGGCCAATTCACCGACACCAGAGCCGCGTGGGCGTCCGTGGCCGTCCCGGCCGGGCGCGACTGCTCCAGCAGATTCACCAACGTCAGGTCGTGAAATCGGCCCAAGAATTCCAATTTTGGCGGCGTCCACGCCACCGTCGTCGCAAAAAACGCCAGAACCAACAACGGCACGACCATCAGCCGGGGCGATTCGTGAGCGTGTTCGTACCGGTGTTGATTCCGCGGCTTTCCGGCAAACGTCAGGTACCAGAGCCGGAACATGTAGAACGCGGTCATCGCTGCCCCGCCCGCGGCGGCGCAGAAAAACATCTTGCCCAGGAAAGAACCATTGGCACCCATGAAGGCAAAGGCTTGCTCCAAAATGCGGTCCTTGGAGTAGTATCCACTGAAACCAATCACAAACGGGACGCTAATGCCCGAAATCGCCAAGCAGCCGATGAGCATGGTCAGCGCAGTGATCGGCATCTTTTTGCGCAAACCGCCCATCTCGGTCATCTCGTTCGTGTGCACCGCGTGAATGACGGAGCCGGAACAGAGAAACAGCAGGCTCTTGAAGAAGGCGTGGGTGATCAGATGCAGCAACCCGGCGACCCAGCCGCCCACGCCCAAAGCCAGCATCATGTAGCCCAACTGGCTGACCGTCGAGTAGGCCAAGACCCGCTTGATGTCGGTCGCGGTGAGCGCGATCGTGGCCGCCATGAACAGCGTAATGCAGCCAGTCACTGCGATCACCAACAGAACCTCCGGCGCGAACACCGGATAGAACCTTCCCACCAAGTAGACGCCGGCAGCGACCATCGTTGCAGAGTGCACCAGAGCCGACACGGGCGTCGGCCCTTCCATCGCATCCGGCAACCAGACATGGAGCGGGAACTGCGCACTCTTGCCCACACAGCCGCAGAAGATTCCGACCCCGGCTACGATCAACAGCCAATAACCATAGCGCGGCCCGCGGCCATCCGGCCCGCCATCGCGCCAGGCGGACAACAGCGAAGCATCGGTCTTGATCGTCTCTAGTACTTCTTCAGTCGCTGTCGGGCCTTTTGCCAGCACAAGTCCGGCGATTTCTTCCCGAGCGGACAACCGCACCATGCCGTCGGGCGTTTTCAAAGCGTGGTCGTCGCCGGGTCGCACGAGGCTGAAGATGCCGGGATCCGTACCGACGATCTGCCCGGCGGCGTTCTTGACAGCCGTGTCGCCAAAGTTGAACGTTCCCAGGCTGGTCCACAACGCCATCAGACCGATAATCATGCCGAAATCGCCGACGCGGTTGACGATGAACGCCTTGTTCGCTGCGTTCGACGCACTCTTCCGCTCGATGTAAAAACCGATCAGGAAATACGAACAGATCCCCACCAATTCCCAAAACACGAACACCATGGCGATGTTGCCGGAGAGCACCAAACCCAGCATGCTGAACGAGAACAACGACAGGTACTGGAAGAACCGGCAGTAGCGTCCCGGCCGCTTGAGATGCGAGCCGTCGCGGAGCGTCACCTCGTGATCCGTCACCTCGTGCAGTTCCTCGTGCATGTATCCCATCGCGTAGAAGTGGATGCATGTGGCCACCAGCGTGACCATGCAGAACATGCAGATCGTCAACGCCTAGCGTGTAGTACTCGCCGATATATGCCTGCGGTACGCGATCGCCGTGCTGTTCCTGGGATCCATGCGATGCCGGCCCCGCGTGGCCATGTTCGGTGCCGGACTCTGCGGACGCTGCTGTCTCGTGCTTCGCGTCGTGCGACGACGCAGGAAAATGGTGCGTCAGCCAGATGGCCAACGACAGGAACGACAGCACCGCGGCCGTGCCAATGGCGCCGACAGCGATGTACGCGCCGTGTCCGAAGGCTCGGCCGAAACATCGCCCCCAGATCAGGATCACGAAAAACGAGGCCAGCGGCAACAGTGTGGCCAGCCCCAGCAGCAGCGGTAAGGCAGAAGTATCCATTAGCCTTTTAGCTTGTCGCCCCGATCCACATCGACCGTGGCGTAGTTGTTGTAAAAATTCAAGGCAATCGCGAGGGCTACGGCGGCTTCGGCGGCGGCCAACACGATCACAAACAGGGCGATCAGCTGCCCGTCCAAACCCAGCGATTTCGCCCGCAAGTACTCACTGCCAAAAGCCACGAAATTGACATTGGCCCCATTCAGCACCAGTTCGATGCCCATCAACACGCCCAGAGCATTCCGTTTGGTGGCCATGCAGAGGACACCGGTGACAAACAACACCGCCCCGACCGCCAGGTAGTGGGACACCGTCACTTGGGCGAGCAGTGGGTTCATCCGTTGGTCCCCTCGCGATTCCCTTGATCCACCCGATTCTTGGCACGCGCCAAATACGCCGCTCCGACCAAGACCACCAGCAAGTGCACCGACACAATCAAAAACGGCAGCATATATCCGCTGCGGCGGTCTTCGCTGTCGCCGTCCAAACGAATACCCGTCAAGGCCAACCCGATCGTGCTGGTGGTGTTTGCTGCAGCGATGTCGATTTGTTCGGGCGCCGGGTGCGGCGCCGACCAATCATTGACCATGAACGCCGCGCGCAGCAACAACAGCAGCAGCATCGCACCGGCGAACAAGGCCAGCACCCAGTCGCCCGCGTTCGAACGCAGGTTCAAAAAGCGGGTCTGGGCTGTCAGCATCACGCCGAAAACCAACAGCACCAACGTCCCGCCGACATAGATCATCAACTGCATCGCGCCGACGAAATCCGCGCCGGCCAGAAAGAACAGCCCCGCGACGGCCCCCAGCGAGATGACCAGGT
>JAPLNJ010001047.1 GCA_026692885.1 Planctomycetota bacterium | reverse complement strand
CCAAAAAGTTGAGTGTGCGAACCTGCGAATATCTGCGTGACCGCCTCACGCATCGAATGGCCCTACCATCGCTCGCCACCCTCATCCAATCCGCCGCCCCTCGAACTCTTTCGCCACTGAAAGCTAGCGTTTGAGAGGATACGGAGCGCTGCCCTTCCGAAATGCCTACCCGCGGAAGTTACCAAGTGGATGCGGTACTAGCACACGCGGGGTTCCGCGTTTCCGGTTGGGCTGGCCAAATCGGCTGCCACAGTTAGCCGCTGAATTCCCGTGGCGCGCCCCGTCTCCGGGGCGACATCGACGATCGTCCCGCACAAACGCACATCGCCGCTGGCCACCTGGAACTGCGTGGGGTGGAACGTCAAGGTTGTCTCCAGGACGCGGTCGATGCGTCTGCCGATAATGCTCTGGAACGGACCGGTCATACCCACGTCGCATTGAAAGGCGGTCCCGCCGGGAAAGACCTGTTCGTCCGCGGTGGCGACGTGCGTGTGAGTCCCCAGGACTGCGGAGACCCGTCCATCCAGATAACGGCCCATCAATTGTTTGTCGCTGGTGGCCTCTGCATGAAAATCCAGGACCCGCACGCGAACGGTATCGGGCATCTCTTGCAGCACGCGATCGGCGGCCTGAAACGGGCAGTCGACGGGCCGCATATAGACCCGCCCCAGCAAGCAGAAGACCCCGACGGGGATGCCGGCCGAGCTCTGCACGACCGTCCAGGGACGTCCTGCTGCGACCACCGGGAAATTGGCCGGCTTCACCAGCCGCGTTTCCGTCGCCAACAGCGCACAAATCTCCTTGCGACGATAGATGTGGTCACCGAGGGTAATGCAGTCCACGCCGGCTTGTACCAGTTCGTGAAAAATGCCCGGCGTGATGCCTGAGCCATCGGCCGTGTTCTCCGCGTTGGCGATCACCAGATCCAACCGCTCGCGTCGCCGCAGGTCGCCCAGGGCTTGGGTGACGATCCGCCTACCCGGCTTGCCGACGATATCGCCGATCAGCAGGATCCGCATGAGAGATTCTCCGGGGCGTCAGCGAGCGATCTCGGTAAAACGCGACTCGCGCACAACCGTGACCTTGATTTCGCCAGGGTAGGTCAGTTGTTCTTCGAACGCCTTCGCGATGTCTCGGCAGACTTTGGCCGCTTTCGCGTCGTCGGTGTCCTTGGCGCTAACCAGCACCCGCAATTCGCGGCCGGCCTGGATGGCGAAGGCTTGCTCGACACCGGCAAAGTTGGTGGCGATCGACTCCAATTCCTCCATCCGCTTGATATAGCGTTCCAGCGACTCGCGCCGGGCACCGGGTCGTGACGCGCTGCAGGCATCCGCGGTGGCGACCAACATCGTGTAGGGGTACTCGATCACGATTTCGTCATGATGACCGAGCGCCGCGTGAACTACCTCCTGCTTCTCTCCATGACGCTTCAGCAGATCGGAACCGATCTTGGGATGACCGCCTTCCAATTCGTGGTCCGCAGCCTTGCCTATGTCGTGCAGCAGACCACAGCGTCTGGCTAAATCACCGTTCAACCCGATCATCTCCGCCAGCATGCCTGACAGGAAGGCGACTTCGACGCTGTGCCGCAGGACGTTTTGGCTATAGCTCGTCCGGAAATGAAGTCGTCCCAGCATGTAGACGATCCGTTCGTGCAAACCCTGCACGTTGACTTCCTGGACGGCCTCTTCTCCCTTCTTCCGGATCAGACGCTCGATTTCCTTCTCCGTCTCCTCGACGATCTCTTCGATGCGGGAAGGATGGATGCGGCCATCAATGATTAGCTTCTCTAGCGATTGGCGTGCCACCTCGCGTCGTACCGGATCGAAACCGCTAACGATCACCACGCCCGGCGTATCATCAATGATGACGTCGACGCCCGTCCGCTTCTCAAAGGCTCGGATATTGCGGCCTTCGCGGCCGATGATCCGACCTTTCATCTCATCGTTGGGGATGTCGACCGTGCTGGTCGTCGCTTCCGCAGTCTGGGCGGCGGCGTACCGCTGCATGGCCGTCAGCAGCATTTCGCGGGCCTGGACTTCGCAAGTTTCCGCGACCCGCCGCTTGTGTCTCAGAACCAGCGTTCCGGCCTCCTGGGTCAATTCCTCGCTCAGTCTTCCCAGCAACCGCTGCGCCGCTTCCTCGCGTGTCAAGCCGGCGATTTCGTGAAGCGTGTGCCGTTGTAGATCCAACAGCTGACTCAGTTCGTCGCTGCGGCGGCTGCAATTCTCCAGTTTTTCCGTCAGACGCCGCTGAGTGTTTTCGACGATCCGCTCCTGTTTCTGCACGTCTTCAGCCAGTTGCGTGACCGTCCCTTCCCGCTTATCCAAGCTGCGCTGACGCTCGCGCAACTCATCCCGCAGCTTGCTCAATTCCTTATCGGTTTCGGTCTTCTGTTGGAGCGACTTTTCCTTGATCTCCAACTCGGCTTCTTTGAGCTTGCGGGCCGCCTCGTGCTCGGCACGCTCGATAATTCGCTGGGCTTCTGTCTCGGCGTCCTTCTTCCGCAGACGGTCGAGCCTACGGAGCAACACGCACGACAACACGCAGGAGATCACCGCGGTGATCAACACAATCCAAACAGGGTTCAAGGTCCGCCCCCTTGTCTATGCCGAGAGCGTCCCGAGCCTAGCCGAACAACAGCGAGCACAAAAGAGAATTCGCAGCCCGTTTCTCACGGCTCGTTACGCGAGCCGAGAGAGACCTGGGGAGATGCCTGACTGCCTCGCCGTTTGCGTTGTCTGCCAACGTCCCAACGACAAGCTTCGAGACAACGTGTCACCAACCGGTGGGTCAACACATGGCCGCCAGCCGTCTCCCGTCCCCGAAACAGAGTGTGAAAGGTCAGCCACCCCCATCCCGGGATCCACAGGCAACACACGCTCCGCTCCCGGACCGACGCGACAGCACGTCGATGAACAGGAACAGGAGCAAGCTGCAACTGGGATTCTCCGTGCGGGGATGGTCCCCACAACAGACGCAGGAGCATGAGGATCAGATTCATAGCCTCACCTGCATGGGTACTTGAGGAGTGACTCGTGAAAACCAATTCAGGCTTTTCGGCAAACGGAAATCGAATTCCCTAACGTCAAGCTCGCTCGTCACCCGGCGGAGCCAGGGACGCGGTGTACTAGGTTTAGTCCATCGCGAGCGCCGCCTGGAAGGTGACAACGCCACCTTCCAGTCGTGCGCCTTATGTTACCAGAGCCGAAAGCGGGTGCAAAGATAGCGTGGCGGGAAACCCGCCGAATCTTCCCAGAAAGGTTCGGGCGGACCCGCACGGTAAACCGTGCCGGGAAAAGTACAAAAACCTCGGTCTCGGCAACGAAAACCGGGGTTCTTGGATGTGCGTGGTGCGGCACGTAAGACGCTGCCGAAGAATAATTCCCTCGCCCCGTTAATCCGGGGAGAGGGTTGGGGTGAAGGGCGGAATTGGCAACAACCAAAGTTGCCTTTTCCGCCGTTCCTAAGACCGTCTTACGCTTCTTTGACCAGTCGCGAGTATTCCTGCACTAGGTCACTGCCATCGGGCGTTTCGTCCTTGTCCAATTCGTACCAATTCGCATCGAATTTTACGAAACCGGTGCCATTGCCGGTCACCGACTGCTTGAGTGCGAAGTTGGTAGTCAACGCGATGACGGCATCCCCCAGGGCGACTTCCGGCTTGCAACGGGATTGGTTTTCTGGCGCGGGGTTGCGGATACACCAGGCCCAGTGCTCGATCTCCTCCGTGTAGCCGCGGCTGACTTTCCCCAGGCTTTCGGCCGCCTTGGCCATCGGCCCGGCGGCCCCGCTGGCCTGCGTATTCATCGTGGGTCCGCCTTTGTCGTCCTTTACGGACACGCGACTGCTGGTGTCCGCACTCTTGTACAACATCACCTGCTGTTCGCGTTCCAGCACCAAAGTACCCTTGGTGCCCATCACGACCTCGCCGTAGCCTCCAAAACCGTTTCCATTGATCGACGAGCACATCACCACGATCTTCTTCTGCTTGTCCTTGTCGTAGCCGGGGATCTCGTTGCCCGGACACTTCATCGCATCGTCCTTATAGCCGACATCGAATTCTTCTGGATCGTAACCTGGAGCGGGGAACTCGAACAGGCAGTACACGTGATCGTCACAGTCACGATCGAGAGGGAAGGTCTGTCGGCCACCCACGACGTGCACCGTCAGCGGATGCGATTTCTTGCCATCTTTTCGTAGGGCGCTGCAGAAAATGCCCGCGGCATCGAGCTGATGGCTTCCCAGTTCGGCCATCAATCCGCCCCCGGTACGATCCCAGAGCCGCCAGCGGCAGAGTTCCTCAAGTGCCGGACGCGGACGACCGTTGGACAACTTCGTGCTCTCATACCCGAAGTCTTCCGCTTTTACCTCCTTGTCCTGATCCCAGGCCCGCCATTGGGCAATCTTTTTTCTTAGCAGCTCCGCCTCCTTCGGGCTGGTCAGGGGACTCTTGAGATCCGCTTCCAGCTTGGCCAGCTCGCGGGCGATCTTGTTCAGCTTGGACTTGCCGGTCAGCGTCACCTCGCCGCCTGGCAAGGCCTGCTGCCAACTGTCCCTGCCGGGCAGGTTGCCACGGTGCCACTGGGCGCGGATGTGGTGCAGTTCGCCCAGAATCCCCCATTGCAGCAGGTGCACCGCGTTGTCGTACAGGACACTGTAGTGCCGCTGGTGACCAACGGCCAAGAGCACCTTCTGCTCATGAGATAGGCGGCCCATCACCTTACACTGGGCCACATTATGGGCCATGAGCTTCTCGGTTAGCACGTGCTTGCCGGCCTTCATCGCCTGGCAGGCACACGGCGCGTGCAGATGCAGCGGCAGGGCGATGATCACGGCCTCGACGTCCGGGTCCTTGAGCGGGTCCTGGTAGGGGCCGTACACTTTGACGTGCTGGCGCGCCTCGTCTTCTGTCTTCCATCCGTAAACGGCCATCAGCCCTCGGCGCAGCTCCCACACCTCGGGGCTGGACCAGTCTCCGTGAAACGCACGGTGCACGTTGTACGGGCGAATGTCGCTGATCGCCACCACCTGGACGTACTCCGGGTTGAGGGCGTTGATTAGCACGTTGCCCTCGTCGCCCGTGCCGATGACCCCGACGCGGACCGGATTCTTGGGCTTATCATAGCGGAAGTACATGGCGCCCAGGCCAGCCCCGGAAACTGCCCCTGCGGCAATTGCCTGCTTCAGGAAATCCCGGCGGCTGGGATCGGCGACCTTGTCGTACGTACCGACCGCTTCGTAGTAATTGTCCCGACCAACTTCTTTTTCTTCCGGGGTCAAATTCATGCTTTATTCTCCGTCTTAGGCTCCGATTTGGGAGCGCAGCAGCACTTCTTAAAATATCGTAGGCGCAACCATTCGATAAAGAAATCCAAGCCAGCAAAACGGCCCGCTCCGAAGGCCGCCAGAACCAGCATGGCGAACATCTCAATCACTTGATAGTACGTGGGAATCGCCCCGGCTGCCCCCGGGAATTGCGTCCCGATGATCGACGCTAGAAAACCAGCGCCCGCCAAGGCCGCCAGTCGCGTCCCCAAGCCCAGAATCAGACAGGCCCCCACCAGCAAATCGAAATACGGGATGATCTGATCGATGAACAAGGTGTCCAGGAAATGCCGGCCCGGCTTGGGCAGGGCCAACCAACGGCGGCCCGCCTGGGCCTCCGTCGCCAAGTCGTTCAGATCCCGTTCGTACCCCTTCCACATGGCGTCGACGTCGCCCAGCCACGGGCCGAGATCCTTGTGTACGTCCTTGTCGATCTGCTCGGCTTGACCTCGCAACGAGGTTACGCCCTGGCGTGCGGGATCCTGGCGGTTGAGATCGCGACGCTTCAGCCCCTTCAAGTACTTCTTGAGGTCATCACCCTTCTCTTCGAAGAAGGCACTCAACTGGGCAGCGTGAAACCGGTAGACCTGGTCGGCCTGCTTCTGCTGCTTCTCATCAAAGCCGTAGTGTTCGACGACCTGCTGCCGGTACTGTGTCCAGGCATCGAGCGTAGCATCTTCGGCACCTTCGTCCAGCCTCGCCCGGCCCTCTCCGTCCCAAAGAAACCACTGATAAAACGATACCAACGGCCCCTTGGCGGTCCTGAAGAACCCCACCGAAGTGAAGTTGCCATCAATGATCTTGTCGGCCCCTTCGCGGTAGAAGTGCCAGCCTACAGCCAGACGCAGCGCGACGAGTGTCACAACGGCCACGGTGCCGAAGCGATAGGTTGAGGTAGTCAGCGGACGAACTCCTTAGCCTAGGGGTTGGATGATTGCGGGAAACTGAATTTGTGGGACAGGGGCGTCAGCCATCAAAGATGATAGCGGATATTATCACCAATGTCACCCGTTTCGCAACGGCCGAAGGAAAAGACCGCGTGAGTTTTCGAGGCTCCAACCCGACAGCTGGCATTGACGCCCGGCAGAGTTCTTGAGACACTCCCGCCGCGCCAGTGGTCGGTGCCCGGCGTCTCGATCGCGACGACGAAGATTGAACCCGACCACCGCCTGGCTGATCCGGGAGTTTTCTCTAGCCATGGAGTTTGCTATGAGATGCCAATTGTGGATGGCGGTACTGTCCGTAACGTTATTCTTCTCGACGGGTTGTGGAAAATCTGAGAACGCGGGTCCGGCGGCAGACGGCAGTGCCATTGGTAATCGCGAGAGCGGTCCTGCTGACAGCGGATCGGCCGACGTGGCAGCCCTTCAGTCATCCAATCCCACCGAGATCGTGGCTCGCTTCTATGATGCTCTGCGAGACGGCGATGCATCAAAGATCGCCGCTCTATTGACGGACAAAGCTCGCGAGGAGACATCCAGGAGCGGATTGGCAATTCGTTCCCCTGGTTCCGCGTCACTGGCGTATCAAATCGGCGAGTTTGAGTACGTGACGCCGGAGAAGGACGGTGCTCATGTGAAGAGCGTTTGGACGGAGGCAGACGCCGATGGTCAACGGGTCAGCACAGATGTGATTTGGGTCATGCGCAGACAGCAGAACGGCTGGAGAGTTGCCGGGATGGCAACACCGGTGGAGGAAGGACAGCTCCCGCTGTTGTTCAACTTCGAAGATCCAGAGAACATGCTGAAGAACAAGGAGTTGGTGGAACGTCAACGCAATGCAGACCAGGAAACCGCCGTTCAGCAGGCTGCAAGACCGGCTAGTGAAACCGATCATTCGACCATAATGCGATGATTTGACTTGTGATGTAAGTACTCTAATTGACTATACTTCTGTCGAAGACCATGGCTCGCAATTGCGAGCCATTTTTGTTGCGCCGATAGATGTTTTTGACCTGCGAGTACTTGGGACACCTTGACACCCAAACTTCCCATGCTAATTTAGTAGCCTAACCTGTGCACGCGTTGCATGCTTTGTATTCGGCAAGGATTACTAACAGGGTGTTTTTGGATACAGCGGCAGGCAACTGCAACCTCAGCAGGTGGATTTTGATTCCGTGGAATTGCCGTCACCACGGAGATGCACACTAACGACGGCGCCGAGTGTGGTTTCTCGCTTACAGGTATCAGAAAATTTTGGAGGATTTGGGATGAATCGGAAAGTTACTTTAGGTGTTGTGTTTTTCTTCGCGATCGTCGGGATCGCTCTGATGGGTGGTGACAAGGCGGCTGTCGCTGGACACGGCTGTCACGGTTGCGCTGGCGTGGTCGCTTGCGACGGTGCGGTGCCTTGCCGTGGTGTGAAGCTCTTCCAACGTTGCCAAGGGGTTGCTCCCGCGTGCTGCGGAAAGGAAGTCGCTCCGGTCTGTCATGGTCGCGTGCGTTGCCACGGTCTGCAATTGAACCGCTGCGAAGGCCGTCGGGTCCGCTGCTGCGGTCCGGCAGTGAAGTGCGGTTGCGGAGGCGAGGTTGCTCCGGCCGCCGCGCCCGAGGCGGTTCCCGAAGCCCCGAAGGAAGCCCCGAAGGCCGCCAGCCTGCACGCCCCCATGTCGTTCTATCAGGTCAGCTTCCGTCAGTAGTTGACGGTTGGCTGTGTGGATCTGATCTCGCGAGAACCGGGGCTCGCCCTGTTGGTCCCGGTTCAGAGGATCGCGAGCAAGGATGTAGAAACAAGATCGGGCCTTACACCGTGGTGGGAGGTCCGGTCTTTTTTTTGCGCGCGGGAGTCCGATTTGGTCTTGGAACCCGCGTACTCGCTCAGGCTCACCGGCAGAAACTCCTTGTCCGAGGGAACAGGTCGCGGTCGTTTCCTCGTCACGGCCGCGGCAACGAGACCCGCGGGGCGGGTGCGCCGAGTTGGTCGGCTTTGAGTTCCCGCACGCGCCGCTCGATGCCTTTGAGGATCGTGGCATCGCTGGGATGCGGTGACTCGAACGCGGGGCGCAGGGGCAGCGGGACGTCGTCCATGCGATAGGACGTGCCCGCGACGTTGATCCCGTACGTGGCGACGGTGAAGGCCACAGTGGCGTGCCGCGTGGTCGGCGTTTCTTTCGGATCCAACGCGATGTAGGGGATCGATTTCAGGTGCTCGCGGGCCGAGTCGCTGAAGTTGGCTAGTGGATCGCTGGCCACGATTAGTGCTGCGTCGGCCTCTTTCCGTGTCAACACGTCGGTGGCTGTGTACTCGCCGGGATTGAATCGCGGATAGCCGCGGCCCAAGTTCACGCCAAAGGGGTATCCCGTGCGCCAGGTGATGACATGGTCGGCCCCGGTCACGTTCCCATGGCCGCGATTCGGTTTACAGGTGAAACGCGTGTAACGATTCAGATCTCGCGTCAAGGCCATCAACGCTTCTGTGTTGGCGTGTTTGCCTCGGGTCATGGTGAGGCCCATGCCAAAAAAAATGGCACCGAACTTGGCAGCCTTCATGCGGGCCATCAAGTCCTGCCAGACCGCCAACGGCTGGCCGGTGTCGGCTGCCACCTGTTGCGCATCAAGGTCGATGCCTTGGGCCAAGGCACGCAACACCCACAGGGCCTCAAAATCGCTCCGCGGCTTGATCTGAATGAACACGTCGGCCGTCTTGGCGGACTTGGTCTTGCGCACGTCCACCACGACACAGGTCCGGTCCTTGCGACCGCGCGGCAGGAACATGCCTTTGGGCATCAGACTGTAACGCGTGAAATGCCGCGGATGGCTCTCCGCCGGGTTGGCGCCCCAGAAGATGATCAGATCACCGCGATTCCGCACTTCGCCCAACGTGCTGGTGACCTCGCCCACGCCCTGAAAGGCCATGCCCGTCGGGCCGTGGCAGACGCTACTGGTGCTGTCCACGATTCCGCCGATCCAATCCGCGATGCCGACGGCCATGCGTTGGGCTTCGACGGTGGTGTCGCTCAGGCCGTAGATCAGCGGGTACTTGGCCTTTGCCAAAATCTGTGCGGCACGCTCGACGCCTTGCTCCACACTGGCTGGCCGGCCCTGAATGAGGCACGAGGGCCGGTCCTCGACCTGATGGTTGAGAAACCAAGCGGTGCCCAGCACACAGGCCCGTTTGGCTTCGACAATCTTGTGGCCTTCGACCTTCAGTTCGATGTCGTCACAGACGCAGCCGCAGAACGTGCATGTCGCGTCCTTGATGACCTTCCGTTCCGGTCGGGTTTCAGCTGCACGGGAAGTCGTGGATTCCGCCTGATGGGTTGTCGTGGCCATGATTCGTGTCACCTGCGCGCAAAGGGTAGGTCAGCCTTTCCAGGCTGACGCGATGAGGCTTGCAAACCGAGGCTTGCAAACCTGATTTAGAGCTTTTCCAGACTCACGTCCAAGCCTTTGCTGGTGGGCATGCCCGTCGGCAAGGTCGAGCCGTTGCATATCTGCGGGCGCGACCTGCAACCGACTGGTCTCCGTCAGGTAGGTCTCTCCGAACTTGCCTTCGCTGATGCCGCACCCCTGTTTGGCGGTGCGACCGGGAATCAAGATGAACAGTTCGCTCATGAGTTGCTCTTTCGCGGAGGATCAGCGGGGGGAACATTGCGAAGCCAGTATAGGAGCACTGGCCTCCGTGAACAACGGCTCTCACAACCGCCAGTTGTCTAGCGGATTTCCGCTGCTGCTATCTTTCGTTCTGGTTACGAGGCTCTGCCTCGTAACCCACTGAACGCGAGGCTCCGCCTCGCAAGAAGGCCGGCAGAGCCGGCAATGCAGTGCGTTCCCAGGCAGAGCCTGGGAACGAGGGTTTTCAAGATATTTCCTGCAGTGGATCTCACGACCGCCAGTTGTCTAGCGAATTTCCGCTGCTGCTGCTATCTTTTGTAAGAGACCCTGGATACCACACGCATGTCCTTCTCACAAATCTATCAGCCCGACCGGTTCGGCTTGTCGTTCGAACTGTATCCGCCCAAAACTTTGGCAGGCGAAAAGATGCTGTACAGCCATGTCCAGGAGCTGATGCAATTCCGGCCGGATTTCATCACCTGCACGTATGGCGCCGGGGGGGCCGCGCGGGCCAAGACACTTGAGATTGTCGACCATGTGAAGCAGCGGTTCCGCCTGCCGGTCGCTTCGCATTTGACCTGCGTGGGTTCGACGGTGGACCAGCTGCGCGAGTACCTCCGCGAGGCCACCGTTCGAGACCTTGACCACATTGTCGCTCTACGAGGCGACCCACCCCAGGGCGAAACGGAATTTCGGGAGGTGGAGGGCGGGTTCCACTACGCGAACGAACTCGTGGCCTTGATCCGTACGGAGTTCCCGCACTTTGGAATCGCCGTGGCCGGCTACCCGGAAAAACATCTGGAAGCACCGAGCCTCGAAATTGATGTCGCCCATTTGAAACGTAAGGTGAACGCCGGTGGCGACATCGTCATCACCCAATTGTTCTACGACAACGCCGACTTCTTCTGGTTTCGTGAACGCTGCCGCGCCAATGGCATTCGTGTGCCCATCGTGCCGGGCATCCTGCCAGTCACGAACTTGTCGCAGATCCAGCGGCTGACTGCCATGTGCGGGGCTCGGCTGCCGAGCTCGTTTGTCGTCGAATTGGCAAAACAGGATGACGCGGACTGGCAGTTCCAGGTCGGCGTGCAATATGCCATTCAGCAAGTCCAGGGCTTACTTGCGGGCGGGGTGCCCGGACTGCACTTCTACGTCTTGAACAAATCGCAGGCAGCGTCCGAGGTGCTACGGGCCGTCGCGCTGCCGAGGTAGAGTCTGAACCCGGGGGATGCTTGCACGGTGCGAGTCTCGTCGTAGCCTGGCTCTCCAGAGCCGGGTAGTATCGGGAACAATTCCTTACGAAGAAGTCACGCAAGCACGGCTCTGGAGAGCCATGCTACTTGGTTGCGGTCTGCGGTCGCCTTGGGAGTCATCTGCGATGAAACCCTACATTCTCGCCTTGGATCAGGGTACAACGTCCAGCCGGGCCATCGTCTTCGCGCGCGATGGCCGCGCGGTGTCGGCAGCGCAACAGGAGTTTGAGCAGATCTTGCCGTGGCCGGGACACGTGGAGCACGATCCCGAAGCGATTTGGTCGTCGCAGTTGGCTGTGGCCCGAGAGGCGTTGCGGCGGGCCTCGATTTCGCCCGATGAGCTTGCGGCCATCGGCGTCACCAATCAGCGGGAGACCACCATCCTGTGGGAACGCGCCACAGGCAAGCCGGTCGCCAACGCGATCGTCTGGCAGAGCCGAGTGAGTGCCGGGATCTGCGAGCAGCTGAGGGCGGCGGGGCTGGAGCAGACCGTGCGCGACAAGACCGGCCTCGTGATCGATGCGTATTTCTCCGGGAGCAAGATCAAGTATTTGCTCGATCAGCAGTCGGGACTACGAGCACGGGCCGATCGCGGCGACATCCTGTTCGGGACCGTGGATGCATTCCTGATCTGGCGGCTTACCGGTGGGCGGCGGCACGTGACCGACGTGAGCAACGCCAGCCGGACCATGCTGTTCAATATCCACACACTCGACTGGGACGAGGAACTGCTGGCGCTCCTCGGTGTGCCGCGCGCCATGCTGCCCGAAGTTCTGCCGTCGAGTGGCCTGTTCGGCGAAACGGTTGCGGAACTGTTCGGTGTCAGTCTGCCAGTGACCGGTGACGCGGGCGATCAGCAGGCGGCGACTTTCGGCCAAGCGTGCTTCGAGCCGGGCGATGCGAAGAACACCTATGGGACCGGTTGCTTTCTGCTAATGAACACCGGTGCGCGGCCGATCCAGTCGGAGAACAAGTTGCTGACGACAATCGGCTGGAGCCTCGACGGCCAAGTCACCTATTGTCTCGAGGGTTCGGTGTTCATCGCCGGAGCGGTGGTCCAATGGCTGCGCGACGGACTGGGGCTGATCAAGACTTCGGTCGAGGTCGAACGTCTGGCGGCGACCGTGCCCGACAGTGGCGGCGTGGTGATTGTGCCGGCCTTCACGGGACTCGGGGCTCCGTACTGGGATCCGTACGCCCGCGGCACGATCCTGGGGATCAATCGCGGAACGACGGCGGGGCATTTGGCCCGCGCGGCTCTGGAATCGATGGCCCTGCAAACCTGCGATCTACTGGAGGCTATGCGGCGTGACGCCGGGGCCGATCTGCAGGTGCTCAAAGTGGACGGCGGGGCTTCCGTGAACGACGGCCTGATGCAGTTCCAGGCGGACATGCTGGACGTGCGCGTCCACCGGCCCGTCGTGGCGGAAACAACCGCGCTGGGGGCCGCCTATTTGGCAGGTCTGGCGGTGGGCTTTTGGGCCGATCTCCAAGACGTGGCGGCGCACTGGGTGTTGGACCGTGAGTTCCAGCCGACGATGCCCGCAGCCGAACGCGCGGCCCGCTCCCGACGCTGGCACCGGGCCGTCCAGCGGTCGCTGGCCTGGGAAAAACCCGAAACGCCGTGAACGGACGTGGCCACAAGCACTGGAACCGGAGTCAGCAGGTGTGCTAGGCTCTCGGCAGGATTGGGACTGGATAGGCGTGCACCGCATCGTCTACGGTGAGGAACATCAGGCCATGCTGGAGCGTTTGTGCAATGAGGATGCGGTCGAAGGGGTCGAGGTGCAACAGGGGCAGTTTTGCCAACTCGGCCAGCGTGGCTTCTTCGATTGGCAAGCTCGCGATCTGATGAGCCGCGCGCTCCCGTGGCAGGTATTCTGCCGGCGCTTCCGGCAGGGGAAGCTTCCCGATGGCATACTTGATGACTGCCTCCCACACGGAACCGACGCTCAAGTAGACTTCATTCGCCGGGTTACGGATCGCTTCCCGGAAGGCAACAGGCAGACGAGAATCGGCACTGATATACCAAAGGAAAACCTGAGTGTCGAGCAGAAGCCTCATGATTCCTCGAACTCCCTCAGGACGTTCTCGGGGAGGGGCTGGTCAAAGCCATCGGGCACCAAGAACTGGCCGGCGCATAGGCCGAAGGGGCGTGGCTGGGTCGAGCCTGCCACCACAGGCCGAACTTCTGCCAGCGGGCGCTCGCCTCGGACGACGACGAACGCTTCTCCGGCCTCGACCCGGCCAAGGAAGGCAAGGGGATCACGCTGAATGTCTTGTACGCTGATGGTGCTCATACGATGATTGTACCGGACGTTCCAGACGGAACAAGGCGAAGCTGACCGGGCTGGCATCAGGCGAACCTTCCTGCAGGAACGCGTCTGGAATCTGGGCCAACTCAACAACGGTCCAACAACGAACGGGTTCTTCGCTAGCCGCTTACGGCGACGCGGGTGGCAGCGGCGGCGGCTCCGCGGGCGGTCTGGGATCTGGCTTGGCCGCCATCCGGTAGTCCAACGGGTCCAAGTAGATGTTGCTCAGCAAGGGACTAATCACCGATCCTTGCGGTGAGCCTTCTTCCGGCGTCCACTCCTCCAGGCCATCCAGGATGCCGGCCTTCAGGAACGCCTCGATCAACGTCAGCACGCGGCCATCGGCCACTTTCCGACGTAGTTGCTCCATCAATTTGTCATGCGGGATCGTATCGAAGTAGCTTTTCAAATCCGCATCCACGACATACGTGTAGCCCGCCTTCAGCAATTCGTCCACGCGAGCCAAGGCTGTTTGACAGCCGCGACCCGGACGAAAGCCGTAACTCTGCTCGGCAAAGTCACGTTCGAAGATCGGCTCTAACACTTGCCGCAGGGCGGCTTGGACCACGCGGTCACGAACCGTCGGAATACCCAGCAGACGCTGTTGATGAGTCCCTGGCTTGGGAATCCACACCCGACGCACGGCTTGCGGGAGATAGCTCCCCGTTTGCAGCACGGTTTGCAGGTGTTTCAGGTTATCAGGCAGACCCGTGGCGAATTGCTCAGTGGTTACGTGGTCTACGCCCGCAGCTCCGTCGTTCGCTGCGACCGCCGCAAAGGCGGCAGCCAGATTCCCTTCCGCATAGACCTTGTCGATCAGGCTAAACCAAACTCCTCCTTTGACCCCGGTTTCCAGGGCCGTCAACATCCGCTTTGTCCAAACGCTCGGTTCGACCCACCACCAAGGTGACCGGGTCTCTCCAGCTTGTATAGTCTGAAACGGCACTACCGCCGGTTTGTGTTCTGTGCGTTTGGTCATTGCGATTCCACCTTCCTACACCCCTTCGCTCCGGCCCGCTTGGCCTTCGTGGCCCCCGATCCTCCGGCTTGGCGTACCCGGACTGGTCGGTTCGTTCCCCCGGCGTTACCCGGCTTCTTCGCTACTACGGGTGTTCTGTCTCCTGTACGGTCCGGTTCTTTATGTCGGTATTCGCGACCATTGAACGCCGGTCCTTTAGCCCGGACAGGTCTCCTTCCTTCACGCCCTTGAACCTTCCGACCATTCTGTCTCCAACCACCTGTGGCCATCCCTTGGGACTGATCTGGTTTCGCTCCCCCGGGCTTACCGCCGCGACTGCACTCCGTGCGTCGCACCCATTGGGCAGGGTTGCGCTCGGCGTCACTTGGGCTTCGCCCTTACCTCGCGGGCTCGCCATCGCCACCGGCCGAATCGAGTTCGTCATTATCCTACGGACTGGTCGTTCACCTCGGGTTGCTTCCCACCCCGTCTCTCGACGACGCAGTTACCTTCGGTTACAAAGTTCAGATCCAACTTTGACGAGGACTCACACCTCGTCGATTCAAGGCGCTCGGAAGCGCACTAGGTCAGGCTTTCCAGCCTGACGTCTTTCAACCGCTCTTACTGCTCAGCAGCTATTTCGTGTCAGGCTGGAAAGCCTGACCTACAATCCCCCGTAGCGTTTGCTGCATGGCGAGAATTCCTTCGGACATGGTGGCAACCATTGCCGCCAGCTTCTTGACCTCTGCAGCGTCGCCGGATTCGGCGTCTCCGGCAGCCGGCGGCTTCTTCGGGAAGCCGTTAGGAAAACCTTCGCTCTGCGGACCGGCGCCCGGCTGCAACTGCCCGCCCGACTTCGGGGCGAAGGTGACGGTGAAGATGGCTTCGCGAACTTCGTCCACCGTCTTGCCGTAGTCCTTGGACAGTTTCCGCAGACGCTCTTCCCAACTCTCACCGTTTTCGTGGGCGATCTCGCTGGGGCTTGCCTGGCCGGTCCGCAGCCGCTCGGCATTGGTGGACACTTCGGCCGCTGAATCCGCCACGGGGTTGCGGGGCCAGTCCCATTCGTGTTCGGGCGGCTCGTCGGGGTCGCAGTCGAACATCTCGCCTTCGGACTGATGGAAGAGGACGTATTCCTGCCACCAGATCGAGAACAGCGGGTCCAACACATGGTCGTTACAGTGGATTGGATGCCGTCCACGTAGCCGTTGTTGGCGGCTTCGTACCTGGACCGCTTGACCATCGTTTGCCGAACCCAGCGGCTGTTCGCGGAATCGGCATCGTAGTTGTCGGCCGCCGCCCAGTGCTTGGCGTTGTCAACGGTCGTTTGCGCCAGATCGTACGTGCCCTGGATGTCCATGCGTCCAATCGCATGGGCCGCGCGGATCTTCCGCATGTCAGGGCCGTTCTCTTCCGGCGGAGTGGCGGCGATCTTACGCGACTGCGGCCTGCCATTCACCTTCCGCGCAGGCTGTTCGATGCCCCAGCGATCGACCAGGATTAGTCCGCCTTTGTCGCTCACTGCGTTGCCCCGGGTGGTTGAATGGTGCGGAAGATGATCCCGCCGCCTGGCCGCTTCTTCGCCTTCTCGCCCGTTTTCTCGTTTTCCAGCGGCAACCTAAGACTTCATAATCCTGCCTCCCTTGAGTCACCAGTTTTCCCCGGTTAGCCTCAGTCCTGTCGGTGAAAAATCTGCTTTCCTTTCCGTTGTCTTATGACCTGATCGCCCTAAAGTGCCAACAGTCGAGTTCACGACGAGACTCACAGTGACCGGTTCAACACCACATTTCTGGAGAGGCCACCATGCCCGAACAAAAAGACACACTGGGGAGCAATCACGTCCAAACCCTACGGCAACTTCTGAAACAAGCCAACACCCTGATCGAGAAGGCTCAACAAATCGACCCGGCTGCGGTCAAGAAACTAGAGGATGTCGCAGGGGTCCTTGCGATACGCCTCAATAATCTCGAAGAGAAGGTCGCGTCCCTTCCGATCTCGGACAAGCAGTATACGGACACCAAGGACGCGGTGGTCCAGTTGTACAACGCGGCCAAGAAAAAAGCCGCTGAACTGGAAAAACAGGGGCCGAAGCCGGAGGTGGTTTTCAAGTTCAAGGGGAAGAACGAAGCGACTGAGGAGGAAACCGTCGCGTTCATCAAACACGAACTGCCGTCGAGCGGTCACGGCAACATCAGCCAGGCGCTGAACGATGCCATTCTCGGCCGCGGGAAAGCCACCGCCGGCCTGTCCGGCGTCTTGCATGCGTCGGCCGGGCCGAAGCAGAAGGGTAAGGGCTGTACGCTCTTCTTCAAGCGAAGCGGCACGGTCGTGGAGATCGTTGGCATTGGACAGCACGAAGCGGTCGAGAAGGGCCAGGCACCGCAGTATCTCATCCACTTCAGTTCGCATTCGGGCCTGAAAGAGAAGAAAACGTTCTCGATGTGACCAGTGCCGTCTGGGGTGAGCGGCAAGGCGCTAGCCGCCGGTGGCGTTCGGAACCGGCGGCTAGCGCCTTGCCGCTCACTCTTCCGCCCCAACGGGGCAAAACAAATCAGCCCAGCGGCGCGGCGACAGCCGCAAAGCGACGCCCTGGGTACAGGTTCGATTCAGCACGGTAGCCCTGAAAGGGCGAAACAAATCGGTAATCCCGCACGCATCGTTCGTCCGATGCGGACACGGCTTGTTTCGCCCCTTCAGGGCTAGTGTTCTCACTCCTCTCCTACCCCAGGGCGGCGCTACGCGGCTACGCCGCTCCGCTCCGCTCTGCCGCTGGGCTGCTATGTGGCTGCCCCGTTGGGGCGAAAACCCGTGGATCACGCGGGAGCAGTAGCCCCGGGCTAGTGGGACGGCTGCTTGGGCAGAATCGGAACCTCGCAAAAAGTGAGCGCTGCCAGGCCGTTCTCCCCGCGGAGAAGATTGTCCGGCTTCCAGGATTTGCTGTCGAGGTAGGTGAGCCGCTGCGCCGTCGAGGCCGCGGCTAGTTTGAGTGTGACCACTTTTCCGGAGACCGTGCCCGAGGCCACTTGGCCCTTGTTGCCGTCCAGGTAGAACTGGCTGGCGAGGGCCTCGTTCCATTTCACGGGCTGATCGAACTCCATCACGATCTCCTCCCTCTTATCGCTCGCAAAGTAGACCCGCAGGAGATCGGGCGGGGTGATGGAGGCCGAAAAAGATTTCCCATAGTTGTCACGCTCCACTAAAGGGCCCATGAGGCGGGCGAATTCCGCGTAGCCGGCGGCCGGATAATGGCAACCCCCGGGAGGATCGATGCCCAGCGTGGACATGATGCTCAACTTGGAAAACGCGGTCGGCAGTGTCCGTTGCACCTCGCGCAAACGGTTGTCGGAACCGTCGACGCCCATCGCGCAGGATTTCGGCCAGATCTGGAACATGTAGTAGTGCTGGATGTTGGGAAAGTCCTGCTTCCACGCCGCTGCCAGATCGATGAAGAATTGCCGATAAGTCTCCCAGCCATAACCTCCCGTCGGCCCATCGGCACCCTGATCATTTTCGCCCTGATGCCAGAGGACGCCGCGGATACCGTGCGTGAGTTTTGCCTGTTGTACGCGCCACAGCAGTCGTCCATAAATCGTCCGCGTGTCCGTCGGGTTCTCGGGATTCCGTTGATGCTGATCGATGCGAGTACCACCGACAGCGCCATTGATGATGCAGATGGGGATCTGGTGGCTGTCCACCAGACGCCGGGCGAACTCCATGCCCCAGTAGCCAATCTGAAGCTTCTCAGCGTCGCGGCTGCGATACATCGCGTGGCCCCACAGTCGGACGGGTTCTGGGTTTCCCGACATGCTGCCAAACGTGCGAATCCATTCGCTGCGAAAAGCCGGTTCCTCAGCCTTGCCCCAATCCGTCGCCACGGCGTTGGATTGCCCGTTGATCAAGTACGCATCGCCGCAGACCAGGTCGCTGGCCGTGTGCAGCAGCTTCTCGCGGTCGCCCGTCTGCGAGCCGAACTCCACTTTGTACTTGATCAGCCCCGGCTTGAGTTTCACGGAGAAGGCGTAGGCTTTGTCCGCCGCCAGCTTGCGGGTTTCACGCTTCAAGAGCCGCTCGTCAGCATAGACTTTCAGAAAGACGGCGTCGGCCGTTTCGTCCAGCGTACCGTTGTAGAACAGCGTGCCTTCCTGCTGGTCGTTTCGGGCGTAGAACTGATGGTCCTCCGGCTGCTCATCCTGCGCCGGTGTTCGGGCCACCCAGGCGTCCTGCTGGGGCTCGGCGACGACAATTGTGGTGGTTTGCGTGGTCGGCTGGCCGCCGTTATGCACCGTCGCCGTCACGGTCATTTTGCCGCTGTTCTGCGCGCGATGAAGAATCAGTTTTCCCGTCGCAATTTCCTTGATCACGGCGATATCCGCGACGTTCCAAGTGGTGTGCAGATCCCCCGCACTGTTGGCCTGCAGCTCCTTGAGGTTGGTGATCTGCGGCACGACCTCAATTGTCGCACGTCCATCCCACGTGGGCGGGGCGCGCAGCGTGAAGGCCGGCTCCGGAATGTTCTCCTTGATCGTGATGGGGATGTCTTTGGTCTTGACCTCCGTGGCGTAGATCGCCTTGAACTGGAGGGTCAACGACTGGTCACCGACCACGCGACCGGCCTGGAATGTGAACTGAAAACGATCCGTGGCGACCAGTGTCTCCTGGCCAGCGTCTTTCAGAACCCAAGCGACCTTCTGTGCACCGCCGGCTGCTGCCGAGAAGTCGACGTGCTGGCCCTCCAGCACGGTTGTTTGCCCGGGAGAGACCGCGAAAGCATGCCCCGGTTGGACCAGTGGTCCGGTCAAGGTCTGAACCGGCTGCTGGTTCTCGTATTGCAGCTTGATCCAGTCGGCGGACCGAACGACCTGCGAAATTCGCACCTCGTCGATGTCGCCGATGAAGTCGTAGTGGTGATACCAGCCGCCAATCCAGAGCCGCGCCGGACTCTTGATATTCAAGGGTGCCCCCTGAGTGATCGAGGTTCCGTCGAGGACGCCATTGACATAAACGCGTGAATCGCCCTTCTGATAGGTATGGACGACGTGAACCCATTGGCCCAGCGGGATCGCGCTGCCGCCCACCACGTCGGCGCCGGAAAAGTAGCATTCCATCATCACGTGGGGCGGGCTGCGATAATGCATCACCACTTTGCCCTGGCCATGTTCGTTGCCCCACGCGAGGACTCTGCCATTCGGCTGCTCCGGCCGGAACCACGCTTCCGTAGTGTGCGAACTCGCGCCGACGGGGTAACTGGCAATGTCTTCCCCGCCAAAGATGCCCTGCTGTCCCGCCAAATGGCGCGCCTTCCCGATCATTCCCGCTGTGGCCGTCGTACCCACGTCCTTTGATTCGAGTGCGCCCGTCTCATCCTTCACCGGCTCCTGCATGTGCCAGACGCTGAGGTATCCGTTCGACGCATTGAAGACAGCCGCCCCGTTGGACTCACTCACTGCATCCGCCTTACCCCAATGCAGCTTGAGCTCCTGGCGTGAGTTGCCCTTGATGGTCGGGATGCGCACCCAAATGCTCGCCGTGCCCTGGGCCGCATCCCAGTCCTCGATCTGATAGGCCAGCGGTGTGCCTGTGCTGGTGGAGAAACGGAGGTCTTCGCCACCGGGTTTCGCCTGACTGAAATCGAAGCCGTCGCGGTGCAGCCGTAGCAGTAGCGGGAAGCCATCTTCCGAGGCGGAGGCCGGCAGGTTCGCGCCTTCGGGCGTGGTCAGCAAATAGACGGAACCGGAATGCTGCCAGCCCGGGTATTGGGCCGTGGCGGTTGCCACGAGCAACGCGAGTAGAACCGCACCGAGGAGCATCTGTCGTGTCATACAATTCGCCTTTCGTTGTGTTCGCTTGGTCGCGTACCAATCCACTCAATTCACCAGTTCGACTTCCAGCGGGGAGCGGGTCGGGCTGGACCGACAAACATCTGTCGGGTTCTCAACGTAGTCATCACGCTCCGCCCTGACGACATGTTATACCGCACGCGGTTGGCGGTGACACGTAGCTGAACTCGCAAGAGTTCAGGGAATTGCCGTGAATCCCTGAACTCTTGCGAGTTCAGCTACGTCGGAAATTGTGCCATCCTCAACCGCGTGCGGTATATGTGGCTGCCCCTATCGGGGCGGAAGAGGGTGCTGTGAGCGGCAAGGCGCTAGCCGCCGGTTCCGAACGCCACCGGCGGCTAGCGCCCAAGGCCACTTACTTTGGGACCATTGGGGGCGTTTCTTGTTAGCGGAGCGGCGCAAGCCCCCCGGGTTTCCGACAGTAAAACCGGACGGCTCGCGCCGTGCCGCAACAAAGTAAGTGGCATTGGGCGAGCGCCGTGCCCGTCACAAACCCCCGGCGGCTAGTACCATGCCGCCCCCAA
>JAPLNJ010001046.1 GCA_026692885.1 Planctomycetota bacterium | reverse complement strand
ATTTATCCCGGTAGCCCTGAAGGGGCGAAACAAATCGGTTCCTCTCACGCGCATCGTTCGTCAGATGGGCCAAGGCTTGTTTCGCCCCTTCAGGGCTGGCGTTCCTGATACTCCCCTAACCCAGGGCGGCGCTACGCGGCTAGCGCCGCTCCGCTCTGCCCTGGGCTGTTATGTGGCTGCCCCTATCGGGGCGAAAACTTGAGCTGCTATGTGGCTGCCCCTATCAGAGCGAAAACTTGTGTATAACGACGCGAGGGAGCGCCTCGTGTAGCTGCAAACGTGAGCCTCCACGGGGCAAGCCCGTGGCATCCAATTCACAGAACCATAAGATCTCATTCTTTACGCGAATCGCCCCAACTACCGTTTAGTGCTAGCAAAGCGTCACTGTCACACGGTCGACGACGCGACGACCGCCGGTGATTCCGCTGGCCGTCCACATCGCCGCTGTTATCGAGTGATCCAACTCGGGTGGATCGGGGCGGTGTTCGGGCACGTCGAGCCCTTGGGCTACGGCCGCCTGCCGCAGCTTGGTGATGGCCCGGTTGGCAAGTTGCCGGATCCGCTCCTTCGTGACACCCATCACGCTACCCACTTCCTTGAGGGTCATCGGTTCGCGACCGGAGTCCAATCCGTAGCGATAACAGATGATCTGCCGCTCGCGGTCGTCGAGCTGTTCCAGCAATCGGGCGAGGTCGCCTTCCCGTTGGATCTGGGCCGCCTCTTCGGTTTTCTGGTTAGTCCGCTGATCCGGCACCGTCTGGAATAACTCCTCATCCGCGTTACGGAACCTGGTCTGATCGCGGTGCCCTCTCGAGATGGTCTGCGTAAAGTTCTTGACGATCGCCCAAGTGGCATACGTGCTGAACCGGAACCCCAGGGCAAAATTGAACTTCTCGACCGCCCGCATCAGCGAGATGTTTCCATCGCTCACCAGTTCCAACAGCGGCTCCGTACTATGGGCGTACCGCTTGGTCATCGCTACCACCAGCCGCAGGTTCGCCAGGATGATTTCGTTCTTGACTTCGACCGACTGCTGATAGAGTTGTTCGATCTGGTCCAGCAACTGGTTGTCGAGCTGCTCCGGATCGAGACGGGCCACGAGTCTCGAGGCCTTGTACTTCAGGTAATTCATTTTCCGGAACAGGTGGACTTCCTGCTCTCGATTCAAGAGCAATCCCCCATATAAGCTCGTCAGGTACGACGGCAGACCGGCGGGCGGACGGACCCGCGGCGGCCGCGTCGCCGGGGCAGGCGTCGGTCCGAGAATAGTCTTCTCCCAGGTTGCCGTCGCCCCTGGGAATTCGTCGTTGGGGACCGAGTTCAGCGGCAATGCCTCGATTCGCTGATAGCGGACTGCGGCGAGCAGTTTGTGGACGCCCGCCAGGTCCCGGCTATACCTTCGGGCAAGCGACTCCGGGGAGGCCCCGCGGCGGTAGGCATCGTGCATCTCACGCTGAACGGCTTCGTCGGTGTGCAGATGGCAGCCTACCGCTCGGAACGCATGATTCGGCTGGTCAATGAGTGTGATAGGTCCGTTACGCATGATTGGCACCTCAAGTGATGATGGGGCAAGAACCCCGCGATCAAAGACACGACTTCCTCAAACGCCGTCTCCGGGACGACATTCCGGCTATTTGCCGTGGCCGATGCGTTCGCCCGCTTCTTCCTTGGCCTGGTGTCCGAACTCTTCCGCCTTCACTTTGTCTTCTTGAATTTTGTCTTGGTCCACCGTGAGCGTTGTCTGGACTTTGTGGTCCGTGTTCGCCGTGGAAAGCTGGAACCAACCGCGGTAAAATCCCAAGCCGGCGATGCCGACCAGGAGCAGAACGACCAGAGTCAGAAATCCTCGCATGACAAATCCCTCCTCGATTGGTTGAAACAGGCACTCCAATATCAAGTGCCCCAGACGGAACGGCCGAGAAATGACTTCGGTATTTGCCTCTTCCCCTACCCTCACCACGGAGTACCGGGGCGAGGGAGTTCCACACCTGAGGTCGCGTCAGCGGCCAGCCGGCTGGCACGACGGTCAGTTTTTGTCTTTGCCTTGGCCTTTGTGTTCGTCCGACTTTGCCCCCGCCGGCTTGTTATCCCGTGGCTGTGGGGCGGGCCGATCAACCTTCGGCTGCGGCTGTGCTTGTGACGCCGGCCGATCAATCCGCGGTTGAAGCTTCGGTTGCGGTGTGTCGAGCGGTACGCGGAGCACCGTGTGAAGCCGCGGTTGCTCCGGTGAGCGATTCACCCTCGGTTTGGGCTGAACCAGACCGTCCGGAACAGGTGCCGCATGGACCTTGGGCGGCGAATGTTCCTGCCCCACCTGCTCAGCCGATCTCGCCGCAATCGGCGAGGGGGGAAGTTTCATGCGGGCCGGTTCGCCGCGGTGGGCGGGAACAACGGAGGGAACGACTGCCGCGTTGGTTTCCCATTGCTGCCGCTGGTCACGGAAGCGATAGACATCCTGCCCTTGCTGACCGAGCCTTTGCCTTTCGGCCTGGTCCACCGGCTGGAATTGCCACACACCGTTCTGGCTCCGCGATGCTTGGTCAAGCGACGCGCCCACGAGGTTGCGCACGGCGGCAGCGATGCCGCCTCCGCCGATAACGACTTGGTTCGTCCAGATCCGCGGGGGTCGGGCTTCTTCGTGGTCCCGACGGTTCTGGAACGTCGCTGCCACATTTTGTTCCCACTGACCGTCCTGCCGATGCTGCCAACGCTCATGCGCGAAGATCGGATCATAGCCGAAGCGGCCAGCGTTGACAGAGTACGAGGGGTAATACCCCGCGTCCTGATAGTTTGCCGCGTAGTAGTCGCCGAAGTAGTAGTGTTGGTACTGCGGCCGCAAGAAAAGATTGTCTACGAACGCGCCGAGATTGATCACCGTCGCTGGCGAGTAGGAGAAACCAGGTCGCGTGTAGGTGCCCGCAGCGAAATGCACCGGTGCGAACAGCACCCCGCGCCGACCGATCGAGTAATCCCAATAACCGTCGACGAAGACATAGCCGCGACGCGCGTGGACGTAATGGGCCGGGATCCAAACCCAATTCGGCTGCACGCTCGACCAAAAACCGGGGCGCCAAGCGTAGCGATTCTGCTGCCAGACCCAACTGCCAGGCAGCCAAGTCTGGTCCGCCGAAGGTGCGCCTTGAGTGGGACCCGCTTCGACGGTCGCCGGCGGCTCGGGCAAGTACTCGATCTCCTTCACGCTGGCGTCGGCCCAGTACCCGGAGGTCCACTGAGAGTTCGGCCCGGACGGAGCCCAATACCCAGGCACCCATTGGCGACCGGGCGGCAGGTTGCGCCAGATGCCGCTGACCCACAGGAAGTCGCTCCGCTCGTCGTCCCAGGCCCAATAGCCGGGAATCCACGCGACGTTGGTCCCCGCCAAACGCTGTTCCGGCGGCAATTCTTCGATGGCCGCCGGCGGCCCTTTCGTCACCACGATGCCCGGCTCGGGATCGAAGGTGACGGTCTCCGCAAACGCCTCATGCACCGGCCCACGCGTGAGCACTTGCATCCCCTCCTCGGCAATCGGAGGCGAAGGAAGCTGATCCGGCTGCGCAGCCCGAACCTGACTCGAGCCCAAGCCTGTGCTCAGAGCCACCAGGACCGTGAGCAGGCACCATTCACAAACACGATGTACGTTCATAATTCTTGTCCTTGGTAGATGGATACCGCACCGGGACGACCCGGAATGGGCCATTCCTACACCGCGCGCGGCAGATCTGACGTCACTCCCAGAAATACCGCCTTCTGTAGAAGCCGCCGCCCAGAAGAGTCAAGACTGCCAAAACGAGGAAGACGAAGAAGACGATCCTCGCCATTCCCACAAAGGAGCCTGCCACCCCGCCGAAGCCCAACAACGCCGCAATCAGGGCGATGACAAGCAAAGTGATAGCCAAGCGTAACATGGTAAAACCCTCGTCAAAAAAGTCGCCCGGCTCGGCTGGCGAATTGCCAGCCGAGCTCGTGCGATTTGCGCCCTACGACCATTCGTTACACAACGCCCTTGGCCTTGTCGACGACCTTCTGAGTGATGTCCTTAGCCTGGTTGACGGCCTTCGCAGCGGCTTGCTTGACGTGGCCAACCGCCTGATCCGTTTGGCCTTTATCACGCAGCTTGTTGTCGCCCGTCAGCGTACCCGCCGCTTCCTCGATTCGGCCCTTCACTACGTCTGTTTTGCCACCCATGTTGGTGACTCCTTTTGCTAGAGGTTGTTGAGCAACGTCGGACGCGTCGATGAGGCTTGTCCTTGGTGGTTGCGACCATGAGCCCGCCACGAAGCGCAAAAAAAAACCGACGTGTCCGAACACCCGGAGGTATTCGACCACGTCGGTTTACTCGTCAACGGACCCACCGGCACCGCCGGGTTGTCCTTTATCTAGTCATCCGACCACTAAATCATTGTAGGGTGGTGAACGGGGAAAGCAAGGGCCCTGTCGTCTTTGTTTCGCACTGGTCATGTTGCCACGCCGAAAACACAAGCCTCAGGTGTCAGGCCGGCTGCTGCCGGGTGACGTGCACCGCGTTGGCTTTCGGCTCCAAAGGCGCACCGCGGTGCTTAGCGTAGACCCGAATGGCCACTGCGCCGAACAAGACGACCTGCGAGGAATAGTAAACCCACAGCAGGACGATCACCATGGAACCAGCAGCACCGTAGACCGAGGCGATGCCGGCCGCGGCCAGATACCGGCCGATTAAGTGATTGCCGAGCAAGAACAATAGGTCGCTGGAGCCCGCCCCGACCCAAATATCTCGCCAGGCGATCTTGGCGTCGGGTAGGATGCGGTAGACCAGCGCAATAGCCAGCGTCAGGAACGCCCAGGAAGCGGTGAACGTGACGGCCCGCCAGAGTGGGAAACCTTGGGGCGTGGGCGAGGGGGGCAGGATCTGGCTGAGCGAGGAGACGACCGCCGTGACCAGTAGGTCGGCCAGCAGTAGCGCGCTGATGCCCAGGACGGCCAGGAACGAGCCGAGCCGATCGTGCAGGTTGCCTCGCCATCCCCGCCCCGGTTTGAGCTGGACCTCCCAGATCGCATTTAGCGCGCTTTGCAGTTGGCTGAACAGTCCGGTGGCGCCAAACCCAAAGAAGACAATGCTCAGGATCGTCGCCGGGACCCCCGAGCCGCTCCGGTACGTGTATTTAGCGGTGGCCTGGATGGCCGAGGCCACGGTGGGACCGGCGGTGCTTTCGATCTGCTGGGTCAACCGGCCCTGCGCCTCGTCTTTGCCGAGCACCAGGCTGGCGGCGGTGAAGGCCAGCACGATCACCGGCGCGATGGAGAAGATGGCATAAAAGGCCAATGCGGCGCCGATCTCAATCGTCCTGGATCCGTACCACTCCAGCACCGTCTGCTTCAGCAGTCGCCAGATCGGCTTATACTTCCCCTCACCGAGACGGACCATTTACAATGCCTTTCTAGCAACGTGGGCCGAAATAGGTTCCCGGTCTGGCTCGTCAATCCGGGGTCGCCGCCGCATCGACATTCGGTACGTTATTTCGGCCTGACGTTGCTATGGGCTGGCGATGCAGGCTGTCACCCGCCCTTCGATTCCGGTTGCGGCGTGGTCCACCTCGCTCGTCAGGAGCCTTCCCTGTTCCTGCGCAAGAATCGGCAGCAGGCTGCTCAGTTGGCTCCGCGTTTCCAGTAGCGTGGTCGCCGTCAGGTCGGCCCCGGCGTCCTGAAGTTGCTCCCGGTTGGTCTGCACGTTGCCGACGAGTCCCCACCGGCCCACGACAATCTTGACCGCCGGGAACCGGGCACGCAATTTCTTGCACAGGTAGCGGGTGTGGGCCAGACCTCCCGGCGGCAACGCGCCGATACAGACCAGCGCCGGCGCTTGCTCGGCCACCTGCGCCACCAGGTCGGCAGTCAGCAGCTCCACGCCTGCGACTTCCACGACCCACTTGGTCGGATCGAGCAGTTGCCGCAGCATCTCCAGGGCCAAGCGGTCCGCCTGATCGTGGGCTGGGCAGGCCAGCACGCGGAGTTGGATCGGCGCAGCAATGTGGCCCCGCTCTTCCGCGTGGATGGCCTCCTCGGCTTGCGTAGCAGCTTCCCGCCGCTCGCCCAGATCTTCCAGAATCTCGCGTGTCGCCTGGAGTACAAACTGCTCATCCGATTCTGTCAAGTCGTCTCGCTCGCGGTCCCGTCTCGCATAATTCAAGGCCGGCACCAAGAAATCGTCGTAGACCTGTTCCGGGGAAGAAACCTTGACCTGCGTCAAGATCAATTGCGTCGCCTCGTCCTGGTCGCGGGCCAGCAGCCGCTGGTAGAAGGTGACGTGCGCATCCAACGGAGGCTCGTCGCCCAACAGCACGTCCAGGAACTTCAACTGCGGGACGTACTTGCCCAGCACGACCAGGCAGACGGTCAGCGGGCTGGAAAGGACCAGTCCGATCGGTCCCCAGAGGAAGGCCCAGAGCGCCGCGGCCACCAGCAGAGCGACCTCCGAGACGCCGATGCTCCGGCCGTACAGCCGGGGCTCGACGACATTGCTGGCGATCAACTCGATCACCAGAAACAACCCCAAAAGTAACAGCGGCTGGACCCAGCCTGCAAACATCGCCAAGCTGAGGATCGCCGGAGGCACGGCCGCAATCCAGACGCCGATGTAGGGCACATAACGGAACACGGCCGCCAAGAATCCCCACAGGAACGCGTACTCGATGCCGAGGGCCAGTAGACCGAGCCCCACCGTCAGACCGACCGCGCCGTTCACGACCAACTGCATGAGCAGGAACCGGCTGATACGCTGGCCTGCGTCGTCCAACGCCTTGGTCATCACGGTGATCTGGCCGTGACCCACCAACCGAATCAGGCGATTCCGCAGGTCCTCGCGCTGCAGCAGCATGAACACGACCAGCACCAGCGCCAAGGCCAAGCCGCCCAGCGTCTCCAACAGGGGATTGAGCAAGATCGGAATCCGCGTCAGCCAGCTCGGACTCTCCGGCTGCAGCACCACGGGGATTGGCTGCTCCGAAACCGCAAACGCTGACTGGTCATCCGACTTTTCCCCCTGGCTGGGCGCAGGCAGGTTCCACTCACCGGTAATCTCCTGCACCATTTTCTCCAGACGACCGGTTACCGACCCCTGGCCCAGATGACGCAGCGATTTGATCTTGACCTTGATGTTCTCCGTGTACTTCGGCACTTCGCCGGCCAGGTTCGTTACCTCGACCGTGACCAGCCAGACGACGACGCCCAACACCGCCGCTGCCAAAATGACCACCAGGATTACCGCGGGCAAGCGTCTCAGGCCATGCCGCTGGAGGGTCGCCACGAGCGGGGCCAGGAGAAAGGCCAGGAACACCGCCAACGCGACGGGGATGAAGACCGTCCGCGCCCAATACAGACAGGTAATCACGACCACGCCGACCACCGTGCTGGTCAGGATCAGCAGGGCCAGTTGCCAGCCGGGTATTGCGGATGCTTTCGCCACGATCAGAACCCCAAGCCCAGGTTATTCAGCGTCGCTGTTTACCACAGCTTCAATTTCCAGCCCAGTACGAACCCAAGGCCGAAGCACCACAGGGCCACGACTTCGGGGCGTTCACGCTCATATTCGCGAAAATGCTCCACGACACTCTTGGTCGTTCGCGGGCGGGATCCTACGTGCCCCAGGGTCCCATTTCCCAGGTCCGAGACGGTATACTCTTCTGTCGACGAGGCCATGTCTGGCTCCTTTAGGTTCATGGAAGCGGCAAGTATCAGCGAGCTTGAGGCGGCTGACCTTCGATCGGTGCCGGCCGCTTCAATGCGTACTTGATCCAAGTTATGTTGCGCCTCAATTCTTCGCGGGAACGCCTAAACACACGCCCAACTCCGTGGATGTAGGACCAGCCCACAATTCCCAGGGCCACCGCCACGAGCAACCCGCTCAGCGCAGCGATCGAAAGGGCCGACGCCCGCGTTAGGCCGCCCAGTTGCGCGAGGAGTTCCACCATGAGTAGCAGCGTAATCGGCACCGTGCCGACGGTCACCATCCCGGCGACCAGCAATAGTGCAACGGGAATCAGCAGTCCTTTCAGGCCGTCACGGTAGTCGTTCCTGAAGAGTTCGAACTGCAGCTCGGCGAGCGACACAATGTCGTGCGTCAATTCGCCCACGTCCTTGGCGACCCCGTTAGGCGGTGCCGGGGTTGATCCATTGCCTAGGTTCATGGTCGTTTCACCCTCCAACCTAGAGCAATTCCGACGGCGAGTGCCGCGCCCAGGCAGAAACCTGGCCGTTGGGCGACAAACCGCTCGATACTCCGGACAATCTGGGCCGGCCCCTGGCGAGCCACGTCAGCCCACTCGCCATGCTCAAGCCCCAAAGAGGATCGGTCCGTGCCGTCGTTCGATGACTCAGGACGTGAAATTTGAATCATGATGATTGGTCCCAGGAGGCCTAGTTGTTCCCAAAAATCTTCCGGCATTTTGGCTTAGGTATGCGGTTGCCTCGTTAACCGCGATGCTGACGACGGTCGCCACAATCGCATCGAGCAATCCGCGCGCGACGGTCGGCGCCGAAGTGACGAACAGCTGGCCGGTCTTGGCCGGTTCGGTCGGGGTGCCCAAGTCGGCGTTGACCGTCGCAGAGCGTTTGGGAACGATCAGAAATCCCAGCGCGGCCGCCGCCCCCAAACACACCCACGGATAGGCCTTCACGTAGTGCTTCCAGTCGACCATACTGCGGGCACTTGCGGACACATCTTCCAGACCCTGGTCGATATCGCAACGAATCCCCTGCATCCGCGCTCGCACGGTGTTATCCAGTGGCGGATCATTCATCATCGGTCTCCTCTGCTCATTCATCGGGAACGCAATGCCAAGGCCAGCACCACCCCGGTGATCAAACCCACTCCGAAACACACCGCCAGCGATTCTCCCGGCCGGTTGCGGACCAAGCGTTCCGCTCCGTCATAGCCGGCGCGGATTTGGTCGGCAGCTTGCTTGGCCGTGTGCTGCGCGGCCTCCACCGCGTGCTGTGCACCGTCGCGTACCGTTTCGGCCGCCGTGCCGATGGCTGAGGCCGTATTGCTGGACAGTCTCTGCAGATACGCTTCAATCGCCTCGCGTCCTTCCCCCGTTTTTCGCTGAATGATACCGACAAGATGGTCCACGTCACCGCGAACCTGCGGAAAATCGTTGTCGGTCAATTGCCCCCATTTCTGGCGGAGTTGATCCTTGATTTCGTTCCAATTGCCTTCAAGAAGCTGTTGGCTAGTCATCCCAATTCCTTCCTCAATTTACTGATTGAAAGTGATCCCGAACGTAGGCCGCGACTTGATGATTTGTCAGCTTGTCCGTCGTCTCTATGAGTTGCGTGTGATTCCAGCGTTGATCCGGGAGTGTTCGTCGAGCGGCAGTGGGGGCGGTGTGGCGTTTGGCACGTTTACTCCCAGGGCGTTAGCCAGGGCGATTTGGTGATTTTGTTCCTGCACCAGGATATCGCGAATATGTTCTGCGACAGCATATTCGCCGAGCGCTTCGCACTGATGCACGCGCTGCCGATAGTGCTGAATCGTTTCGACCTCGGCTTCCAGGTCGAAACGCAGCATGTCTTCTGCGTTGGAGGAGGTTCTCACCGGTTTGGGTTCGGTCGCGGGCATACCGCCCAGATAGTCGATTTGACCGGCAAGTATCAGTGCGTGCGAAAGCTCTTCGGTGGCGTGCTTTTGGAGTTCCGCGGCAATATTCATGTACTGCGCGCCTTTGAGCACTTGTGAATACACGACATAGGAAATTACAGCCTGGTATTCACGCGCCAGGTCGTCGTTGAGCAGCGCTATGAGGTCTTCTCGCGATACGTGCACAGCGCCGTCGAATTCTGCATGTTGATCCGCCATGTGTTTCCCCTTTTTAGTACGTCTTACGATCAGAACTGATTGCGAGCTTGGATGGTCACTGTCCGAGCATTTTCGCGACGAAGAAGATGACGACCGCCCCAAAAACGCCCCCGCCGGCCAGCAGATACACGAAGGAATACCCGACAGCCGCCAGGGGGAACAGAGTTAGAGCGAAAAGTTCCATTTGTGTGCTCCTCAGAAATGACTTTCAAAAGTGGTTACTCGTGACTGACTAGCGACCTTGTTGGCACCCGAGCCAGAGCGATTTCCTTGATCCTCTGCTGCTCCTGTTCCATCTTCACCTGTTCTCGAAACGTTACCTATACCTACCCGTCTGGCGTGACTTACTCGGTCCTTATCTCCCGCGGACGGGACAGAAAGCCTTTGACGGTCCAGACGATTCCCATGAGCGCCACGAGGGCAAAAGCCAGTGACTCATAGGGCAACAGCCACCGCAGCGCGCCAATGATTTCCGACGGGTTCTGGACCTGCCACAGCGCTGCGGTCACATCCACAAGCAGCCAAGCGATCAGCACGTAGCCTAGTACGACAAACACGCGTACCACGGGAATCGCGGTGGAGCGGTAGAGCGTCCAATAGGCCCTCCAGAGGAGCACCGTACCCAGCAGGCCCAGCAGTAGCACCGGCACCCAAGGTACAGCCAGGGCATCCTCAATCGCGCGGGGCACCCAGACCCGGCCTGCCAGCGAGCTCAACTGCTCGGCGAGTTCCGCGTTGTGATCCATGATGTTTTGACTTTCCTGGCATTGCCGACGACCTTCATCGCGGCATTCTTAAACGAGTACTTCGGGGTCAGCGGCGCTTCCACAGGACACCGAGCAGCCAGCCGACGCCCGCCGCAATCAAGACGGCTCTCAATGGCCGCTGCCGGACGAATTGCTCGCAGGCACACGCGACGCCGTGGACGCTGTCTCGCCCCTCGTCGTAGTATTCAGAGGCTTTCTCGCCCACTTGTCCGATCTTCTCCTGGGCGGCATCCCTGACGGTCTGGCCCATTTCCTGGAGGTCTTTCTTCACTTCCTTCGCTTGGTCTGCAAGTCGATCAGTCATGGTAGACATGTGCTCTCCCCTTTCACAAACTGCAGTTGACGACGCTCGATTCCCAAGGCTTGTGCAAATGCGCGGTCAGCCTTTGTTTTTGCCCTTGTGCTGTTCATGCTGCGGCCCCGCCGCTGGTGGACCCGCCGGCCGGTTGTCCCGCGGCTGCGGGGCCGGCCGGTCAACTTTTCGCGGCTGCTGCGGGGCCGGTCGATCGACATGCGGTTGTGCTTGCGGCGTCGGCCGATCCACTTTCCGTTGCGGTTGCGGCGCCGGTTGATTGACATGCGTTTGCGACTGCGGTGCCGGCCGATCGACATGTGGTTGGGGCGTCGGCCGATCCACTTTCCGTTGCGGTTGCGGCGCCGGTTGATTGACATGCGGTTGCGTTTGCGGTGCCGGCCGATCGACATGTGGTTGTGACTGGGGCGTCGGCCGATTCACTCTCGATTTAGGCTCGACCCCAGGATCGGGCCTGGGAACCTTATGCGCCTTTGGTGGAGCAACGTCCTGGCCCATCTGAGCGGGCGACTGAGCCCGAATCGGGGACTTGGGAAGTTTCACCCTGGCCGGGCCGGATTCCGGAGCAGGCTTTGCCGCTGGCGTCGTCGCCGCGTGGTTTTCCAGCCTTTGCCGTGTCTCGCGAAATCTTTGGACGTCTTGCCCGTGCTGAGCGAGCTTGTGTCGCTCGTCCTGGCTGGCCGGCTGGAATCGCAGGGTTCCTTGTTTGCTCTTGGCCAGTTGGTCGAGCGACCTGGCCACCACGAGGCTTTGTACGGTGGAGTTCACGCCTCTGGCGGTCAGCGCACCCTGGGCCGCCCAGGTGCGCGGCGGTCGAGCTTCTTCATGGTCCCGACGGCGTCCGAAGTCCGCTGCGAGGCGGTGCTCCCACTGGCCATCCTGCCGATGCTCCCAGCGCTGGTGCGCGTAAATGGGATCGTAGCCGTGCTGGTTTTGGAACGAATGCCAGGGGTAGATGCCCGCGGTGGAGTAATTGGCCGCATAGTAGTCACCAAAGTAGTAGTGGTTGTATTGCGGCCGCAAGAAGAGATGCTCGGTGAACAGGTCCAAGTCGATCACCGTCGCGGGTGAATAGGAAAAACCACGTCGCGAGTAAACCGCCGCATTGAAATAAACCGGCGCAAACAACACCCCGCGCCGGACGACCGAGTAGTCCCAGTAGCCGGTGACGTAAACGTAGCCGCGCGGTGCCCACACGTAATAGGAAGGGACCCAGACCCAATCCGGCTGCACCGGCGCCCAGAAACCGGGGCGCCAAACGTAACGGGCATCACGCCAAATCCAACAGCCTGGTAGCCAGGTTTGGTCGGCCGAGGGCGCCGGTCGGTTGGGCCCCGCTTCGACGGTCTCCGGGGGCTCGGACAGGTACTCAATCCTGTTTGCCCTGGCGTCGGCCCAGTACCCCGACGTCCACTGAAAGGCGGTCCCCGACTGGCCCCAATACCCGGGCACCCATTGGCGACCCGGCGGCAGGTTGCGCCAGATGCCGCTGACCCACAGGAAGTCGCTCCGCTCGTCGTCCCAGGCCCAGTAGCCGGGAATCCACGCGACGTTGGCCCCCTCCAGTCGCTGTTCCGGCGGCAGTTCGTCGATAGCGGCCGGCGGCCCTTGCGGCACCACGATGCCTGGTTCCGGATCGAAACTGACGGTCTCCGCGAAGGCCTCGTGCACCGGCCCGCGCGTGAGCACTTGCACCCCTTCCTCGGCCACCGGAGGCGGAGGAGGCTGATCCGGCTGCGCGGCGCAAACCTGATCCAAGCCCAAGCCTGAGCCGAGGGTCACCAGAGCCGTGACCAGGCACCACCGGCAAACACGACGTACGTTCATGATTCTTGTCCTTTGGTACTTGTAGGTCAGGCTTTCCAGGCTGACGTCAGGCTGGAAAGCCTGACCTACTTGGGTGCGGCCCGCAGGCCGTTCGATGGTCTTCGCGAGCGCGCCAATCGCAAAAAAAAACCGACGTGGCCGAACACCCCAGGGTATTCGACCACGTCGGTTTACTCGTCAACGGGCCCACCGGCACCGCCGGGTTGCCCCTCATCTAGTCATCCGACCACTTAACGTCTATATTCTACGTTGGCAAACGGGGAAGACAAGGACCTTGCGAGCTTGTCTTCCGGTGTTCATTGGTGTGATATCTCGTACGGATCGTGGATTGGGGAGAAGGACGGTGAAGACACAAGGTGAAATCGAATCCGGGATCTGTGAAGGCCTTAGCCGCTTTCAGCAGGAATACATGGGCCGCGGTCCCAAGGATGTTCGCACCCACCTGATCGGTGATATCTTGGTGATCCGCATGCTGGGCGTGTTGACCGCGGCGGAACGGCATTTGGTCCAGACACTTTCGACCGAGAAGGGGCGGGATTTGCTCAAGGAGGTCCGGACCCATCTGATCGAAACGGCGCGGCCGCTGATGGAAGCGATGGTCCAGGAGATCACCGGCGTCAAGGTGCTGACCCTGCACCACGATATCAGTACCGTCACCGGCGAGGAGATCGTGGTGTTCACCCTGGCCGAGGCACCCGACGTCCGTGAAGCCAAGTCTCATTCCACCCGCAGCAATCGCTAGTGCTTTGTCAAAGCCAACAATTAGGGTGCCGCTGGCTCTGCCAGTGCCGTTGCTCCACTTCTTGGCCTTCGAACACTGGCCAAGCCAGTGGCACCCAACCCTAAGATCAAGCCTTGACAAAGCACTACTTAGCATTCCGCCTCATTCCCCGTCGCACCGAAGTACGGCAGACTGGCGACCCCTTCTTCGTTGACCGCCTCAAGCAGGCCGGCCAGCCGAATGGTCGGCGGAGTCCACCAGGCCGCAAACGGCCCTCGAAATCGCTTGACCCGTTCTCGCGGCGACCACGTCGTCTGAATCTGTTCACAGGCCCGCGAAATATCCTTGGGGGTCGGTTCGTAAACCCTGCCTCCCAACACCCGTTTCCGTCGTATCGCGATCATGTTTCTCAAATCCTTGTCTCAAGAGATTGGTGCACTGGTACATCACCAGCTTCAGGCAGATGTGACCTCGTACTCAGCGTCGATGGCATCCGCCTCGCTGGCGCCTGAAGTGGTGCCGCTGGATTGACCGTTCGGTCGGTGCCCAGCGCCGTCGCGGGCCGTCGCGGCCGGAGCCTGTGCCGTGGCGTAGAGCGTGCGGCTCAGCGCGTGCGAAGCTTGCTCCAACTGATGGATCGCCGCCTTGAGGGTTTCGACGTTCTCGCCCTTCGCCGCCGCACGGGTCTGCTCGATAGCCTTGGTCACGGCAACCTTGTCAGGAGCGCTGAGCTTGGCCTCATGTTCCTGGATGAGCTTTTCCAACTGCCAAGTCATCGTGTCGGCCTGATTTCGCAGTTCCGCAAGTTGCCGCTTCTGCTGATCTTCCTCGGCATGCACTTCGGCATCGCGGCGACGACGTTGGATTTCCTCTTCCGTTAGACCGGCACTCTGCTCGATGCGCACTTTCTGCTCCTGGCCTGTGCCCAGGTCTTTGGCCGAAACCTGTAGAATGCCGTTTGCATCGATGTCGAATTTGACTTCGATTTGTGGCATGCCGCGCGGTGCCGGGGGAAGGCCTTCCAGATTGAACTGGCCGAGCAAGCGATTGTCGGCCGCCATCTGCCGTTCCCCTTGAAAAACCTTCACAGTCACCGCCCTCTGATTAACCTCGGCCGTGCTGAAGATCTGTTTTTGCTCGGTGGGAATCGTCGCGTTACGATCGACCAGCTTGGTCATGATGCCACCGAGGGTCTCGATGCCCAGGGACAGCGGCGTCACGTCCAGCAGGAGAATATCTTTGACTTCGCCCGCTAACACGCCACCCTGGATCGCCGCGCCGATGGCCACCACCTCGTCCGGGTTGACACCTTGATGCGGCTCCTTGCCAAATATTTTCCGCACCAGCTCCTGGACCTTGGGAATCCGCGTCGAACCGCCCACCAGAATCACTTCGTCGATTTGGTTGGCGTTGAAATGCGCGTCCTGCATGGCTTGGTTAACCGGCCCGCGGCAACGCTCGATCAGGTGATCGACCAACTGCTCGAACTTCGACCGCGTCAGCGTCAATTGCATGTGCTTGGGACCCGCTGCGTTGGCCGTGATGAACGGCAGGTTGAGGTCGGTCTGTTGCAGGGTGCTGAGTTCTTTCTTGGCCTTTTCGCAGGCTTCCTGCAGCCGTTGCAGGGCCATCGGGTCCGTGCGCAGATCAATGCCGTGCTCCCGTTTGAACTCCTCGGCGGCGTAGTCGAGCAGCACGCGGTCAAAGTCGTCGCCGCCCAGATGCGTGTCACCATTGGTGCTGATGACCTGAAACACACCTTCGGCAACATCCAGGATCGAGACGTCGAAGGTCCCGCCGCCCAGGTCGAAAACCACGATCTTCTCGGCAATCTTCCGGTCCAGCCCGTACGCTAACGCAGCCGCGGTCGGCTCGTTGATGATACGCATGACTTCCAGGCCGGCGATTTGTCCGGCATCCTTGGTAGCCTGGCGCTGGGCATCGTTGAAATAGGCCGGGACGGTAATCACCGCCTTGTTGACCTTGTGACCCAAGTAAGCCTCCGCGGTCTCTTTGAGTTTCCGCAGGATGATCGCGGAGATTTCCGGAGGCGTGTACTGTCGCGTGTCGATCTGGACCTTGACGTACTCTTCCGGTCCCCCGACAACCTTGTACGGTACGATCTTCTCTTCGGAGGCGACTTCGTTGTGCCGCCGGCCCATGAAGCGTTTGATCGAGAACACGGTCCGCCGGGAATTCATGATGGCTTGCCGCTTCGCCAACTCGCCCACGAGGGTTTCGCCTTTGTCGGTAAAGGCCACGACACTGGGCGTCAGCCGGTTTCCCTCTTGATTCGGGATCACCTTGGCTTCTGTGCCCTCCATCACAGCCACCGCCGAATTCGTCGTCCCCAAGTCGATCCCGATGATTCTTTCACCCTCAGCCATTGCATCAAGCTCCTCTTGTGTTGAAAAAGTAGGTCCCGGCTGCCGGACGGGACCTGAATCACGAGTGAACCCGATCACTCGGAGGTCCCGCACGGCAAGCGGGACCTACCGGCTGGCGGCCTGCGCTACTTCTTCCGCAGCCTGCTTTGGGGCGGCGGTCAAACGAGCCAATGCCAACCGCGGGCGATTTATCAGACGTGCCGTTCCCACATCACACCGCGTCCCTGGACGAGTCTGGGTCTTAACCGCGTCGGCGGAAGTTAAAGTTGTACCCTTCCAAGAGCAGACCGAGCGTGACGCAGAACAGCCCCCAAAGCACAGCGTTCGGGAGGAACTGGGCCCCAATTCCTCCCAGGAATAGAATAGTGGCCCCGATGGCGTACAAAATCCTTGTGATTGTCACTTGCGGGTTCCTTGGAGCGGTGTCCGTTAGATGCGTCCCAGCAACAGCAGGACGACCAGAACCAGCACCACCAATCCCAACCCGCCGCTCGGCCCATAACCCCAGCTTCTGCTGTGACCCCACGCCGGAAACGAACCCACCGAACCCAGCAACATCAGAATCAAGATCACGACCAAAATCGTATACACTTCCGTTCTCCTTCTACAAAGCGTCTGAAGTAAACAACCGTTCTCTACGTCGATTCAGCGATCCGCGTCTGCCTCAACAGGTGTCCCTGTCTTTCATCGACAAGACCGACAACGCTGAACCTCCTGCTTCACGATGCAACACCCAATCCGTTCCCACTCCAGTTTTCCGCGGGTACACCCCGGGCGAGCAGGAACACCTGCACCATCTCATCGGAGCTCCCTGGCAGGCATCAGATCACCAAGAACGAAAAAAGCCGACGTAGCGGAACACCCTCAGGCGTTCGACCACGTCGGCTTACTCGTCAACAAGCCCCCCGGCAGAGCCGAGTTGCTGTTTATCTAGTCATCCGACGACTTCTGATCACTTCTCTTGCGGAACCACACTCTCACTTCACTGCGGCTCCACGTACAGGGTCATTATACGAACCACACTCTGGAAGGCAAGGGCCAGACTACTCGTGCGGCTTGTCTTGCGAGAAGACCAGCACGCTGTACGGCCCGATATTGATTGTGCCCATGGCGGGGAAGCCATCTCGCTGCACGGCGCTGGCGTCCTGGGGTTGGTCGCCGTGCTCTGCTCCGGCGACCACCTGAGAGCAAGCCTGGTTTCCAAAGGCGCGGCTGTAGCCGTTCCAGTCGCTGTTCAGCCGCAACTGCCACGTACCCGGCGACGGAAATCCTAGCTTGTAGTTCTCATGGACGACGTGCGAGAGATTCACGACGACCACGACATCGTCACCGGGGCCACCTTGGTGCCAACGATGATACGCCAGGATGTCGTCCGCCTGATTCTGATGGAAGGTGTTCAAGCCGGATCCCGAAAGACCTCGCGTGCAGTCCGACCGGTTGAGACGCAGATGAATCAAGTCCCGATACATCCGCACCAGGCCGCTGAACTCCTCCGACTTGTGCCAGTCGAGCGGAACCGAATCCTGGAACCAGCCGTCTTCCAAGAACTCTTGTCCCTGAAACAGCATCGGGATGCCCGGCGCTGTCAGCACCAAGGCCGCCGCCAAGGTCGTACGCTTCTGTGCGAACCAGCTGTCTGGATCATGAGGATCGATTTCCGAAGCGACGCGGGCTTTTCCGTTGGCCACTTCGTCGTGCGACTCGCTGTAGATAACGCGCTGGAACGGATCCCCGTTGTAGCGGCCCTCGAGCGCCCCACGCACGCTATCGAGCGACCGTTGCTCGTCGTTCGGCGTGATCACGGCCGCGCGCACAGGATGCACGAAGCGAGCGCCCCATTGAGCCGTGAAACCCGCTCCAGCCTGGTCCACCGACTGCGTGATCCGATCGTCGTTCTGCAAGTCCTCGGCGATCGTGATGCGTCCCGGATACCGCTGCTGGACTTCGCGATTGATCCACTGGACGAGGCTCCAGCCGTCGGGCAAATCGCCGCCCGGATCGCCATCTCCCCGCACGTTCCGCATGAACAGCGTCATGTCCAGCCGCAGGCCATCGACATGATACTCCTCCAGCCACATCAAGGCGTTGTCCCGGATGAATTGGCGCACTTCCTTGCGGCCGTAGTCGGGGCGAGTCGCCCCCCAGGGAGTCTCCGCATGCCAGTCGCTGTAGAAGTAGATGCCGCCTAGCCCGTTCTCGCTCCAGCCATCAAACTGCCACAGATCGAGGTCGCCGGGGCCGAAGTGGTTGTAGACCACGTCCAGAATCACCGCCAAGCCGGCCCGATGCACCGCCTTGACAAACCGCTTGAAGGCGGCCGGACCGCCATAGGTGGTTTCCACGGCGAACACGCAAGCTGGATTGTAGCCCCACGACAAGTTGCCGGCGAACTCGGCCAAGGGCATGACTTCGATGGCGTTCACGCCCAAACGCTGTAAATAGTCGAGTTTCTTAACCGCTTCTTCAAACTTGTCCGACTTCCCATCCTCTTTGCCGTGGAAGGTTCCCAAGTGCATCTCATAGATCACCAGTTCGTTGACCGCAGGCAGGTGGAAATCGTCGTCTTCCCAGTCAAAGTGCGGGTCGTAGACCACCGCGTTACCCACCGAACTGGTAACCTGGCGCGCGTAGGGGTCGATCCGCAGCAGTTGCTTGTCGCCGTTGACGATGCGGTAGCGATACTCGTCGCCGACTTTGGCCGAGGCGATATTTGCGTACCAGTAGCCAGCCCCCTCCTTTGTCATGGGATGCGCGTCGGCCGACCAATCATTGAACGAGCCAACCACGGACACCGCGTCGGCGTGGGGGGCCCAGACACGAAACGCGACGCCGGATTCGTGCGGGGTGGCTCCCATTCCCGTGTGAACCTGATTGGGTGAGGTTGTAGGCATGAAATTGCTCCTTAGTTCTCCAGTCGAGACCGACATGGTGTCCCGCCAAAACAAAAAAACCGACGTGGTGGAACACCCTGAGGCGTTCGACCACGTCGGCTTACTCTTCGACAAGCCCCCCGGCACGAACGGGTGGCCCTTCAGCTAGTCATCCGACGATTTCCCATCGACAAAGTGCCGGAACCGCCATCGAATGCACGAGGGCGACTCCTTACGTTGCAGTATTGTATGGCCCGGAGCAGGGAATGCAAGCTGCCGGTTGCTGAGGCAAGCGGACGAGAATAGTCGGCAGCGAGCACCGGTCCAGCCCCAACCGGTAGAGCCGCTCGGCTGCGATTACTTGTTGTACCAAGACAGCGGGCTAGAAACTCCTCGCCGTGGCGACCTCAGCAGCGATCGCTAGAATTGCCTGCTCCAATTCCGTCGTCTCGGAAGGCATGTCCACAAAGTCATCTGGACGTTTCGTCGGGCAAATACGTTCGGGGAGAATGAGGGACTTGAGGGGCATGGCAGCTGGCCGCTGCGCTGGTAGCCGCACTTGCGTCGGCGCTGTGACGGTAGGTCCTTGCTCCGTTGGACCGCGCAAAATCATGCCTTGGACACCTGCAGCCTGCGCGAGCGTGTCCCTTCGACCGTTTGTCGGATGAACGGACGGAATGGTTTGGATGCAGTCTGTGTCTCGGATCTGAAGCCGTAGGATGACGTCAGGCGGTTCTGTGAACTCTCCCTCGCCGCCGGACACCGTTGGAACCAGTCCCGCTCCAAACCTGTTGATGTAGTTGATGACAATCAAGACATCGGTCGGGGTAAGCTGGCCATCCCCGCTCGGATCCAAGAACGGTGGCGGAGCTGGCGTAGGATGTGAAGCAGTCGCTAAGTCCCTGGAACTGCTGGTATTGATGTCGCTAATCAGAGTGAGCACATCAATGGCCGTGATGTATCCATCGTCCGTGACGTCGCACGGGTGACGCGGATTCTGCCAAGTCGGCCCAACGACCAGAGTCGTCCAGGCATCGCTGGCATCGCCCCCCAAGGCGTTACCGGCGGCATCCTGAATGCCAGATCCCCCGGCCGTCAGCTGCAGCTCGTAACTGCCCGACACCCCTGTCAGGCCCGACAAGTTCCCCAGCGTCCACGTGAGGCTGTGGCTAGTGGTCAGCGCCGTGATCGTCACCGTTTGGGCCGTGTTCCAGTTGGCTGGCGTGAACGTCAGCGTGGCCTTGTCCACCCTGCCTTCCGTCGCGTCGCTGGCCAGCACCGAGAACACCACGTCCGAGAGCGGCTGCTGCGTCAGCACCACCGTGAACGTGTCCGTCGTATTCGGCTCCGTCACCGTCGCCGTGGTCTCCGACAGGGAGAACCCCGCAACATCGTTGTCCGTGATCGTGGCGGTGTGCTTGGTAATCGCGCCTTGGGTGGCGTTACTGGGGTTGCCCATCGTGACGACGACCGTCTCGCTTCCCTCGACGATCAGGTCGTCGTTGACCGTGATCGTGATGTCTTGGCTTGTCTGGCCTGCAGAGATGGTAATGGGGGTGGCCGTGATCGTGTAATCGTTCGTGACGCCCTCGATCCCCGTGCCGCTCAACGTGAAAGGAATCGTGACGTCTTGCGTGTGCACGGCTGACAACTGGGCCGTGATCTTCATCGTCCCAGTACTCTCCGCGCCGGTTTGGGTGGCGGCCGTGAAGGACACCGTCGGGGGTGGACTGGGCTCAATGGTGAACACTCCATCGACGCTGTCCGTGGCGACATTGGTCGGTGGCGGATACAGGCTCAAAGCCTCCAGATTACCGTCGTAGACGGCCGTGGTTGTGGTGCCGTGCGCCGCCAGCAGATTGATGGTCGCGGCACCTACCGCCGCATTCGTCTTGACCGTCAACGACAGGGTGAACAGGTCGCCCTGTGTGCCGAGCGGCAACCATGCAGTTCCGGGCGAAGACGACGCGGTGTAGATCACGGTCCCGGTCACCGGCTCCGACCACGAACCGCTGAAGCCGGCACCGCGGAGCAACTCTCCCAATTGGGCACCTGTCAACGTGAACCGCCCCGAATCGTACGCCACCGCGAAATCGAGGCCACTGAGCATGACCCCCTGCGGCTCGGTGACCCGCAGCCGGACGGGAACGGTGACGGCATCACCAGCCCTGCCCGTCAGATCCTGCGGCACGGTGACTCGCGCCGCCGCAACGACCGTCAGCACTCCGTCCACGCTGTCCGTGGCAGCATTCGTAGGCGTAGGGGCCAGCACCAATTCGTTCAAGTCCCGGTCAAAGGCGGCGGTGCTGGCGGAGTTCCACGACAATCGCAGATTGATCGACGATGGACCGGGGGCGGCAGCCTCGCGGACGACGAACGTCAGCGTCAGTAAATCCCCGTCTTGATCGTAGGGCAGCACCGGCAATTGCTCGGGCGCTTTCCCGGAGAAGGCAGTATAGATCAGTATGCCCGGAGCCGGATCGGACTGAAAGCCGTTGAACCCCTGTCCGATCACCAGAGCGCCCAACTGGGCGCCCGTCACCGTAAACTGCGCAGGATCGTATTCGATGACCAGATCGAAGCCGCTGAGCGTGATCCCCGCGGGTTCGGTTACGCGCAGCCTCACGGGAACGGTCACAGAATCGCCCGGCAAGCCCGACAGATCCTGAGGGATGTAGATCCGCGGATCCGCTCCGGTCGTCGCCGGCGGGGTGATCCCGGTGGGCAGCGCCGGCACGTTCGCCATCGGCACCTGTCCAATCACCCGTTGGAGACCGACCGTGTCGTTCGCCTGCAGCAAGTTATTCCGCGTCAGATCCGCCAGCAAGCGTGGATCGGCCAATTGGTAGGCGGACAGGCCGGTATTGAT
>JAPLNJ010001045.1 GCA_026692885.1 Planctomycetota bacterium | reverse complement strand
TTCGCGGCCGGCGTCAGCCTTCCAGAGCAGAGCGAAACCTATCGATTTGGTCGTGGGATGGCGTACTCGCTGATGAACACCTTTGGCGTGAAAATGGCGGCGATCTTCATCTTTGTGACATCCACGATTGGCCTTCGCGTGGCCGTTCTCCCGCGCTGGCTGGTCTTCGTTGGCTACGGACTGGGATTGGTGCTGCTGCTGACCATCACCGACTTCGCCTGGATCGCGCTGGTCTTCCCGATTTGGGTGCTACTCGTCAGCACCTACATCCTCGTGGCCGACTTCCACCAGGGAGGCCAGCGGGCAGCGAGTGCCGAGACGTCGGCGCCGCATGAGGGGCCGCCCGCGGTAAGCTATACTGGGGAATAGTCCCGCGATTCAGCCTGAGAAGTGGAGTGTCGTCCCATGGGAAAATCCCGAAAATCGTCAAAAGCAGACTCGCAATCGCCCGCCCTTGCGACCAGCCCAACTCTCCGGTTGCATCCTTCCGTCGCGGAACTCCGCGAGATGGGCAAGAGTCTGCGGAAGAAGTCCCCCCGCCATGCGCACGCAGTTTGGCAACCGTCGGACAATCGACCGGATCCTATGGCCCTGCTGGAAGAATCGAACAAGGGACGCATCCCCCAACTTATCCCGGTCCGCCACGGACGCATGCTCCAGTCCCCCTTCACCTTCTTTCGCGGGGCGGCGCTCAACATGGCCGCGGATCTGGCCTGCACGCCCGCCATGGGGCTCCGCGTGCAGGCTTGCGGCGACTGTCATCTGCTGAACTTTGGCGCGTTCGCGACCCCGGAACGGCGCGTGATCTTCGACATCAACGACTTCGACGAGACCCTGCCCGCGCCCTGGGAGTGGGATGTGAAACGCCTGGCCGCTAGTTTCGTCCTTGCCTGCCGCAACAACGGATTCAGCGAAGATATCGCCCGCGATGCCGTGCTGAGTTGCGTGCGGTCCTATCGCGAGCACATGGCGGAATACAGCGAGATGCGGGTCCTGGACGTATGGTATGCGAGCATCGATGTGGAGCAACTGATCGCGACAATCCAGGACGAAGAAACTCGCAATCGCATGGAAAAGCGTCTGGCGAAGGCCCGCACAATCAGCGTGTTGGAGCACGACTTCCCTGCCCTGGTGCACACCACCGGTCTGACGCCAACCATCAAGGAGAACCCTCCGCTCATCTATCACCTACGCGAGAAGGGCCACGAGGAAACCATGGAAGCTGTCCGCAAGAGCTTTGCCCGCTACCGGGAAACCTTGCCCGAGCACCGTCGGTTCCTGCTGGACCGTTTCAAGGTCATGGACATCGCCGTCAAAGTGGTCGGCGTCGGCAGCGTGGGCACCTCTTGTGCTGTGATCCTCATGATGGCCGGCGATAAGGATCCGCTGTTTTTGCAGGTCAAGGAAGCACGCCCGTCGGTGCTGGAACCGTATGCGGGCCAGAGCGTCCATCCCAACCATGGCCAGCGCGTCGTGATTGGCCAACAGCTCATGCAGTCGGCCAGCGATCTCTTCCTCGGCTGGACGGAAGGAGACCTCGGCCGGCAGTTCTATCTCCGCCAACTCAGGGACATGAAGATCAAGCCCCTCGTCGAGGTGTTCACGCCGAGCGTCATGCTCCAGTACGCCGAAATGTGTGGCTGGACGTTGGCCCACGCTCATGCCCGCTCTGGCGAACCCGCCAAGATTAGCGGCTACCTGGGCAAAATCGACAAGTTCGACGAAGCCATCGCGGACTTCTCGATCGCCTATGCCGACCAAAGCGAACGCGACCACGAGGTCTTAGTGAAGGCCGTGCGCGAGGGACGGCTGGAGGTCTTCATCGAAGGGGAATAGCGTTTCGAGCATCTGACCCGGCTTGACGCACCCTTGAACGGAACGCTGCGATTTGGAGTTGTCCCCCATGAGCACGCAAGGAGAGCCGTTCTCGGAACAGCTGACACCGCCGCAAACCGCCGCGATGTTGCAGCGAATGCTCGACGCCGTCGAAAGGGACGATCGCAATCGCTGGGTGGAAATCGCCTGCGCCGTCGTGCTATCCCTGACCATGCTGGCCTCGGCTTGGTGTGCCTATCAAGCTAATCTCTGGAGCGGCGTGCAGACCTTTCGACTGGCCGCAGCCAACAAGGCTGGCCGCGAAAGCTCCAAGGCCACCCTCGCGGCCCTCCAGATACGGGCCTTCGATGCCGCCATGCTGATCAACTACCTGCAAGCCCAAACCCAGGACAACCAGCGTCTGGAGAAGATCCTGCACGACCGCTTTCGTCCTGAAATGAAGACGGCTGTCGAGGCTTGGCTAAAGACGGATCCGTTCCATGATCCGGCCGCGCCGCCGTCGCCGTTCAAAATGGTCGAATACGTTCAGCAAGAGCTGGTCGAGGCGCAACACCATGACGAATTATCCGCCCGAGAACAGGCCGGCGCCGAGGAGGCCAACGAGACCGGCGACACCTACGTCCTGCTGACCGTCGCGTTTGCTTCGGTGCTGTTCTTCGGCGGCATCGGTGGGAGTGTTCAATCGCGCCGGCTGCGGATCAGCTTCGTCGTCATTGCCCTGATGCTCTTCACCGTCACGATGATTACTCTGGGCACCATGCCCGTCTGCACGCACTGAAGTCGCCAGCGTCGATCTCGCCCTCGGGGGGGTATCGCGGCCAGCGTTTGCGCCGCTGGGCAAGCGATTTCGCCGGTTGGTTTGCCGCCCAGGGGGTGGCCGCTTGCGAAGCCGCGATGGGCCATCGCCCTTACACGGCTGTGATGTAGGGTGACGCAGAAGCATCGGATTGATTTGGAAGCGACACTGCGTGTGGTTCGTCAGGGCAGTGTCGCCGCTGCTGCTGGCCCGCTCGCCTCGTCATTCCGGTGCTTTCCGCCCACTCCTTGGAAGTCGCTAATGTCTGCCATGACGCGATCCTCAGGTTCCGCAAAGAGGCGTTCGGCAGTTCGATGCAACAGGTTCAACTCTTGACGAAGCAGCGGAGCACGCTGCTCGGGCAAAGTCTGAATCAGGTTGTCCAGCATGGCCAGCAACCGCCGCACGACCTGGATGCTCTCGCCGCCGAAATGCCGGATTTCCGTGACCGCCAAGCGGACAAAATCGTCCCAGTCGGGCGTTCGGTACACGAGACGCAGCCGGCCGGCCGCGTCTCGTACCCGCTCGTCGTCCAGACACCGGTGGCCCACGTTTCGCAGGAGGTGTTGAATCTGGTCGATGGCGAGGACTGCGGTGGTCGGGTCGTTGATTGCCGGGGACAGTGCCTTGGAGGCGATGTCCACCATGATCCGGAACGCAAAGGTCGGGTCTTGCTCCAAGGTGCGCTCCTGGCCCAAGGCCACGGACTGTCGCAAGGCTTCTTCCGGTAAAGTCGCTCCACCCTGAAAGATGCGGAACAAGGGGTCTCCGGCCGCCACGAAATCACCAACCTGGGGCACCAGTTCAATCACACAGTCGGCACGCTGAGCCAAGCCCATGAGCCCCTCGATGTCGAAGGCCAGGACCACGCCGTCTCCGGGGTTTGCAATGGTGGCGGTGGGCTCCTCGGCGGGGATGTCGGCCGGCCCCGGGGTTGCGTCCTGAGCTTCGGTAAGCAGCCGCGGATAGACGCTCTTGATGACTTGACGCCCCAGAAAGGCGACCGCCCGCAAAGCCCCGCTCGGCCGTAACCACTTGCCGATGTAGTCCATCAGGTACAGAAAGACGCCCAAGCACGCCAGGCTACTGTAAGCCGCAACTGCCGCCGTCAGAAAGTGAACGGAAGTCCCGATGCGGACCAGGACCGCCAGCGTGAAGGTGAAGGTGAAGACAAACACCGTCAGCGAAACCTTCGTGACGGGATTCTTGAACGCGATGGCGATGATGCGGGGCGTCAGCTGGGCGCTGGCCAATTGCAACGCGACCAACAGGGCGGAGCAGACGAACACAATGAACGTGAACATCGAGGACGCCATCGTCCCCAACACGGCCCGCGCGGTGTCCGGATCAAAGTCCGATTCCCAACCGATCGCGACCTCGATCCAGTGTAGGAACCGAGCGCTCATCAACGCTGCCACGATACCGACGAGAGGCAGGATCCAGAGGGAGTTCTCGACATAATGCCGAATATGATAACGCCGCAGCCAAGTCATCGGGGTTCCTCCGTTCGCGCAGGTATTGCCCGGCGGGAAAAGACCGCGAGACGGGCGGGGTGCTCCCCGTCTTTGAAGTTGCGCATTTCGACGAGAAGTAGCCGAAATCGCCAGATTTCGGGTGGAGGCGGGGCAACGGCCGCACTGCGAAACGGCCAGAATTCCGGTGAATTCTGCAACGCTTCCAAGCTCCCAGTCTGAGGGTTATCTCGATTAATCGGCTATCGAGCTGGCGTTCCTGACAAAAACTGCCTATTTTCACTGAAGGCTGCGCGCCAATTTGCGGCCTCTTGAGACAGTGAGAATCGCTGATTGTACACCATTTGGGTAACGAGGAGCTAAGTTGATAAGAGCAACCCGACGGGCAACGGTCGGCGGATGGCAGCCCAGCAGTGACCTTGATTACGGGGAGGCGTGGACCCAGTGAGCCAAGAACAAGTGAGGTTGAAGGCAGCGCGAGAACAAGGCGTGGCGTGGAAAAAATGGGGACCCTACCTGAGCGAGCGCCAGTGGGGCACAGTGCGCGAGGACTATAGCGAGAATGGTGACGCCTGGAATTTCTTCACCCACGATCAGGCCCGCTCTCGGGCATATCGCTGGGGTGAAGACGGCCTGGCAGGCATCTCCGACGACAAGCAGCGGATCTGCTTCGCGCTGGCCCTGTGGAACGGGAAGGATCCCATTCTCAAGGAGCGGCTCTTCGGATTGACCAACAGCGAGGGCAACCACGGCGAGGATGTCAAAGAGTATTACTTCTACCTTGACAGCACGCCGACCCACTCGTACATGAAGTATCTCTACAAGTATCCGCAGGCGGCCTATCCCTACGCCGACCTGCTGGAGACGAACCGCCAGCGCAACCGCAACGACATGGAGTACGAACTCCTCGACACCGGCGTTTTCAATGAGGATCGATACTTCGACGTCTTCGTGGAGTACGCCAAGGCTGGTCTGGATGACATTCTCGTGCGCATCACCGCTGCCAACCGGGGACCGGAAGCGGCTGAGTTGCACCTCCTGCCGACGCTGTGGTTCCGGAACGACTGGTCGTCGTGGATTGCCGAATCTAACCGCTCTCCTGGGAAACCAAACCTCCGGCAGATCAAGGCACCGGCAGGCGCGAGCGCGGTCGCGGCAGCTCATCCGCTGCTGGGTGAATTCATCCTTGCCTGCGAAGGGGATGTGCCGCTCCTGTTCACCGAGAACGAAACCAACCACGAGCGGCTTTTCCCCGGACGACAGCAGAACGAGAGCCCCTACGTCAAGGACGGCATCAACAACTGCGTGGTGCAGGGCCACCAGGGCGCGGTGAATCCAGAGCAGCAGGGCACCAAGGTCGCGGCGCACTACCAAGTCAATGTCGGTGCCGGTCAGACCCAAGTGATTCGCCTGCGACTCTCCAACACTGCTCCAGACCAGAAGAGCGAACCCTTTGGAAAGTCATTTGAGGAAGTCTTCGCTGACAGGCTTCGTGAAGCCGATGAATTTTACAAGTCGGTCACGCCGCCATCTGCGAGTGAAGACGCGGCCAACGTGATGCGTCAGGCCCTCGCCGGCATGCTCTGGAGCAAGCAATTCTTCTTCTTCGACGGTGACAACTGGCTGGACGAGCACCACTCCAACCCACTCCATTCAGGGTATCGCAACTCTCGGAACTCGGAGTGGTTCCACATGCTGAACGAGGACATCATCTCCATGCCTGACAAGTGGGAGTACCCCTGGTATGCGGCCTGGGACTTGGCCTTCCACACGCTCCCGCTGGCGATCGTGGACCCCGACTTTGCCAAGCAGCAGATGGGACTGATGCTCCACGGCCTCTACCTGCATCCCAGCGGCCAGATGCCCGCCTACGAGTGGAACTTCAGCGACGTGAACCCCCCGGTCCACGCCTGGGCGACCCTGTTCCTGCACCGCACCGAGCAGGCCCTGCGAGGTGAGGCCGATGTCGATTTCCTCAAATCGGCCTTCCACAAACTGCTGCTGAACTTCACCTGGTGGGCGAACCGCAAGGACCGGTTCGGCAAGAACGTGTTCGAGGGCGGTTTCCTGGGCCTCGACAACATCGGCGTTTTCGACCGCAGCGCGCCGCTGCCCACCGGGGGCCACCTGGAGCAGGCGGACGGCACGGCATGGATGGCGTTGTTCAGCCAGAACATGTGCGAACTCGCCATCGAACTCGCCGCCCATGACCGTACCTACGAAGACCTGGCCGTAAAGTTCGCGGAGCATTTCCAATATATCGCTGCGGCCATGAATCGGCCGGGTCAGGACGGCATGTGGGACGAGGCGGACGGCTTCTACTACGACCTGCTGGTGCTCCCCGACGGCAGCACCACGCGGCTCAAGGTGCGCTCGATGGTGGGGCTCCTGCCCCTGTGCGCCACCTCGGTAATCGAAAAGTGGCAGCGGGAGCGCATTCCGCGGGCGATGGCTGAGATCCAAAATCGCTTGCGGCGAATGCCTGAGCTTCTGGAGTCCACCCACCCTACGGGGCAGGGACACCTGGGCGTGGCCGAGCGAGGGATCATGGCCCTGCTCAACCCGCAACGGCTTCGCCGGGTTCTGTCAAAGATGCTCGACGAGAACGAATTCCTGAGCCCCCACGGCATCCGCTCGATCTCGAAGTTCCATGAGCAACATCCGTACGTCTTTCACGTGCAAGGCCAGGAGTACCGGGTGGACTACCTGCCGGCCGAGTCGAACACGGGCATGTTCGGAGGCAATTCCAACTGGCGCGGCCCCGTCTGGATGCCGGTGAACGCTATGATCATCCGGGCCCTCCTGCAGTTCCACCTGTACTACGGCGACAACTTTACGGTCGAATGCCCCACGGGGTCCGGCAAGATGATGAATCTCTTCGATGTGGCCAAAGAGATAGCCGATCGGCTCGCCCGCATCTTTCTGCGCGACGAGCACGGCCGGCGACCTGTCTACGGCGGCACGGAGAAGTTCCAATCCGATCCCCAATGGCGCGACCACATCCTTTTCTACGAGTACTTCCACGGCGACAACGGCGCGGGGCTTGGTGCAAGCCATCAAACTGGCTGGACAGGCGTCGTGGCCAAGACCATCCAGCTTTTCGGATTGCTCGATGCGAAGGAATTGCTTGAGGCTGGCAAGGCTGCGGCCTTCGTCCGTGGCAAGCAGGCAGGGGATGTGCAGAAATAAAGGCTTTACCCGCTTATCCCTCGCTCTATCAGATCAACACGCGCGTCTGGTTGACCGAATTGTCCCACGCTCTGGGCAAGCCCGCCACGCTGGACGACATCCCGGACGCTGAACTGGACCTGGGATTGTTTCGTGGCCTTCGCCTGGCACGGCCCCGCCGAAGATCGGCTGTTGGTGGTGGTAAATTATGCAGCCAACCAAAGCCAATGCTACGTCCAGCTTCCGTTCACCGATCTTGCCGGCAGCTCGTGGCGGCTGCAGGATCAGCTGGGCGCGGCCGTTTACGACCGCGACGGCAACGAACTGCACTCTCGCGGCTTGTTCCTGGACGTGTCACCCTGGCAGACCGCGGTGATCTCTTGGACGAAGACATCGTAAGAGCCGTAGCTGAGGGTCGTCGCAGCCCGCTAGCGATCAGGTTGGGACGTGTCGACGCGTGCTTGCCACGGCCAGCGTCCTTCAATCTCGACGGTCAAGGACTAGCTCAGGAAGCTAGCACCAAGGCTTAGTTGGGCAGCCGTGCGTGGCTGCCCATCGCGATTCGTCGCGAAGTGCCTGCGGGAAATGACTGTGCTCAATATTTCCATTAGTCTGATTCTTTCCACGCGGATCATGCCTCCGATAAAGATGAAGGATTGTCTTCGGCTAGCGAGAGTCCATGGTTTGGGACTCGACGCACTTCTCTTCAGGCAGGCGAATAGTGGTTTCACGTTTCATTCGGTTCACCCTCGTCTCGCTGTTGGCCTTTGCGGCCATCTCGGGTACGCGCGCGGTCCGGGCCCAGACACTGCCCGCTCAGGATGGGACGCCTGCGTCTTCGGCAACCGACAAACAAGCCAAAACTCCCGACGACGGGTTCACGTCCGAGGAACTGATCGAGGATGGCCTTGCGGGCTCAGATCAACAGCCATCGCCACGCCCGCGTAGCGTGCGCGACTGGTGTGCGATCACCGAATCAGCATTTCATCTGCGGGGACGCGTCGATTCGGACGCAATTTGGGCCGGCCAGAGCCCCGCCAATACGGCTACCTTCGGTGACTTGCCAGATGTCGTCGGCTTGCGCCGCGCACGGATTGGCGTCGAAGGGAAGCTCGGGACCGACTCCCGGTATATCGCCGAGATCGACTTAGCCAGCGGCCAAGTTGTGCTCCGCGATTTGTTTGCAGGTTGGGGCGACCTGCAAGGAAGCGGCGAATTCAGAGTAGGCCACCTGCGCGAACCATTCAGCTTGGAGGGCGGCACCAGCGCCAACACGTTCGCATTCCTCGAACGATCGCCGATCAACGACCTCGATCCGGCGCGCAATTGGGGCTTAGGGTACTTTCGCTGTACCCCTGCGGAAGACTCGACGTTTGCGATCGGCGTCTTCCAGTCCGGAACGGACTCGTCCGACCTGCAGGGCGGTGACGGTAGCGATACCGCGGTGACGGGACGCTGGACGGGGCTGTTGCGTTATGAAGACGAGGGCGAACGCCTGCTCCATGTAGGTCTCGCCTTGTCCGCACGTTTGCCCGACCGCGGCGTGGTGGTAATCAATCAACAGCCCAGTTCACCGCTGCTGGACCTGGGCGATTCGTCCGCCTCGCCGTTTATGCCCAGGATTCGCATCCCGGCAGACTTTCAGCAATTGGGCAATCTGCAGTTGGCCTTGATCAACGGTTCGTACTGGATGCAGGCGGAATGGTACGGCTCGCTCATCGACCAGCGCGGTGGAGATCCGATTTTCTTCCAGGGCAGTCACGTCGATGCCGGGTACTTCCTCACGGGCGAGAAGCGGAGCTACCAGAAACGCAACGGCGTCTTCGGACCAGTCACCGTGGAGCGACCGCTGCTGCGTTGCTTCTCAACACCGCAATCCTGCAAACCCTTGGGCTACGGCGCGCTGGAGTTGACCGCCCGCTTCTCTTACTTGGATTACTCTGATCCCCACACCCCGATCGGCCCTCAGGGACAGTCGGTCGGCATCCTGCTGCCTCAGGCCACCTTCGGAGTGAACTGGTACCTGGCGGACCGGCTGCGGGTCATGTTCAACTACTCTTACGACCAGCCCAACGAGCCCAACACGGGCGCAAGTTCCGCCAGTGTGTTCGCCATGCGATTGGGGACGTTTTGGTAACGCGGTGGCACCGGCTGAGGCAGATCTCGGTGGTGTTCGCTCAAGCGGCGTTGCGGTAGTAATACCGTAGCATCTACGACGGAATCAGGCCATCTCGTGCCGATGTTGGGCGAGATAGGTCTCGGCCTCTTCCTTCATGGCGAACTGCTTTGCGAAACCGTATTGACGAGCCCAACAGTCGCCCGTCCAGAATTCCCGGTCCAGCGATAACGCGGTCTCTTGTGCTGCGGGAGAACGGCTACTTTCATCAGGGGCAGGCATCCCGTGTCCACCGACAATGACCCAGTTGCCGCCGAGTTTCTCAACCGTCACCATTTTGTTTCTCCGTCTTTCGCTCTTTGGGCGTACTTTATAGCCGAAGAGCGACAGCAGACACTTGTCAAAACGCTCAATAAGCTAAGAACGGCACTGGCTCAAAGTGATGCAACTAATGCCGAGATTCAGCGTGGTCTTGGGAATTTGCTGCGCGCGGCACACTATTTTGCTCAAGCGGCTGACCGATTCGACGATCTCGCTAAATCAACACACTCGCAGCTGATGGCACGCATGTTGCTTAGTGACGTAACCCCCGTCTCCTTGAGCAATGAAAACTCTGGAATGTCTAACGCGGTCTTCAGTAGAGATGAAAAGCGAATTCTGATGTGGCAAGGTGACACGGTTCGTTTTCTGGATAGAAATGGGCGCGAAATCTGGAGATTCGTGCACAAGGCCCCTGTGCATGGTGCTCATTTGAGTAGAGACGAAGCCAGACTACTTACGTGGAGCAGAGATGGCTGTGTAACGCTCTGGGACACTGCGGTCCGCACGCCACTCTCTGTGTACAGGCATCAAGACGCGGTTCGAGGCGCAGTGTTTTCGCGCGATGAAAGCCGGGTCCTGACATGGAGCGAGGACAACACCGTAGCACTTTGGGATATTGCAACGGGCAGCAGGCCGATTCAATTGCTTAAGCACGAGGGTGTCGTTTTGGGCGCAATGTTTAGTGACGACGAAAAGGCTGTGTTGACATGGAGTGAGGACAAGAACGTAAGACTTTGGAATTTCTCGACCGACCGACCAATTCGCAATATCCTCTCACCAGACGACATTGAGTCTGTAATGCTGAGTACGGACAGTTCAATGGTTGTAATCTTCTCAAGTGACTCTTTGTCGCTGTGGAACAGTGCTGGGAATATGGTTTCAAAGATCCAAATAGCAAATTCATTGTTCGGACGGGATACCTTGTTTTTCGGCTCCGGCAGCCCCATCTTAAGCTTTGGCAAAAGGGGCGACGTAGAGTTATGGGATCTAACATCAGTGCCACCCATTTCAAACGGGAATATGTCGCTCTGGCTCCAAAGCAGATCCGGCACGCGTCTTGTTAACGGTAGTTTAGGAGTTCTCACTCAAGAAGAATGGTCAAAGGCGAGCACTGATCAAGACAAGGTTCGGCCGAAAGAATAGGAGTGCTTTGTTGATGAAGGTGATGCCATTTCTTCCCCGTGCATATAGACGGTGCAGACCAATAAGTAATTGGGCCTATCCCGTCTAATTTCACCAGCGTGGCGTTCAGCGCGGACGGGACGCAGATCGTCAGCGGAAGCCAGGACTGGACCGTGAAAGTGTGGGATGCGTCGAGCCGCCAGGAACCGCCCACGCCGAAGGGACACACCGGAGATTAAGGACTTCCGTCCCCTGCTGGACGACCCCACTCGCATCGTCAGCAACATCTGTCGCTGTCCCAGCCTCAGGGCTGAGCTAGTTTCAGCAGAGTGTAGTGGGCACAGCCCAACATTAGGCAGACGCAACGGAGGCCGATGAAGCGGCGTCGGGTCTAACGTGTTCAGTTTGTACCTGTCAAGGCCAATTGATTTGATCCCGGTTCTATTCCGCGTTTGGGGCTGGGGAAGACTTCCCGGCGGAGGCAGGCGTGATCCACTACTCTTCCGCCCCAAAGGGGCCAAAACAAATCAGCCCAGGGCAGAGCGTCGCGGCGACAGCCGCAGAGCGACGCCCTGGGTATGGGTTCGATTCAGCACGGTAGCCCTGAAAGGGCGAAACAAATCGGTTCATCCCGCACACATCGTTCGTCCGATGCGCCAAGGCTTGTTTCGCCCCTTCAGGGCTAGTGTTCTCAATCCTCTCATAACCCAGGGCGGCGCTACGCGGCTACGCCGCTCCGCTTTGCCCTGGGCTGCTATGTGGCTGCCCCTTTGGGGCGAACACCTGTGGATCACGATCCGGGGTGCCCCCAGGGGTCATTCGGTCATCCTGGATTTCGTAATCACTCCGCGAGACAAATCAGAATGGAACAGATTCAGGCATTCGGGAAAACACCAATCCAGGGCAAAATCAGACAAACTGAACACGCCAAGTCAGACGTACAGATTTCAGTTTTCGCGGTCGTGTGCCCAAAAGCATACGGAAAGCCTTCTGCCCGCGAAAACTGAAATCTGTACGTCTGACCCCAGCTGGCGGTTCGTCTATGCGAAACCGTAAAATCCCATGCTTGACACCGACAACCCCGAAAACCGTTTGGTGCTGGTATCAAGCCGAGCCCCACACGCCGTTCCCGCAGATCCCGGCGCTCGCCAAGCGGCTGCGGGAGGAGAAGCGGCCGCCCAGTGAGAAGCCCTGAGTGCGGATCAGACCAATCCGGGCCGCGGTGACTGATGCTGGACGAGCGGTCCGAAATGGGCGCCCCACTCGGCCGCCAGCTCTTTGCCCAGCGTCTGGCACCGCGCCAACTCTTCGGCCGCCAGGGGCTGGTAGTTCTTCACCATCTCCACGTTCCGGCGCAACTGCGGGACGTTGTGCACGCCGATGTTCAGGGTGCTCACGCCCGGCACCCCCAGCGCGTACCGTACTGCCAAGTCCAGATACTTGACATCCAACTGGGGAGGACAATTCGGGTCCGGGTAGTTCATCTTCCGAGAACCGCCGAAGACCTTCATGGCCACGATGCCGACGTTGTTCTTCTGGGCGATGGGCAATACGTCTTGCTCGAAGTTATAAGTAAACCGATCCGCGAAATTGACGATCGTCAACAGCACGTCGACCAGGCCGGAATTGAGAAATTGGGCGTAGCGGCCAGGCCGGTTGTGGCCGGAGATGCCTACGAAGCGGATCTTGCCGGCCTGCTTCTGCTTCAAGAGCCACGTGTACACGCCCTCGGGCTCCATCGCGACGTCGACTTTGCGGTCGCCGAGCTGATGCAGGTAGACCAAGTCCACGTAATCGGTCTTCAGCGTCTTCAAGGAGTTGCTGAAGATCTTCTCCGCGTCGGCCACCGTGTCGGCCAGGACTTTGGTCGACAGGAAGATTTCCTTGCGGCGTTTTCCCAGTCCCAGGCCGACGCCCTCCTCGCCCACGTCGTAAGCGGGAGCCGTGTCCACCGCATTGATCCCCAAGTCAATCGCGGCGTTCACGCAATCCGCGACGTTCTGGGGTGAATGGGGTTTGGCGAACCCGCAGGGGGCCGTGCCCAGGGTCAGGGCTGTGACCGAAACACCCGTCCGGCCCAGGGTGCGGCGGGCCAGTTCGCCGGGCGAGCGATCTGCCGCGGCAGCCCAGTTGCCAGCGGCTGTCGCGGCGAGCAGCGTGCCGCCAGCCAAGGCGCCTGTCTGATAGACAAATTCACGGCGGGAAATCGGGGTATGCTCGGCAGACATGGGTGCAAGCTCCTGGATGAGTGACCTGTTGGATGAATCGCCGATATTGTAGACGAGCCGATCCCGGACAGCAACGCATGCTATAACCGGCGCCACCGGGCCGGACACACAACAATGTTGCGAAAAGGCAACGTCCGGATTTGTCCGGGTGGCAAGTGGCGGGCATGCTTGCCAAGACGGATAGCGGGGCGCCTGCCACGCTTCGAGCGAGGCGTGGTGCGCGAGGAGAGACTCCTCGGCAAGGAACAGTTGCACCCGGCGTCCGTCGGTTTGCTTCTGAAGAATTCGCTTGTAAAGGGAGGGACTTAGCAATGAGGTGGTTCCATCTGCTCCCCGTCGCGGCGGTCCTGACGCTGGCCGCTTCCGCGCTGGCCGCTGAAGTCACCCGTCCGAACCTGGCCGCCGAGACTCACTCCGGGCTACCGCTGCAGACCACTGCCAGTGGTCAGACGTGGTACGCCGATTACCCCGCGGAGGCTTATCCCGCGGGCTTCAGTAGCTACCGGGGCACGGGGTTCATGGGCAGTTGCTGCGAGCAGAAGGCTCCCGCCGCCTGCTTGTGGACGGACTATTGCGAGACCAAGGATCATCACGCCAAGCTGTTCGACGACCTGGGCCACGGCTGGAAGCGAGGCGGCTGCAAGCCGAGTTGCGTACCCCTCGCCGGAGGCTGTGGATCGGGCTGCTGCGGTCCCATCGCCAATGCTTGGCCCAAGACTCCTTGCCTCCCGCCCCTCGGCGAGCGGCTGCGCTGCCTGAAAGCGAACGTGTGCGGTCTGTTTTCGAGCCTACACGCCCCGTCCGCTGCTCCGAACTGCAACGCTTGCGTGGGTGGGGGCCGAGCGACTCCGACGCCTGCCGCGGACCCCGCGCCGCCTGCGCCGCCCGCTCCGGACGCTCTGGCACCTCCCGCTCCGACTGCCGAGACCGATCCCGCTCCGGTTCCCCCCAGTCCGCCGGCGGCGGACCAGACCACTCACACTCCGCCGACGACGCGGAACGCTCCCCTCGGCGCCTCGCTCAAGATTCCTCGACCCTTGTCCCAAGACAGGTCAGCGTCGAGGATGGAACCGCAGGTTCTGCCGACCTGGTCCATCAGCTTCTGAAGTGAAAACGAGCCGGAGGCGAGGGGATCCTTGGGCGACCTCCAGTGGTTCGCGAATCACCAAAGGCCGCGAGCCGCGGGAGCAATCCGGCGGCTCGTGGCCTGACCGCGTTGTCTGGCCTTTGCCCTACTCGCCGGCCTGAAGTTCATGAGGCCCTCGAATCCCCACGATCCCAAGGGCTGATGACCGCAGCCATCCGCGACGTGGACCCGGTGATTTGACCACGGATAACACGGATCAGACAAGGCTACAGAAGAAGAACATCTTTCTTGAATTCATCCGTTTTCTTGAATTCATCCGTGTCATCGGTGTCATCCGTGGTTAGTTTCTTCTCCGTGGGCTTCCTTGAAATGCTTGTCGACAATCTGACCTCGGAAGGGAGACACTTGGCCGATGACTGGAAAAGAACGAATTCTCCGGGCGCTCCAGCGGGGTGTCCCGGACGCGGTGCCGACCTTCGAATGGTTCATCGATGCGACCGTGGGCCAAGCCTTGGTCGGCAGCGATGACCCGCTGGAGATCGTCGACCGACTGGATCTGGACGGCATCAATGTCCGACCCGACTACGAACGCAAGTTCCTCGATGACAGGACGCTGGTCGACGAGTGGCAGATCAAACGGCTGCTGACCGGTGACTGCCTGCCGGCGCTGTTGGAAAGTCCCATCGCGGATGTTGTCAGCCACCGCAGCTACCAGTTCCCCGACCCGGCGGCTCCCCAGCGGTTCGCCACCTTCGAGCGGGCTCTGCAGCGATTTGGTGACCAGCGCGCGGTGGTCTTGAATCTCCGGGACGGCTTCTCCGACATGCGCGACCTGTTGGGCTACGAAGATTCGCTGATGGCCTTGCTGCTGGAACCGCAAGCCTTCTCCGAGTTGCTCACGCGCGTCGTGCAGTTCAACCTGGACTTGGCGGCCGTGGCCAAGCAACGCTACGGTGCCGAAATCGTGGCGACCACGGACGACGTGGCCAACGCCAACGGCCTGCTGATCCGGCCGGAGACCTATTTCGAACTGATCGGGCCGCAGTTCCAGCGGGTCCTGCAGGGCTACCAGGAATTGGGCTACCTCTGTATCAAGCATTGCGACGGCAACATCGACCCGCTGATCGACTTCTGGATCGAGTGCGGCATCGACTGTCTCGACCCGATCGATCCCGGCGCGGGCTACCAGATGGCCGACATGAAGGCGAAGTATGGCTCAAAAATTTGCCTGAAAGGCAACATCGACTGCACGGGCGCGCTGTGCAACGGCACGCCGGAGGAGGTGGCCGAGGAGGTGCGGCAGTGCCTGCTTGGCGGCGCTCGAAGCGGTGGTCTGATCCTGTCCTCCAGCAACACCATCCATCGCGGCGTCCGGCCGGAAAACTATGCCGCCATGCTGCGTGCCCTGCGGGAATACGGCCAATACCCGGACCTGTGTGGAACCGCAGACGGGCCCGGCTACTGACCCAACCCCAACAGCGGGCACAGCACGCGCAGGCTGATCAGAATGATGAAGAAGCCAGAGCGAAGACGACCGGCGTGAAAAACGCGCCGAACGTCTTTCGCCAGCGTTCGAAGCGCGCCTCGGCCTCGGAAATCATCTCGACGGCCTCCGTTCTGCGGATGGGATCAGACGTTGAGCTGGGCATCTTCCTTCTTCCCAGGACCAGTCATCGACAAGTCCTGTTGATAGAGCTTTCGGATTCGGGTATTTTCGCACAGGAGTTGCCGGAGGCAGAAGAGCAGAAAACCGATCAGCCCCCAGAAAAGAACCAGGGAGAGCAGACTCGTGGAAAGGCGGTAGGTTTCGGCAACTAGCTCGTCCTGCGAGCGTTTCACGCCGGGAGCCAGCCAGGCCCAAGTCTCGAACACCAGCGCGTAGGTCAGCAGGGCGAGAAACACCGCCGTAAAGCGGGGGCTTCGCCGTTGGCGGTTGGCGTTGCGATCCAGCCAGGGAACGCCAAGAAAGAACAGCGCGCCCAGGGCAAACCAGGCCACGCCTAACGTCTCGGGGACGTGCTTCAGCGTCTGAAACAAGAAGAGAAAATACCATTCCGGTTTGATGCCATCGGGAGCGGGTTTGAGCGGATCGGCCTGGATCCCGATTTCCGCCGGCAGACAGACCGCGAGGGTCGCGAGCACTCCCAACAGCACCAGCCACAGAGTGGCGTCGATCAGCACGAATTCGCTGAAGAACGGACGCCGGTCTCGGACCTGCTGTGGCGACGTGCCGAGCGGCAGGCTCATCCCC
>JAPLNJ010001044.1 GCA_026692885.1 Planctomycetota bacterium | reverse complement strand
AAGATCTCTTGCACTGGGACGCAAAAGCAGAGGAGTTGATGGATTGGATGAGAAAGCACTGGTCGCCCTGGCCGGAACTCAGGACGGAAATACACGAAAAGCTGGGTATTTTCACTACGTTGTTCAACCTGCGGATTCTGGCTTACGGGTTTCTCTACTTCGAACAACCCAAGGAAAAATGAGGTTCGGTAGCCTGGTTGTGGAGCCGACCCATTTGACGAAAGATCCCCATGCGTAACACCGCTATTGCTTGCCTGTCGCTCCTGTGCTTGGTTGGCCCGGCACACGGCGAACCTCCAACGATGGCTGAGGTCACCGCCCGGATGCAGCCCTACGATGGTGTCTCCGTCCGTGGTGTCGATACGAGCGCCCTGGTTGGCAAGGTCATGTGCGGTTACCAGGGTTGGTTCACAGCCCCCGATGACGGCGCACAACGGGGCTGGACACACTACAGTCGCCGTGGCCGTTTCGAGCCCGGCTCCTGCAACATCGACCTGTGGCCCGACATGAGCGAACTCGACGACGACGAGAAGTTCGCCACAGCATTTCGGCACGCCGATGGGTCAGTTGCCAGCGTGTTCAGTTCGTTTTGCCGCAAGACCGTGCTGCGTCACTTCGGCTGGATGAAGGAGTACGGAATCGACGGCGTATTTGTCCAGCGATTTGCTGTTGAGACATACCACCCCTTGAATCTGAACCATTTCAATTCCGTGCTAATGCACTGCCGGGAGGGGGCCAATCTTCATGGCCGTGCCTATGCGGTGATGTACGACCTGTCGGGGTTGCGGGCCGGTCAGATGACCCACGTCATAGACGACTGGAAATCGTTGGTGGAGCGGATGCGACTGGGCAGGGACGAAAAGGATCGGGCCTACTTGCGTGACGGCGGAAGACCGGTCGTTGCTGTCTGGGGCGTCGGCTTCAATGATGGTCGCCGATACACGCTGGCCGAATGTGGGGAACTCGTTCAGTTCTTGAAGCACGACAAGCAGTACGGTGGCTGCACGGTGATGTTGGGGGCCCCCACGGGCTGGCGGACGCTGGACCGGGACAGTCTGAGCGACAAGCAGTTGCACGAGGTCATCCTTCAGGCAGACATCGTAAGCCCGTGGACGGTCGGCCGGTACGGCTCGCTGAAGTCCATCGGCAAGCACGCCGAGGAGCGGTGGAGGCCGGATTTTGAGTGGTGCGAGCAGCATGGGAAGAAGTACCTGCCCGTGGTCTTCCCAGGTTTTAGCTGGCACAACATGAAACCGGATGCTCCGCTGGACCAAATCCCCAGACAGAAAGGGCAGTTCCTGTGGTCACAGTACGTGCAGGCGAAGAAAGCCGGTGCCACGATGATTTATCAGGCGATGTTTGATGAGATGGATGAAGGCACGGCCATCTTCAAATGCACGAACTCGCCTCCTGCTGGAACAAGTCCGTTCCTGACCTACGAAGGGCTGCCCAGCGATCACTACCTCTGGCTGACGGGCATGGGCGGTCGATTGCTGCGGGGAGAGGTGCCGCCAAGCGAGTCAGTGCCACGGCGGAAATGACGGGGCGGCCGTATAGGGTGTCAAGAAAACGGCCGGTGAGGTTGCCAACAAAACTCCACTGCCCGTCCGCCCAAGGATTTGCCGCCGATGGAAATAATTCTATTCAATCATAAAATCATTCAGGACCACCAGAAACCCCTATTCGACGTTTGCGTCGATTCTGGGGCATCCTGGAACCCCTGGCGGGCTTCCTACGCCTCCTCCACGTCAAACGATGTCGCCGGTGCCGGATGCCGAACCAGCCCAACTGACTACAGCCGCTCCTGAGCCCCGGTCCCGAAGGGATTATCCTCGGCACGAAGCCGGTATCCCATGCACGGCGGCATCGCCGTGCCATCATCCTTGCCGAAGCCGCCCGACTTGGCGTGAAACTGACGGACCACATCGGGGCTGAAGATCACCGGGGCGAGGAATCCGTTCTTGCCCTCCACCATCACGTGGAAGTGGATGTGAACATCCTTCACGCCTGGAGGGCAGCCAGTTCACCCCGCCTGACTTGGAGTTGGTCGGGCATGGTTTCCATGGAGACTGGCCGATGACGTTATTCCGCCCCCCAACTCAAGCCGACCTCCGAATGACACAGAACCAGGCCCGTGGACCTCCGTCGCTGAACTGCACGCCTTCCAAGTCAGTTCGGGGCTCGAATCGTGCTTCCTTGATGGACTCCACGTGCCAGCCCTGGGCGAAGGCGTCGTGGAGTTCCTGACGTGACACTCGGCGTGGGCCTTGGCCGGGCGGTTCCTGGTCGCTGAAACAGCACAAGAAAAGCCTGCCTCCAGGTTTGACGGCACTGGCCAGGGCGGTGACATAG
>JAPLNJ010001043.1 GCA_026692885.1 Planctomycetota bacterium | reverse complement strand
CCACTCGCTTGCGCGTCGTGCTTGTATTTTCTGCGTTTGCCTGGCTGAAAAGATGTTTACAGCAGTTGGTTGGCACCCCACGATTGTGTGCTCACCAGCGACCGCTACTTCTTCAGCAACTCCTCAACCAGCGGCGTAATGTGCTGCGCGTAAGTAAAGCCCTCCGCTCCATACGCTTCCTCGTCGTGCGTGAACTTCTTGCGCAGCACTCCCTCGCGATCATAGACCAAGACGGTCGGGACCCCGACGGCTTCGAGTTGCTTGAACAACTGCTCGTCGGGATCGCTGCAAATCACGTTGGGAAAGGTGGCCTGTTGTTTCTGCAGGAAGCCCAGTACCTTGTCGCGGAACGCATCGGGCGGCTCATGCGGGTCGCCGAAGTAGTCCGCGGCCACGGAGATACAGGCGACGTCGTCTGCCTGCCGACGGTGCAACGCGACCAGCTGTGGAAACTCCCGCATGCACGGCATGCAGTACGTCGACCAGATGTCGACCACGACGACTTTGCTGCGCTGGGCCTTGATCCAGTCCTGGACCTGCGACCAGGACTGAATGTCGACCGACACGGTCGTGGTGGCTGGCGACGGCGGCGATGCAGTTGCGTCTGACGCAGGAGACGCTACTTGGACGGTCTCCGGCGGAGACTTGGCGGGCTGGCATCCGACGGCCAGCAGGCCGATGACACACGTGGCGATACCCCGTTTCCAGACGGCTCCCTTCCGTCGCCGCTCCGCGGCCGAATCGTTTGGCGTCCTGGCGTTTGGCGCACCTCGCTGCCGCGCGCAGGGTGCCGTCGCAGTGAGTGGACTGCAGGAATCGGTGGGGGCTGACATGGCTGCGGGATCCGATTCGGACGAGCCTTCGGTCGCAAACGCAAACGTACTCGGAGGGAAGCAAAAACAGGGAGCGACCAGCCCGATGGTTAGGTCGCTTCCCTTAGTCGATTGATTGGACAATCAAGTCTTCGCTTCTTCGGACTTCTTGTCGGGCTTCGTGTCCGGCTGCTTTTCGGGTTTCTGCTCTTCCACGAGGATCTGCTTGACCCCCTCGACAATCGCCCGGATGGCCTGTTGGTTCAGGCCCGCCTTGTCGCTCGCAAAGTTGTACTTGACCTCCTTCTTCCGGTAGTGCATGACGGTGACCTCCGCCGGCGATCTTCGCTTGGAAGTCGTCGGTCGGCTCACCCGTATAGTTGACCACGGCAGCGAGCTTCTTTTCGGCGTTGGCGACAACCACTTTTTCCAGCTCTTTGACCAAACTGGCCAAAGCGTCCCCCGGTGTCTTCGCAAACACGAAGATCACGGGACGACCACCGAGCTTTCACGTATAGCACAGCGATTTCCCGCCGGCGACGCCGTCGTCGATACCGCCGCACTTGGTGGCCGAGTAGGCCCCGATGTTGCCGCCGACCTCGATGCCGCTGGTCAGGTCGGCAGCGTTGCTCGCCGCGGCCATCGCCAGCAGCAAGGTGGCTGCACCGCATACCCTGACAGTTCTCATACACAACCTCCTTTGGAAAAAAGAGAGAAAACGAGTGACCCGCGGCACGCTGCACACCGACCCGCGTAGCACTGTCACTCCCACACACCGACCCAACCCACGCACGAGGCGCTTGGTTAAACCAAGCAGGAGCCTCTCCCAGAACGGGCGTTCGTCTCGCAGACCCCGAACGACGCCGACTAGCACCAAACGGTTTCTTGGTCCTGACGCGTAAAGAATGAGATTTTACGGTTCCGCAGTGCCGGGCCCCAGGCAAGCCTCGTCCAGGCGACAACGTTAAACCTCATTCTTGCCACTCACACCGTAAAAAACCGTTTGGTGCTAGTTTCGGGATCGCACTACCACGGGGCGACCGTCTGTTCCACGAAGGCCACGCACTGCGCCACATCGTCCATAAGCTGCGGCGACTCGTGTTCGTACTCGATCGACAGCGCGCCTTGGAAACGTTGACGATGCAGTTCCTTGAGCACAGCTGCGTAGTTGGCCTTGCCGGTGCCTAGCGGCACGTCGCGGGCCGCGGGATTGCCGGATTCGATCACGTCTTTCAGATGCAACGTGATGACACGGCCTTCCATCTGCTTCAGACACTCCACCGGATCCAACCCGGAACGTACCCAATGCCCGGTGTCGCAGCACGCGCCGATCCGTTTGCCACGGTCCTGGCAGACCTTCCGTACGTTGTCGGGATGCCAGTATTGCGACTGCGGCGACTTGGGGTGATTATGTACGGCCAGGTTGATCTGGAACTCGTCGCACAACTTTTCGATCCCATCAAACGCCGCGGCCGGCGGCTCGGCGACGATCGTCTCGACGTTCAGCTGTTTGGCGAATTCGAAGATCTTACGATTCTCGTCCTGGTTGCCCGCCACGTTGCCATAGAAGTTGACCATCCGCTGGCCACGTTCCTCCAGTTTCTGCCGCAGCTGTTGCCGGACGTCCGTCGCCAGGCTTTCATTGGTCTTCAGGTTGGGTTGGTCTTTGCTGAGCGGCAGGAAGAACGCGGGCTCGATTCCCCGAATCCCCAACGCTGCGATCTTGTCCAACGCTTCATAGCACGTGACGCTACGGAACGTGTACAGCGAGCAAGACAACCGCCAGCCGAGTTTCTCCGCCTGGGGGCTGCTCAGTCTCAACGGGGCGGCCGCCGCCCACGACGGCGCCAGACCACTGGCCGCAACCACGGCACTCAGAGTTCCCGCGGTACGTAGAAATTCACGACGATCAACGTTCTGATTCATGGTGCTTTCCTCCTTTCAAACAAATCACAAACAGCCGCGCCCAGAATAACCGCGTGCGGTGGAACAGCAGCAGTGTAGCCTCTGGGCACTAGCGATTCCAGATCAGCACATCGAACAAACTGTTGCGATCGTCCGTCCACAGGACTTCTCGCTGCTCCGGCGGTAGGATCGAGTCGCGGTTGGCGAAGCTCTGCAGCCGAGTCTGTTCCCGCGACAAGAGGCACCACAGGGCATCGCGCGTGCCCCGTTGGGAATTGCCCTTCGAACGCACGCTGAGCAGGGAGGTCCCGTCCTGATTCGCGTGGGCGGTGACCACGGGGCGCAGATCCAGATGGCGATTCGAAATGTGCACTGCCAGGATGCCGTCTGGTCGAAGATGTTTCCAGTAGATCACAAAAGCCTCTTGCGTCAGCAGGTGCACCGGGATCGCGTCGCTGGAGAAAGCGTCCACGACCAACACGTCGAAAGCCTGCGGCGATTCCTGCTCCAGACTCAATCGCGCATCGCCGAGGATCACCTCAACTTGGGCCTGGCACTTGGGTAGATACTGAAAGAAATGCTCGGCCAGATCGATCACGTCCGGATTGATCTCGTAGAACCGAAAGCGGTCGCCGGCCTTCCCGTAAGCAGCGACCGTGCCCACACCCAAGCCGATCGCCCCCACCCGTAGCGGCCGTCGGTGTTCTTGCAGGATCATCCCCACACCCGACTCGGGACCGTAGTAACTGGTGGGCTGATTGAATTTCTCAACCTTCGCGAATTGAGCACCGTGCAGGGTTTGACCGTGCACCAACTGGTACAGGATCTCCGGTTCCTCCGACATGACCATCAGCGGCCGAATTTGCAGCACGCCATAGAAATTGCGCCGTACCACCTCGACGCCTTTCAACGTCGTTTGGTGGTGGATGGTCAAGGTCGCGGTCTGCAGTACCAGGCCCAGGGCCAAGCCCAGCCACGCCCACCGGGGGCGGCCACGATACAACGCCGACGAAGGATCGCAAAACAGAACCAGCAACAGCAACGCCGTACAGCCGACCATAGCCAGCGACAATTCCACCCGCTGCGGAAACAGCACCGGCGCCAGCAAGGCAACGAACAGTCCGCCGGCCATTCCGCCCGCCGCCAGGACCAAATAGAAAGATGTCAGGTACGCCGGAACTGGCTGCAGCCGAGCCAACTCCCCGTGGCAGACCATTGATCCGCAGAGCAGCAACGACGCATACACGGCGATCTGCCCAGCCATCGGCAGACTCTCCTGATGGCTGCGTCCTAAGGCCATGACCGGGATGGCTAAAGATACCGCCATTGCCCAGCCAGTGGCCCAGTAGATGCGCTGTCGCCACCGCGGACTGTGGAAACAGAGAATGAAAGAGACCAGGTACAGCGTGAGCGGCAGCACCCACAAGAACGGCACCACAGCGACATCGATACACAGTTGGTCCGTCGTCGCCAACAGCATGACCGAAGGACACATTGCCAGCGCGAACCACAGGCAGAACGTACGCCACGTCGGGCGTGCGACCGTCAACTCGCCGGCTGAGGTTGGCACGGTTGACACGAAATCGTGGCCGGACGGCTGTCGGAACATACGCCAGGCAGTCCAACTCGACACGAGCGCAAAGGCTACGAACGACCAGGACCACACCTGCGTCTGCTGTTGGACACTCAACGCAGGTTCCACCACGAACGGATACGACACGAGGGCCAGCAGCGACCCCAGATTGGACAAGGCATACAGACGATACGGAGATTGCTGCGGATGTGCGCGGCTGAACCAGGCTTGCAGCAGGGGGCTGGTCGACGACAGCAGGAAGTACGGCAAGCCGACGCAAGCGGTCAGCAGCAACAGGATGTAGCCCGACGGGTTGCCCTCCACGGGCTGCTTCCAGGCGACCGCCGGCGCGATGGGCAGCAGGCCGACGGCTACGACCAGCAAGGCGACGTGCAAGGCGATTTGAGGCTGAAGACTCCAGAATCGCACCGTCGCGTGGGCGTAAGCATAGCCCAGAAACAGGACCGCCTGAAAGAACAGCAGGCACACGGTCCAGACTGCCGGGCTGCCGCCAAACCAGGGCAGAATGGTCTTGCCGAGCAAGGGCTGGACTTGAAATAGCAAAAACGCCCCGAGAAAAATCGCGGCGGCGAATTCGAACTGACGCGGGACGGTTGGGCTGCGCATGCGGGTGAATTGCCTTGGTTTGTAGGGTGGGTGGAACAAGCCGTGTTGCTGTCACTCCGAGCAGGCGCGCGGCGTCTCCTCACCGCTGGTATGTGCCCACCAGCTCCCCTTGGCTCAGGATGTGCCCCTGCATGGCCTTGAGCAACGTCCGCTTGTCGACGCCAGGATGCAGCGCAAGTTTGCAGTCCAACGCGTAGAGTTGGAAGCGGTAATGGTGTACGCCGTGGCCGGGCGGGGGCGCAGGGCCGCGGTAGCCGATTGTGCGACCGGATGACCAGGAGTTCCGACCCTGCAGAGCTTCCACGGGCGACTCAAGCCGGGAAGTGGCCGAGATTCCCACCGGAAGTGCGCGCACGGTCGGAGACAGTTTGTAGAGTACCCAATGGACCCACGGCTCGACCGTCGGGGCGTCGGGATCGTCGCAGATCAGCGCCAATTCCTGGACGCCCTCCGGCAGGTTTTCCCAAGCCAGGGGCGGCGACAGATCCTGGCCATCGCCCGAGTGCTCTTGCGGAATGACTTGGCCGTCGGTAAAGGCGGTGCTGCGTAGCGTGATGCTCATGGCGGAAACTCCTAAGGACCGACGAAGAAACAAGTGCCGCGAGCCTAGTAGTCGTCACGCTCCGCCGTGACGACACGTCATCACGGCGGAGCGTGATGACTACATTGAGGATCTCACGGCGTGCATTATACTGATTTTTTCGGATGGGGTATGCCAGGGAGATTGGCAAGGCGAGCGGCAGGAAATAACTTACCCGTAGGTCGGCCTTTCCAGGCCGATCAGGACGGTCTTGGAAGACCATCCTACATTAAGTTGGGTAAGTTATTTCCTGCCGCTCGCCTGGGCTGTTTGATCTGTCCGTGGGGCTGGCCACTCACCGTGCTGATGGACTCGTTGAAGGCCGGCACGTGGACGATTTCCCGTGCGATCCGCTCGGCGAGCAGCGCGTCCACTTCGGCGGTCGGCAGACCATGGACGCCTGCCAGCTCAAGCAACACCTGCCAGCGGTTTTCCCACAAGCCCGGCGAGTCAGCCACCACACCGAAGACACTCGTCGACGTTCGGACCATTGCCACGGGGAAGGTCTCGGTCTTGGCCGATCCGCGTACCGTGTCGTACAGCGTGCGGGCTTTATCGGGGCCGGTGAACGAGGCGAATTCACCGTCCAAAACCACATCCAGCGGGAAGGTGACGGCGAATCGCTGCGCCGCCTCTGCGGTGACTTCCAGGGTGCGTTCCACGAGTGAGGGCGTTTTCTGAGTGATGCGCCAGCGCAGCGTCAGGGTCCCGACCTTCGTCTTTGAAGTTGCGCATTTCCAGGCTTTGCCGAGGAAGCTCCCGGCGTTAGCCGGGAGAGCCGTCCCGCCCCGAACCTACCCCGGAGCCACGCACGCCACACGGAAGCCGCCAGCGTAAGCTGGGCGGAGCGTTCCCGCCCCACACCTATTCGCGGTGCATCGTCTAGGTGCAGGGGCGGGAACACTCCCACCGACTTACGTCGGGAGCTTCTCGAGGGCGATCACGACACTGCTCGCATTTCGCAACGTTATGATCAAGGCCGCGCGAAGCGACGGTGAATTAGTCGCGGAGCGACCTCCTGAACGTAGCCGTAGGTCTTAACCCACGGCGGGAGTTTCTCCGAGATGCTTTCGTCGCGTAGCGACGGCTCCAAGCCGCTTGGTGTCGTTTTGCGGTCTGCTCGTCGAAGGGAGCTATCGCCAGCGGCGGAGCAGCAACACGCCGACCGGCAACGCAGCCACGCGCAAGTTGCTCGTGACGGCTACCACCATCGTCAGCGCGCTGTGCTGGTTGCCGATGTCGTTCTGCACGATGACACAAGGGTGCCTTCCGTTTTTCGTGATGCCAGGGAAGATCAGCGGCAGGACACGGTGTTGGCACCCTTGCCGGCCTGAACACGCTGCCTCAATCGCACGAGTCCCAGGGCCGTGCTAGAATGCTCCGAGTTGCCCTGCCAACCCGGCCGAAGAATTAGATGGTTCTGTGAGTTGAGGACGGAGACATGATGCCCAACAAGCTGGATGCCGCGACCCCCGCGATGACATTTCTGTTGCACGCCGGGCACCCCTGGCGCTGGATCGCTGAGCCTTGTCGCCCCTTGCGCGTTCTGCGCACCAAACAGTTCTTTCTGGCCGCGCTGTTTGGAATCCTCAGTTGTGCCGGTGCCTCCGCCGCGGATTTTGCCACGGAGATGCTTGATGCGACGTTCAAGCTGTTCCACGCGAATTCGACCGGGACATGCTTTATGGTACGTCGGGAAGGGCCGGACGAGAGCCTTTATCTCGTGACCGCGGCCCATGTGCTCGAACACACCAAGGGTGACACGGCTATTGTCGTCCTGCGTGACAGGCAAGCCGACGGCTCCTATGCACGCCACGATCACACCTTCGCTATCCGCCGCGATGGCAAACCGCTCTGGGTGCGCCACGCCAAGGAGGACACGGCCGTCTTGCGACTCTCCGAGCCGCCCCCTATTCCCGTCCGTGCCCTACCTTTGGCCGCCCTGGCCGACGAGGCCGGTCTGACTGCTGCGGGGTTGCACATTTGCAGTTCCCTTTTTGTGCTCACGTATCCGCAGCGTTTCGAGGCCAACGGCGCCGGCTTCGCTGTGGCCCGCCAGGGCATTGTTGCCAGCCATCCTTTCCTGCCCATCCCGATGCATCACACGTTTCTCGCGGATTTCACTACGTTCGCCGGCGATAGTGGCGGCCCGGTGTTTGTGCCCGCCAAGGATGGCCACCCGCTGCTCGTGGGCATTGTGCTTGCGCAGTACCGTCACGATGAGCGGGTGACGACAGAGTATGAGGAACGCACCATCCATCACCCTCTCGGATTGGGCACTGTGCTTCACGCTCAGTTTGTCCGAGACACCATCGAGCAAGCTGCCAAACAAGACGCCACAAACGCCAAGGAATCAACCGAGAACGCCAAACAAGGGCGGTCGAGCGAATCGGGATGAACCGCCTTCGGTGTCCCAGCTCAGGCTTGGATCTTCACGGAAACGGTCGTCATTGTCTACCAGCCCGGACCATCGCCAGTTTCTGCCTCCGTGTCAGCTTCTTGATCGCCGCTTCCCGCTTCAACGCCAGACTCTGGCTGCACTGGGACTCCTGATACACTTGCTTGACCGGGCGGCGGCTACGGGTGTACCGGGAAGCCGTCCCGTTGTTGTGCTGTCGGCAGCGGCGGGCCAAGTCCTTCGTGATGCCGGTGTACAAGGTGCCATCGACGCACCGCAGAATGTAGACGAACCAGATGCCGCCGAACCGTTTAGCCATGTCGTTTTCCCGCCTGCGTCAGTTCGCTGTACCGAAAACAATCGACGAGGTGATCGTTCACCATGCCCCTCGGCCTGCATGGTGGCGTAGCAGATGAATATACAGCTCGCCTTTCGCCCAAGGACAGCGGTGCAACTCGGTCTGTGGCATTGGCCGTCGGCTGTTCACTTGGCTTCCGATCACATCCGCATCGAGTCGCCACGTCACCAGGCAACTGGTGCGAACGGGGCTCACAAACACAAACAACCCAGCAGCAAACCCGTCATGTCCGAACCGACAACCCCTGCCATACCACCGACACCGACACCAACAACAACCGCCAGTGGAGACAAATCGCCAGCCAAACGCAAACGTCCGGCACAATAATCCCGAGGCACCGTCGAGTCGGATCGACGGCGGCCCGCACTTGGCGGCAGGCGATCTCACCTTTGGCATCCAGTAGGTACAACACCAGCGGGTAGCGGCGATAACTTCCTCCTCCGCCCAAGCTATGGTGGCAGTGCCAAGGACACAGGCGACAAGACAACGCGATACGCGTTGCATGAAAGGTCCTTTCAGCATCCCCGCCTCACGTCTTTGAAGTTGCGCATTTCGCGGCATGGGGAGAAGCCCCCGGCGTCAGCCGGGAGAGAAATCCCGCCCACAACCTAGCCGCGGTCGCCCGCGTCACCGAGAAGCCCCCGGCGTCAGCCGGTGGGAGCGTTCCCGCCCCTGCACCTAGACGATGCACCGCGAATAGGTTCGGGGGCGGGAGGCTCCGCCCAGCTTACGCTGGTGGCTTCCGAGTGGCGTGCGCGGCTCCGCGAATAGGTTCGGGGGGCCTTGATCATAAGGTGGCGCAAAACGCTAGCAGCAGGGGGTCAGGGTGGCTGGCGGCAGAGTGCAGCGATGCCCCAGAAACCGGGTACTGGGGCTTCGCTTAGGCTCAGCCGCCAGCCACCCGGCCCGTTTGCCAGCACCAACAGCCGTGCGCAACCTTATGATCAAGGCCGGTTCGGGGGCGGGACGGCTCCGCCCAGCTTACGCTGGCGGCTTCCGTGTGGCGTGCGCGGCTCCGCGGTAGGTTCGGGGGCGGGACGGCTCTCCCGGCTAACGCCGGGAGCTTCCTCGGCAAAGTCCGGAAATGCGCAACTTCGCAGCCTCGCGTCAGGGCGTTCGAGGGGCGTCGAGGGGAGGGACCACCACGGCGTCACGTAGCCGGTTGCCCTCGTAGTGCGGTCCGGTATCCGGGGCGAAACGATTGTTGCGTACCAGAACGCCCTGGGCGTCATTGTCGACCCGGATGCGACTGGCCGGATGACGGAACTCGCAATGCTCGACAATCAGATCGCGGGCTTGCCCGGAAAGGCCCACGCCCCCACAGTTGTCTTCGGCCACCAGGTGGCGGCGATGGATCGTGCAACGCGTAATTGGGCCGGAGTAGTCCTTGAAGTCGCGGAGTGAGCCGGTCGTGTCCAGCGTGGTGTAGCCCTCGTGCGCTTCGTTGTCGAGGTATTGCACATACCACGAAGGCAGAAATTCGCCGCGGGTTGTCAGGCCGTAGTTCAGCAACTGGGCGCAGCGGTACAGTTGGTTGGCCGCATAGATGACTTCGAGCGAGGTCCCATAGCCCGCGTTTACCCAGTTGGCGTCCTCAAATCGGTTACCGACCACGAGTACCCGGCCATTCATGGGCACGATCGTGACCATCGAAGACTTGTCCGGCGGACAGGCGAAAGGGGACTCCAGCATCCATTCCCGTCCCCGATTGGAAACCACGTAACGCCACTGGCCTGCGCCGCGGCCGTCCTGGATGACGACGATGGCTTTCTTCCAGAGATCGCTCGGTTCGAGTGCCCACTTCGGATAGACCGGGTCGCCGGCCAGCGTGAGCCGTGTTCCCTCGGTCGCAGCCAGATGACCGAAATAGGCCGCACAGCCCGCGTCGAAGGTGAAAGAATAGTCGGCCTGCTGCGTGCTGAGCGCCTCCTGGCGGTTGCGGGCGAAGTAGAGGTTCCGGCCGACCCCCGCGATATTCATGTACGCAGTGGGGAACGTGCTGACGAACTGATTGTCTTCGACGATGACCTCGTGCGAGCCGCCCAGCGGGCAGTTTGTCTTGCCAGCCACGATGCGATTGCGGGCGATCAGCCCGAACTGCCCGGGGACCAGTCCCGTGCCCTTGGCCACCAAATCGCAGTCGGTCACCTCGAAGTTCTTGCCCAACCGAGCGAGCGTGCCCTCGGGCCGCTGGTTGCCGTCCAGCGCCCAGTGGTGGTCGATGCGGACACGGACGCGGTGCATACGGAAACGGTCGGCCGCGGCAATGGCGGTCTGGTGTTCCAGGGGCAAGTACAGGCTCATGTCCTCGATGCCGAACTCGCGGCCGAAGATCAGGTTGTCTGGCGGCTTGGGCCCGGTGCTGTCGCGGGCCAGTCCTTGGCTGCCGCCACCGTCGAGATTAAAGCGTCCCACGCCCCACCAAAGCACAGAGAGGCCGGTAGCCGCGCCCTTGAGAATGGTGCGCGGGGGAATCTCGAGGACGCCGCGGATGCCGTACCTGCCGGGCGGAAAGTAGACGATGCCGCCCTGGTTGGCTTTCGCCTTGGCTAGCGCCGCCTGAATGCCCTCCGTGCGATCCGGGATCGCCTGATACTTGATCAGCGTCTTTCGCATCTCGGTTTCTGCGTCGGGGCCGTAGAAGTCGAGCACGCTGAAGGTGTCGGTAGGCCAAGTCGCCAGGGGTTCAATCCGGATGGTTCCTGCCCGGCGCCAGGTGGCTTCGCCGCCGAAGCCGTTGTGGACACCGACCGTGTAATCCTGAGCCGTCAGATCGACCGGCAGCGACGCGTGAAGCGAATAGCCGTCCGCCGCAGTTGCTTCCAGGGTGACCCGGTCTCCGGTCTGCGGTTCCAGTCGGATGCGGGCGGGCCGGTCGAAGTGCAGCGATTTGCCCAACACCCGCAGCCAGCCACCCGGCGTTGCTCGTTGGCCTTCGTCCCCCTGCAGCCACCAGGGGTCGGGAGCATTGAGCAGCGTCGCATCCGAGCTGGCCTGGCCGGTCTTAACCCGGCAGGCAAACACGCCCAGTGGCCAGTCGGCAGGCAGGGCAAACTTGAGCGAACAGTCGCTGGCCTGCAGGACCGGCACGGCGGTCCAGGGCCAGACATTGGCCGGTCCGCTCGGCGTCGCATCGTCGAACCGGACCACTTCCACCACCGCCCCGGCGAAATCGCAGCCTTGCAACAACACCGTTTCGTCCGGACGAATCGGATCGGACGCCCAGAACACCTGCGGCGCCGCAGCGGCTGGGAGCGTAAGACTTGCGGTCAGAATCAATGCCACCCACCGGGGCGGCAGCCATGTAGAGAACTTTGCGACTCGTGGCATTAGATCCTCGTGAGAAACGCGGAAGTCAAACCCTATCGGACGAACTGCTATCGTATCTGGCCTAGCGAGACTGCGGTATCTCAGTATCCGGGCCGCAGCCGACCCACAGTTAGGTTTTGAAACCAGCAGACATCGTCGTCTGCGACTTGATCACAGCTTACTCCACTCGAATCGGACTCAAGCGGTACAGCCGATCGGCGTGCGGCGCGTCGATCGCTAGGCGGATGGCCGGCTTTTCGTTGGCTGGGTCCACCAGAGCCAGTCCCAGCGAGTACTGCCCGGCCTGCAGGCTTGCGGGCAACCGCAGCGTCGCCGCAACCGACCGATCACCGGGCAGCCAACTTGTCACGTCGATGTCGGCCTGCACCTGGCGGCAGGCAATCTCACCCTTAGCATCCAGTAGGTACAGCACCAGAGGATAGCGGCGATACAGCTTGCCCACGCCCACATTCGACCACTTTATGTTCACGGTCAGCGTTTCGCTACGGGCGAGGCTGTCCGGGTGCAAAACCTCTCGCAGCACGAAGCGATAACCGGCCCGCCGCCCAATCCGTTCCAGCTTGGGCATCTGATCGGGCGGCACTTTGCCGACGTTGTCGTTGATCAAGGTCACATGGTTCGCTTCCATGAAGCCCAATGCCCGGTCGAAGGACCAGCCACGTTGCAGCAGGTAGTCGTACGGACCGTACCACTCGAAGATGACCGGTGATTTCTTCCAATGGTCCGCAAAACCTTGGACCTGGCTGTACTTCTTTGAGCCAATCCAGTTGGCTTCGTGCCACGGGGAGCCAACTCCGTCACGGCGGAACCCGGTGCCGTTCGCCAGGGCGTAAGCCAGGGCCTCTGCGTCGTCCGACATCGAGGCCAGCGGGGTCTTGCGGAAGCCGTTCAGGTACATGTCGATGATCTGCTTGCGGACCGACCAGGGCTGCGGGTGCTTCGTGTGCCACTCACCCCAGATGCCGTATGAGCCGATGTCGAGAAACTCGACCTGCGGATTGCCGTCGTACCGCTCGGCGAGGACTTTGATGAAGCGGCCGTGCTTCTCCAGGTATACGGGGTCGCCGTAGTCGGGTTCGATCCGATTGATCCGAGTTCCGCCCGACGTGATGTCGGCCCCGCCTTCGACGTAGTCGAAGAACTTGCAACCGGCGTCGAAGAGCCACTTCGGCGAGCAGTAGTAGCCCTTGGAGTGGGCGTTGGTTGTCATGATCCGGAACGCGATGCGCGCGTCGCGTTTGGACCAAGCTGCGAGCGCCTCGTCGATCAGCCGCCAGTTGTACTGCCCCTCAGCTGGCTCGATCTCCTCCCAGTTCAGCCGGAAGTAGGCGACCGAGTACGGGAATCGACCTGGGCCGTCCGGCAGGCGTCGCATGGTCATCCAACCTTGACCGGGATTGGTAAACGTCTCCTCCGTTTCCTGGAACACCTTGACCACATCGGCGGCCGTAGCGTTTGACCAGCTACACGTGGCAGAACTGATGGCTACGAGAATTGCCAACGACAGGGGCCTACGGAAGTTCTTCATCCAACAAGCGTTCACGACAATGCCTCCTTCTCCTCACTTCCGGAATTCGCCGATAGACCGTAGCCGCCTTCACTCCAGCACTTGCCCGCGGATCGTGATGGTGACTTGGACAATCGCGCGGCTCTGAGTGTC
>JAPLNJ010001042.1 GCA_026692885.1 Planctomycetota bacterium | reverse complement strand
AAGACAGTACGGCTGGCGTCTGCCGACGTAGTGTACGAAACCCAATTCCACCGGGGCGAGCCCGGATGGGGACCCGACATGCCAAGCTGGAACAAAAGCCGGACCAGATTTCACCATGGCAAGGACTCTCTGGGATACAATTTTGCGCGGGCCAGCCCCGGTCCCACTCGACCCGCGTATCGCCGAAGCGGTCGGGACCGTCGTCACGGTCCGGTTCGATCGTGACGGAGTGGACGCGGGCGCCGAGGTAGAGCGCCATGAAGACGTGGCCAGCTTCGTGGTGGGCGGTGGCTTCCATACTCGTCATCGTGGTGCACCGGAGTCGCGCGGGCAAGGTGCCGGACATGGCATTCCTCGGTGCAGCCGACGTCGAGTGGCTATGGTAGACTCCCGATTCAACACGCTGCCACGGGTGCAGCCTGCCACAAGCTACGACGACAAGGAGCACGGACGATGCGCGGCTACCTTTTCTGCCTCTTGGTATTCAGCACGCTGCTGGCTGCTCAGACATTGGGCGCCCAAACCGAAGATTCGATCATCACGCATTCAATGGTGACCGCAGGGGATACTACGCGGCTGCAACATGTCCTGGCCAAGTACCGTCGCGGCGAGCCGATTACGGTCGCGGTCATCGGCGGGTCGATCACGGCCGGTGCTAGAGCCAGCTCAGGGGAGAAGAACTACGGCAGCCTGTTGGCCCAGTGGTGGCGGGAAACTTTTCCCAACGCGAAGATCGAACTGGTCAACGCGGGAATCGGCGCCACCGGTTCCAACTACGGAGCCCTACGGGCGCAACGGGACCTGCTCGACCGCCGGCCCGACTTCGTGGTCGTGGAATACGGCGTGAACGATCCCAACGCCCGCTCCTCCGCCGAGACCCTGGAGGGGCTTATCCGGCAGATCTTGAAGCAGCCCCAGCAGCCAGCGGTCGTTCTGCTGTTCATGATGAATCGCAGCGGCGGCAATGCTCAAGAGTGGCACGGGAAGGTAGGCCGGCATTACAGACTCCCGATGTTCAGCTTGCGCGATGCCCTGTGGCCTGAAATCGAAGCGGGGCGCATGAAGTGGGAGGACGTGGAAGCTGACACCGTCCACCCGAACGACCGCGGTCACGCCTACGCCGCCCGTTTCATCACCGAACGGCTGGCAGCGATTTGCCAGAAATTGCCGCCCGACGACCGCCTCCCGCCGATCGCGGCGCTGCCTCAGCCTCTGCTCGGCGATCTTTTTGAACACGTGGTCCTCTGGGAAGCTGATGCCCTGAAGCCGGCGAAGAATGACGGCTGGATCTTCGATGCCAAGGGCCGGTGCTGGAAGAGTGACCTGCCGGGCAGTCGCATCGAGTTCGAGATCGAAGGACGCATCCTCCTGGTCATGGACTGGCACGTCCGCGGCGCCATGGGCAAGGCCAAAGTCCAGGTGGACGATCGGCCGGGTGAGGTGCGGGACGCGTGGTTCGACCAGACCTGGGGCGGTTACCGTCAGACAATCGCACTGGCCCGAGACTTAACGCCCGGCAGGCACCGGGTGATCTTTGAAATTCTGCCCGAGCGAAACCCGGAGAGCACTGGTCACGAATACCGAATCCTCGGCCTGGGAGCCGCCGGGTTGGATTCTCAACGTCAATGATGCATCCAGAAATCCTGTTGGGGCATGCCAATTCCGAAGAGGCCGGCATGCAGAGCCAGCAGTCCCGTAATGGGTCGTATTCTGACACGTATCGAAATACGGATGAGTTGATGGAACGGCGTCGTGCAGGGCCGCCAACGAAGCTAAGCGAAGGGCGGTGAGAAGTGTGAAGATGTGCTTCATGGAACTGTCGTCCGTTCGATTGATTGAATCCTGAGTCAGGGCCACGTTCGACCACCAGCGGCGGGCGAAGACATCTTCATTGCGTTCCGCGATCCGGCGAAACACTCAGCGACGACGCCATGCGCGGTCGATGTCCTTGGCAGGGTCTGGCAGGAGGTCCTCCAGCAGCGTTGATAGGCCATCGATGGTATTCAGAATACTGTCCGACCGCCTGCGACTTGCGGCTACCCGCGACCCGCCGGACGTGCTGTGACTGCCGTCACGAGCACGCGGAGACCGCGGGCCAGGGAGAGGATGGCTGTTAGCCAAAGAGACGCTTGGTGCAAAGCGTTCCTGGGCGCCGCCCCAGGCTACGGTGATTCGAGGCATTCGGCGAAACTGCACAGACTCGGAAACTCGCGACTTCAAGACCGACGCTCCCAGCTCCGCAGCGGCCTCCTCCCACTTAGCCCGTACACGCCCAACCAGAACGGCCGTGTAATCACAACCGGATGCGGCGGTTTCTCGTTAAGGGATTCAGTCGCCATATGCGACAGACGCATCAGGCTGTCCTTTTCAGTCATTCGGCAAGACTCTGGCCCACGGCTGTGGTAAGCACGGACCACGCCTCGGCGAATTTGGGATCGAATTGAATCGCTTCCCTGGCGTCCACCATCGCGCGATCATAGTCGCCGTGCATTAGGTGCGCCTTGGCCCGCGTGCAGTACGCCCAGGCGTATTCGGGATTGAGCCGGATCGCCTCCGTGGCGTCCGCAAGCGCGCGATCATAGTTGCCGTGCATTAGGTGCGCCACGGCCCGCTTGCAGTACGCCTTGGCGTATTCGGGATTGAGGCGGATCGCCTCCGTGGCGTCCGCAAGCGCGCGATCACAGTTGCCCTGGAACAGGTACGCGGCGCTCCTCGCGTAGTACGCGAGGGCGAATTTGGGATTGAGCTGGATCGCCAATGTGGCGTTCGCAATCGCGCAATCATAGTCGCCCTCCAGGAGATAAAAGTCAGCAGATCTAGCGAGGGCCTTCGCTCTCGCCGTAGGAGCGCCTTGATCCGTCGGCGACGACGTTGGCATACGAGAATCGCCAGCATCCCCCCCCAGTGACATATGCAGGTCAACCGGTGGTGCCACCGAGTTCGCCGTGGGGGCTGTCTGCAAACCTAACGCGAGACTCCAGCTTTCGACCGCCCAGGTTGCAAGTTCCTCGGTAACTCCGAGGTTCGTATGCATGCGTCTGACCAGCCTTGCGACGAGGGCATCGAGAGGCGTCTCGGACCCGTAGGCGGCCAGTTCCGCAGCGATTCCTTCGCGAACACCATTGACGAGGACGAACACTTCCCGCTTATAGCTGTTGCCGCACAGGTCGCGCAGTAGCGATTCGAAGCGGCGGGGGTCGTTTGCTACCTCGCGCCCGAAGCGACCGACGAGTTCTACCAGTCTTCTCCGAGGCAAGTCGTCCATTGAGTATTTTCGATTCCCATTCGCCTGCCACGCTCGTCCTGCTAACCGGCACATCGAATCCCGAAGTTGACATCCCCTGACGAACTACCCGATATCGCTCACAACGGCTGCCACGTACCAGTGGCCGGATTAGGTGCAGCTGCCGAAAAGGCCACCCCGTGCTGCTTAGATACTGCCATTGACCGGAGCCGCAAGTATGCTTCCCAATCCTGATTCCTCGTGAAGGGATGGAACGGCGGAAATTCATCTCGAACTGAACTTAGCTCGATCTGAGCGATCGTCAGGTGCGAATTGTGGTTCGACAGTTGCCATCCAGTGATATAGTCCCTAATGACCCAACTACCACTACTGGGGTTACGATCGAAATGGACGAATCGCTCGCCGAAATGCGGAGGACACCAAATAATAATCACGTGGTTACCGGACCCATGATGATCGGAGTTCGCTGCGTTGATCGGCATACCGATTCAAATCCGGAAAAGGATACAAGAACGTACTTTGGACTAAACTCGCTTTCGATCCACTACGAAAGTCTATCGCGCAACAAGCGGGCCGATGCCTTAGGTTGATATCCAACGGTGAACGTCAGTACCGTATCTCTCCGTCTGTCTTGCCGAAATTGATCTTCGTATTGGCCGCCAGTGGCACGCTCTTGCCAGGTTCCACATCCTTGAGCGCACCGTTCGTGAGGGTCGTGACCCATTTCTCTGCGCCGAGGTTCTTCAAGCCCCAGACATTGGGATCGGTGGGGTGACGAACAACTTCAGCGACAGCCTTCGAGAAGTCGTACGTCTTACCTTCGCTTATGTGGTGCGGATAGAGCTTCGAGTCGGCATTAAGCATGACAACCGCCTTGTCAATGCGGATGCGGAACGGCAGCTTCGGCTCCTTGCCGCAGGACCAGCATTTGGCAGGATGTCCCCCCGGCGACTTGACAGCTTCCAAGTCATAGAAATTCGGCGTCCCGCAGCTACATCGGAACACCGAATCACGCAGTGCAGCAAGAGTGTTCAGCCACTCAAGCTCCGTGACCCGAAGGTCTGGGTCACGTAGCCCCACTGTAAATGCCTCGGTGAACGTGGTCCGAAGAAGCTGTGGGTAAATATGCCAGTAGATAATCGCGGTCCCGCCGGCCTCTCCGGTAGGATCTATAGCTTTGTCCACTACGGCGTTCGAGTCGTCTTTCGGATCGAAAATGAACACAGGTTCCTTGCCGAATATCAGCTCGCGGGCAGGCGAATCCCACGAACGGATGGCGAGTACGCGTTTCCCCATCAGGGGATGACTAAGATGCAAAATGTAGAACAGGAGTACAGCCAGCGAGTGCATGTCCGTACTCGTGCTGGGGAGTGCCTGCATTCGAACGATTTCAGGGGCCATGAAGTCCGGCGTTCCACTCACCCCGCCCTTTGCGGTCCGATTGGTAGCTACATTATCGTTGTCACACACAAGCACCTCGCCCGTATTCGGGTCGAAGAACGCGTTGCCAAACGAGATATCCCGATAGCAAAGGCCCTTGTTGTGAAGACTCCTAAATGCTTTGGTCAGCTCAAGTCCCGCCGTGATTAGGGCGAGGAACGTCGTCTGAATCCGACCAGCTACGAAATCCGTCAGGCTCTTGTACTGCGGGTCGCGAAGCCGCATGATATAGCCGAATCCAGGAACACCTTTGGCTTCTGCCAAGTCCTCCGGCCAGAGGAATCTGTCGCTTGGTTTGCCGCCTGGCAGGTCAATCAGCGCTTCCAGTGCCGATCGTTGGTCAGGCGTAGCGCTATCTTGGTAGTACCACTTGAGCGCGAAGTCGCTGCCTCCCCACTGGGCCGTGTAGACTTCGCCTTGGCCGCCTGAACCGAGGAATTTGCCGACCTTGCAGGGCTGACCCGAACGTGACTGCACAACCTGATTGGGCTGCAACAACTCGTTCATCTTCTAATGTCTCCTTGATCTGGAGAGGGCGCGGACTGCGGTGGATGGTCCGCAACCTGCAAAGCCCGTGATTCCTCTGGTGACAGGTCATTCTCCTCGCGTCCTGACCCGGCGATATCCTTGCGGCAGATAATGCCCAAGCTCACATCATCCCCGCTGCCGTTGCCAGAGGCGTCATCGAGCCACGCCGTCAGGCCGTGGTCCACATAATCCATGCCCTTTGTCTGAATCATGTCAAGCAGACCTGTGCCCACCTTGTGGAAGTCATCTGGCGTGGAGAACGAATTGGAGTAGCCGTCGGTTGAGGCCAATATCAACGCGGGTGGTACTTCCTGCACGAATTGGAACCGAAATCGAAATAGCTTCTGTGCCCCATCCATACAAAGCGAGGTGGTTTCGTTCGCGATCAGGGATTCATCTTGTGGCAGCGGCTGCTCCACTTGGTGCGTCTTGTCCGAGACGGCCAGAATATCACCATCCCCAAGTTGCAGATAAAAGAGATAGGAGTCGCTCACGGCTGCCAAGAGCAGGGTCGCGCCATAAGCAATAAGATGCTGGCCAGCACGGAGCGCTGCCTGCCTCGCAGCTGCGCCAGCCCCTTGTTCCAGACGATCCAGTTCTTCACTAGAAAACGGGTTGCGGTGGAAGTGCTCGACAATCTCCTGCGTCCAGGCTTTCACGATGTCTGCTGTGAGCAGCCTTTCCGCTGCACTCTTGACCGCAGAGAGGGGCGAGTCCTTCATGCCGCGGAGAAACTCCATCGTGACCTCCACGGCGACTTTCACAGCTAGTTGCGAGCCAACTGAACTGCGAAAGCTCTTGGGACTGCCGTGGCCGTCCGAAACGGCCAATACCACCGGTGGCGCGCCGTCGGTTCCAGTCTGGAACTCGATGGCATCTTGGTTCGGGAGATCGTTGCGCAAGTGCGATGCCCCGCGTACGCTCTGACCGAAGGCTGACCACTTGTGTAAGGACTTCTTTGTCATCGGGCCTCCTGTCCTGCGTCACTAAAACACGTCGGCAGCGGAGGCGGGAGCCGCATCTGAGGGCGGGGCCGGAATCTGCACGTTCGCCCCAGCACCCGGTGTGTCTGTGGTGCGGCTTGCGGGATTCGACGCTGCCTTGAGCGGCACCGTAGAAGCCCACTTGATCTTCTTTGCTAAGTCCTGCACGTTGGAAGCCACAAGGGGCTTTACTTCGGCATTGCCGATGAACTTCTGCAACACATCTAAGCCTTCAGTCTCGCCATCCCTGTCGGTGATATAGACACCGATGCGGACCGCCTTCTTACCCCAAGCCTGGTCCATTAAGGCTTTCAGTCCACCGTTGAAGTCGTCGGTCGGCTGTCCGTCTGTCACGAGAACGAGCACGGGAGGCAGGCCGCGCTGGGGCATGTTCTCCAGTTTGAGCGCATCGGACACCATCGTAAGGGCCTTGCCCATGTCGGTGACCCCATCGGCGTCCAAATCCGTCCACTTGAAGTTGTGGATTTCGGTCGGCTGAGAGACGTGCCACTGCGCGCCGTCGGAGAACTTGATCACCCGAACCAGGACCTCGGCGTTCGGGTTTTCGACGGCCACTTCCTGCATCGGCTTGATCGACTCCTTGATGGCCAAGTTCAAGGACTCGATCTTCTTGCCCTGCATAGAGCCAGAACAATCGACAATCCACACGAACTGCAAGGGACGTTTCGCTAATGAGCCACCAGGATGTTCAGGCATGCCTATCTCCTTTGTAAGACGCCCGGCAATCGAGGCCGTTGCGTGCCGCAGAACCACAATCGACCTTTGGGCTCGGCTCCCTGTGTCCGCTGTGCATGCTCGTGCGAAACCATGGCACGGGCCCTCTCGCCCCGCCAAATGGCGCAGCGAGGCTGGCATGACTCAAGCGGTCCCAACCTGCACCAACTCTCCGAATTATTCGCAGGCGTGATCGAAATCGAGGATACGACCGGAGCCGCAGTTTTGCGCATCGGGATCGTTAGGTGGGTCCTCCTGTGTTAAAAGAGTGGATGAAACAAGACGCACCAAGCTGTGCGTCATCAATTCTTCGCCGGGCCGCTTCGGCCTCTTGTTGAGTCTCGTAGGCGAAATTAGCGACGGTGATGTCCCGCCCGCCCATGGCGACCGGCCTCCCTTCAGCGAGTTCGATCAAGTTGCTCACGACAGACGTCGGTCCTTGTGGAGCACAAACAACCAGCAACCAGCGTGTCATAGCTGCTCCTTTCGCCGCCGACTGAGCAATTCTCCGGCGCGCAGATCTCGCTAACTCGGCAGGGTCCTACAGGATTAGGACCCTAGATCTCAGGTTTCGGCCTATTGTCGGCGTGCATCCGAAGAACTGTGCGTGGGCCCGGACGTCGCCGCTGTTGACGATTGGGTTTTGGATCAGTTCTGTGCAGTTGCGAATGCCCTCGTCGCCAACAACAAAAAAAGCCGACGTGGCGGAACACCCAAGGCGTTCGACCACGTCGGCTTACTTATCAACGAGCCTCCCGGCATAGCCGAGTTGCCCTTCATCTAGTCATCCGACCCGGTCTTCTTGCGGACCCGAATTCCGGCATGAGTGGAAATCCTGTCCGGTTGATATGGTACAAATCGAAGCAGGGAAGGCAAGGGCGCTGGCGCCGACGCGTCAGCGGATGGACCTGATTTCGGGCGGGCTTCGATTCGGCCGCAAAGCAGAAATCAGCATCCACTGTGGACCAACATCGGACAAGACAATTCGTCGGCCGCCAACTAGCCTGCCCCCCACGGCGTCCGCTGGTTCGCTCGGTAACACTTCCGCGCTCAGCCGTTCTCGTCCAGATCGTAGCCGATGTCCTGGACGTGGCTGAGGACGGGGAAATGCTCCCGGCGAGTGCCGCGGAACCTCGCTTTGATTGGGCAGGTGAAGCACGTCGGGTTCGCCGTACACCAGTCGGCGACCAGCCAGACCAGACGTTTTCTCTCCACGGCCCAGCCTCAGAACGACCAGATCGGGCGGACATCGCACACGTGCGACAGGTCCGGCCGCGGAACGGTCCTGGGCTTCTTGCAACCGCAGACAAGCAGGATCGTGTGGTGGGGCTAGTGGGGGACCACGTGGTCGATGGCCCGGACGTAGAAATGCTGCGATTCGGAGTCGGGGAACCACGGAGACTGCAAGGACAGATTTTGGTGTCGCGAATACGTTCCTTTGATCGCATATCCAGCCGCCCGCAAGCCGCTCACCGCAACTCCACACCTATCGAGTGCCGAAAACTCATGTCGCAAATCAAAATGTCATCAAGCCATGCCGCGGGCGGTTTATGCCACAGCCGCCAATGGGTAACACTCGCGTGGCAATCCGTGCCATCGACCCGCCGACGAGACCCATTCTAATGGAATGTGTAAGCTACGCGAAGCTCCTATCAAGGCCGCTCGCTCAAGTGTTAACTCTGCGCAGGCTGCCCAGTCTCACCAGAGCTACATTTTCGGCATCGCGTAACCCTGTCGCGCCTGGCCTTGATCACAACGTTGCACAAAACGCTAGCAGCGGATCACCGTAACCCGAAGCGTCAGCGAGGAAACGCCGCTCTTCCTCGCTGACGCGTCGGGTTACGATGCGGATGCACGTCGCGTCATAGACAACCGTCGGATAGACGACGATCGGACGAGCGACGACGACTGGAGATGGGAGCCGGTTCGTGGCTGGGGGAAGGTCCCGCCAGCATTTTTTGGCCGCGAGCGGCGTTGGCATGATTCCCAGTCGTGCCGCGGCAGTTTACGATGGGATGCCGAAGTCGCGATGAACACTGGCAGCGGACTGACACAATGATCCTGCAGGAGAACGCTATGAGCCAACACGGATCTTCCCACGGACCTGGACAGACATCCTTTCTCTCCCGCCGCGAATTTATCGCCGACACGGCGCTCACGGCGGCGGTTTTGGCTGTTCCGTATGCGTCGTCCGCCCCTGCGGCGGAACCGGACGCGGCGGCACGCAAGATCAAGCTGGGCGTGGTCGGCTGCGGTGGCCGAGGAGCCTGGATTGCGAACCTATTTCGTCAGCACGGCGGCTATGAGATGCACGCGGTCGCAGATTACTTTCCGGAGGTGGCCGAGGCAGCAGGCAAGGCTCTCGGCGTCGCCGAGACGCGGCGGTTCTCCGGCCTGTCCGGATACCGCAAACTGATCGAGAGCGGCGTGGAGGCCGTGGCGCTGGAAACGCCACCGTGTTTCTTCCCCGAACATGTCCAGGCGGCCGTCGACGCACGCCTGCACGTCTATATGGCCAAGCCGATCGCCGTGGATGTGCCCGGCTGCCTGCAGGTCGATGCGGCCGCCAAGAAAGCCAGCGCGGACAAACGCTGTTTTCTGGTGGACTACCAGATGCCCACCGATCCGCACAATCTGGCCTGCGCGCAGCGGTTCCGCGAGGGAGCCATCGCGAGTCTGGGCGTGGTCAAGAGTTTCTACTATGGCGGACTTTTCGGCGATCCGCCGCTGACCAAGAGCATCGACAGCCGGCTGCGGTCGTTGATCTGGGTGAACGACATGTCGATTGGCGGGAGCTATCATGTGAATGCCTGCATCCATCCGATCCAAGCGATGATGTGGGTGCTCGGCCAGACTCCCGTGGCCGCGGCGGGAATATCGAGAATCGCGCGCGCCGAACCACACGGCGACAGCCATGATATGTTCGGGATTACGTACGAGTTTGCCGATGGGCTGATTTGGACTCACACCGGCCGCCACGCGAGCGGACCCACGGGGCCCGATGATCCGCTGGCTACCTGCGAGTTCCTGGGCAACGCTTATATGAAGATCGGCTACGGAGGCCGCGCTTTCATCCGCGGCGGGTCCAAGCACTACGCAGGCGGGACGATCGATGACTTGTACAAAGCCGGGGCGGTACGCAACATCGCGAGCTTTCATCAACAGATCACCGAAGGCAACTTCGCCAACGCAGGAAATAACTTACCCGTAGGTCGGCCTTTCCAGGCCGATCGGGACGGTCTTGGAAGACCATCCTACATTAAGTTGGGTAAGTTATTTCCTGCCGCTCGCCTTGGCTGGTCGACGGCGGCCCACGCGTGGCTGGCTTTCAACTGCCGGTGACAGGCAATCAAGCTTCGTCTGCCTCTTCATCGTCCCCGTTGTGGTCGACGTACTCGCTCGCTTGTTCGCCTGGACCGATCACACGCGCCCCGTGTAGCAAGCCGTCCGGCATGTCGTCGAGCATGGGCAGCATGTAGTGATATCCGTCACGTCCGCAACTATGTTCCAAGATGCTGAGAATGCGGTAGCAGCGTTCCGGCGTGTCATACGGTCCGGATATGAAGAACGGCTTGCCGTCCTGGCCGAACTCGAACACCTCGTCCGCTGCTGCTGGGTCGATGTCGCCGAAAATGGCTTTGGCGCGGTGGTAGTCTTCGTGCGGACCGAGTCCCAGCTGACGGGCGTATTCGACTGAGTCCTCGACCAATCTGCGGACGGTCGCTGGCTCGGCCGCGATCAAGTCGATCTTCTCTTTCAGGCACGGAAGGAATTTCTGTTGGTATTCTGCCTTGGCCAGAATCCGGGCGAAGGCGTCCTTGACCCCCAGACAGAAGCGGTCGACCAGGAAACAGCCCAGCGCCACGCGATTGTCCGGCAGTGCGCGGCTGACCAGCACGTTGCCCAGTCCTTGCGTCCAGACATCCTCGGCGATGAAGCTGTGCAGGATCGGGGCTTTCGCCGCCGCTTCGGACAGCTGCTCGGCCAGGCCGCGATTCTTCCGCTTGACCAACAGCCTGTGTTTTTCCTTGCGATTCGCTTGCTTCCGCTGCAGTTGCTTTTGCCGTCGTTTTTGATCGGCTGCCATACCATGCGTCCTTGTTCGAGAAGTAATCCTGGCGGATCGCCCACAATTGCCTCCTGATGGGCCGCGGGCGAATCCGTGCCTCCCTCACGCTGAGGATTGTTATAAAACATCGGCCGCCGCGTTAGCAAGCACGGTTTACACCGTCAGAGCTATCGGCCCCAACCCAGCCTGCGTCGAGAGATCCCGAAACGTCGGAAGCCTCACGACTTCCGCTGCGAACCAGTTCCTGCGCCCCGCCTGCACGCGGTCCATACGTTCCGGAATTGTTCCAGGCGAAACCTACGCGGCAGGCCTTGATCGGAACCTTGCGCAAAACGCTAGCAGGGTGGCTGGTGGCTTAGCCTAGGCGAAGCCCCAGCAACAGTGGACTGGGGCTTCGCTTAGGCTCAGCCACCAGCCACCCGGCCTGTTGCCAGCACCAACAGCAGTGCGCAACCTTACGATCAACGCCTGCGCGGCATCGACAGGGCTTGCTCAGCGTGTCGGCGTACCCTAGGATTCGAAGAATCATGATCGCGATCATTGACTATCAAATGGGCAATCTGCGAAGTGTGCAGAAAGCCTTCGAAAAAGTTGGCGCGCAGGCCGTCATTACCAGCGACCCGCGGGAATTGGCGCAGGCCGAGAAGATTGTGTTGCCGGGCGTCGGCGCCTTTCGCGACGCCATCGCCGAGCTGCGCCGAAGGGATCTAACGAAACCGATCCGCGAAGCGATCGAAGCCGGGAAGCCGTTCCTGGGGATCTGTCTGGGCCTGCAGTTGCTGTTCGACATCAGCTACGAAGATGGCGAATACGAGGGTTTGGGTGTACTGAAAGGCAAGGTCGTGCGGTTCGAAGTGCCGCGAGAATTCAAGGTGCCGCACATGGGCTGGAACCAAGCCTTGATTCGCCGCCGCGCACCGATTCTGGACGGTATCGCCGAGGGCACGCATTTCTACTTCGTGCACTCCTACTACGTGGTGCCGGAAGATACCGAAGTGATCGCCATTGAGGCCGATTATCACCGGCCCTTCTGTGCGATGGTCTGGCGCGACAACTTGTTCGCCACACAATTCCACCCGGAAAAGAGCCAAGCCCAAGGTCTGCGCATGCTGAAAAATTTCGTGGCCTTGTAACGCAACCGAGCCGCAGCCAAGTAGGAGTTTTCAGTCTTCCACTAATACCGTGTCCTGGTGCTCATAGGCCGGTGCACAGCAGCAGAGGAATTTCAGCGTCACCTCGCCGGTGTTGGTAACCTGGTGCAGGACGCCCGGCGGAATCGCGATCGCGTCTCCGGGACCGACCTTGCGGACGTCGTCGCAGACCTGCATCCGGCCACGGCCTTCGAGGATGTAGTAGATCTCCTCGGTGCGTGGGTGATGATGTCGCGTGGTCGCACAGCCCGGCGGCAACCGTGCTTCCGCCAAGCTCTGGTTGACGATGCACGAGTTGCGATGCGCCAACAGCTCGCGGATTTCAGAGCCGTCTTTCGTCGTGAACGCAGTCACTTCGTTGATGTTTCGCACATCCATGAGGGAACCTCGCTGGGGTGGCGGTCTGTGAGCAAGACGGATGATTCGGGCCAGCCCGGATGATAGCGTTTAATCGCAAGCTGGAGGAGCCTGCTGAAAAAGGGGGACAGGCACCCTACGGCTTGCGACAGTATCCGACTGCAAGCACAAGATATAGGGAGCCAGTCCCCCTTTTTCAGCAGGCTCTGGAGGTGCGCGCGCTTGGCGACATCGCAGCGAGTTGTTCGACGTGGTGACCCGCGTGTTGGGAGAAGTCCGCGACGGCTGGCAAACCCGAATTGGTCACCCGTGGGGCTGACTCTTCACAAAGCACTACGGCAACCGCAGCATCTTCACGCACACGGGGTTGGGCACGTCGATCTGGTGGCCGGCGGGCGTCAGAACGCCGGTCGCCGGATCAATGCGAAAGACCACGATGGTATTCGAATCCATGTTCGCGGCCAACAGAAACTTGCCCGTCGGATCGATGCCGAAATTGCGTGGCGTCTTTCCCAGGGTGTACTGTTGCACGACTGAGGTCAGCCTGCCGGTGGCTTGGTCGATGGCGAAAATGGCGATGCTGTGGTGACCGCGGTTCGAGCCGTAGAGGAACTTGCCCGACGGATGAATCTGGACCTCGGCCGTGGTGTTGCTGCCCTGAAAGTCGGTCGGCAACGTGGCGATCGTTTGCAGATTCTGCAACTTGCCGGCGTCCCGATCGTAAGCGAAGGCCGTCACGGTCGAGTGCATTTCGTTGATGACATAGGCAAACTTGCCGCTGGGATGAAAGGTGAAGTGACGCGGACCAGCACCCGGTGCCACGGCGGCCAGCGGTGGCTCGTTCGGTGCCAACGTCCCCAGGTTCGCGTCAAAGCGGTAGACGAGCACCTTGTCGAGTCCCAAGTCAGCGGCGAAGGCGAAATGATTGGCGGCGTCCAAGTTGATCGAGTGGGCATGCGGGCCTTGCTGACGCTGTTGGTCCGGTCCGGAACCCTGGTGCTGAATCACGCACGACGGCTCGTTCAGCCGGCCATCTTTCTGCAGGGGAAGAACCGTCACGCTACCGCCGCCGTAGTTGGCGACCAACACGTTCTTCCCGGCAGCGTCGACCACCAAATAGCACGGGCCGCCGCCCCCGGACGGTTGCTGATTCAGCAGGTTCAGCTTTCCCGTGGCGGGATCGATGGCGAAGGCACTCACCGCACCGGCCTGCTTGCCGCGGAAGTCACCCAACTCCCCCGCGGCGTACAGAAAGTGGCGGCGGGGATGAATGGCCACGAACGACGGATTCTGCACCTCGGCGGCCAACTCCAGTGAAGTCAGAGCACCCGTGCCCAAGTCCAGGCGGCAGAGGTAAATGCCTTGGCTTGTGCCGTGCGTGTAGGTTCCGACGTAGACCGTCAGCAGCCCGTCCGCCGCTTGCGGAGTGGGATTCCTCGCCGAGTCTTGGGCTGCGGCGACGCAGGAGAACAAAGCTGCGGCAACAAGAGCTGCGATGGTGACGCTTGCTTCATGGCGTTGCGTGGACATGGTGTGAATCTCCTATTTGCTGTTGTCCGGGCCTCGACGGTTCTGGTATAAGCTGCACATTCTCGACCACTATCCCAGGCAGGGGAAGTCTCCGATGCAGGCATCGAAATTCGCGGTTGCTGGAATGCTGGCCCAGGCGGTGATCGGTGCGGCTATTGTAGCCGAAGCTCGGGCACAAGAGCGACTGGACCACCTGCTGAAAGCGGCCGAACATCTGGAGCAGGCAGCTTTGCCGGACAAGGCGGCGGAAATCCGCTCGCTGGCCAGCCAGGAAATGCGGCTTCACGGGCAGCAACTCCTGCAGCAAAAGCTCGCACAGTTGGGGACTCTGCAAACAGAAATCAACGAGCTGAGACAAGCCGCAACTCAAGGGCCGCAAATCAAACTGCGGCTCACGGTCTGTGAGTACCAGCTCAGCAAGCTGGAGGAATCCGGCCTGGGGCTGGTCAGTCTGCGGCAATTGCTCACGAATGCGACGCCGACCAGTTTTGTGGATGACAGTGGCAAACTTACGGAGTTCATCCAGTTCCTGCAGAAACAAGGAGTCGTGCACATGGTGACCGCCCCGGCACTGATCACGACCGACGGATCTGCTGCCAGCGTGTTTGTCGGGGAACAACTCCCGCGCCACAGCGACGCAGCCACGACGGATGACACCCCCGCCACGACCGGCAATCGCGAGTCCGGTGAGTGCGGTTTTCGATGCGAGTGCACGCCCAAGATTCTGGACGGACGGCAGCTGCGACTGGCGATTCGCGTGCAGCAGACCGTGGCGAAGGAAACTCACATCGAAGGCACCGACTCCGGAAAAATCCCTGGACCCCGCACATCTTTCCAGATCAACACGCAGGTCGGCATCGCCGCCGGCCAAACGTTGATCATTGGCGGGGCGGCGGCGAATAGGCCGGGAACGGAAGCCACAGGCGTGGTGGTTCTGTTGACCGCCGAAATCATCCCCAGCGGCACTCGCGACACGCAAGCCGCGTGCGCCGCGGAATAGAGGCACCGCGGCGGAAGGGCGCAGGAACGGTTTCGTAGCGGAAGTCGTGAGACTTCCGACGTTTCGCGAGCTAGCGGCCCAACTTCCCCCGAATTCGGCTACGGTTTTTCTCGTACGTCTACCGGTCTGCTGCAAACCCGTTCCTGTGCCCGCGGTGGAGATCCTGGCGTGACAGCACTTTCATCGGATCGGCACAACATGATATACTGACGCCGTCATCCTGCTTCCCGTAGTCCGTGGTTTGGAAAGGTAATAGGTCGGTATGTCGAAGAAAGAAGAAGCCCTAGAGGTAGAGGGCACGGTCACGCAAGCGCTGGCCAACACCCGTTTCCGCGTACAGCTGGCGACGGGTAATGAAGTGCTGGCTCATGTGGCTGGGAAGATCCGTAAGAACTTCATCCGCATCGTTCCTGGCGACCGCGTGCGTGTCGAACTCTCCCCCTACGATCTCACGAAGGGACGCATCGTCTACCGCGATCGGTAACACGCCACCGATTCCCTCCTTTGCGTGCCCCAGTTCGCGCCCAAGTCGCCGTTGACAGAAGCGGCGCAGCGTGCGAGTTGCGCTGCTGCGCTGAATCCGCTGTCATCCGTGGGAAAGGCAGTCGTGCCGACCGCGGTGTCGTCTGAAAATCTTCGGCGACCGGTTATTCAGTAGCCGCATCCGACGCGGCGGCGGGGCCAGTGGCCAGCTTCGCGTCGAACGTGGCATCAATGCGATACTGTTGCTTGAACAACGCCCCCGGTTTGTCCATCACGGCGGTGCCACGAGCGCGGCCGTCCTTGACTGTGACCTCGGCCTTGACGACATTGGGTTCGGGATTGCCCAAATTGACGGACAGGCCGTCGGCAAAGAGGAACAGGTAGGCGAGCTTCCCGGACGCATCGAAGCGAAGCTTCACGTGCGGCTCGAACGCGATGGCGTCCCCTGCGTCCTTCCCCTGACGCAGCAACGCCACGAGCTTATCGACCGCGATCGGCTTCACCGCCAACAGGACTTCCGTCACCGGCTCGTCGTAGAGCTTTGTCTCGTAGGCCACGCCGTGTTCCAGCTTGTAGGTATTGTCTCCCACCCACAACGTGGCGCGCGCCTGCTTTTGCTCCGCCACCGTGATCGGCGTAGCGGCTACGCGCACGCCGCCTGCCGTTTTCGGCGGGCTCGCCACGCCTTGGCCGGTGGCGGGCCCGGACGCCGGTTGTTTGGCCTGCTTCTTCTGCAGCGTCTTCAGCAGACCGCCGATGTCCGGCATGTCGGGCAGTTCCATGTCGGCGGGCAGCTGCGGCAGGCCGGGGATGTTCGAGAGCTTGGGCTGCTGGGGATCACGCGTGGCGGTTTTTGATGCAGCATCGCGGCGTGGCGGCTTGTCCAGCATGGGCGTCGGTTCCAGCACGAGTTCCGACGAACCAGAAACCGTGATCTCCGCGTCGGTCACGCCGCTGTCGATGTAGCTAAACGTGAGCAAAGCCTCTCCTTTCTTGAAACGCAGCCTGCCGATGTTGGATTCGGTCTGCGTCCCCTCCTCTTCTGTCCAGCCAGCCTGGCGAAAATGTTCCCGGAAGCGGCGGAACGCCGCCGGGCCGCCGCTCGTGCCGAGCTTGAACTCGAATCGGTTCGCGTCTTGCTGTTCGACGACCGCAGCGTCCTTTGGAAATCGGTGTAACGCGGATCCGGCGCATCGGGCGGCACCGGCAAATCGGCCGAGAGCAACGCGGTGTCGTAGCGGATCAGTGTCTTGCCACCCGCGGCCGGAGCCGTCGAAACCCACGCTGTCAGCTGGATGGCGTTTCGCTTGAAGTACATCATCGGCGATTCCGGACTGCCTGCCGAGCCGTACGGTTCCCACGCGGCGGCGAGCAACAACTTGCGACACGCGGCGGCGGTCTCCGCTACCTTGGCCTCGGTGATGTACGAGGCTTGCGTCACATCGGGGTGAAACGGTTTCACACCCGGGGGCACCGGTAACTTGCCGACGGCGACGTTACCGTGGTTGACCAGGAATACGTGCGACCAGCCGGCTTTTTGAGGATCTCCGGCGTCATTCGAGGTGGAGACGGCGACGACGAACCCGTTCTTGGCGAATTTTGACGAGGCGTTCGCGGCGTCGATGTATGCTCCTGGCAGTTCCTTCCAGCCGCGTTCCCGCAGCTTCTTCTGCTGAAACTCGAATGCCGTTTTGGCTCCGCCCTGGGCTTCATAGTTCAGCATGCCGAGGCTTCGCATCTCGCCGACGCGGGCCCCGTCCATCACGGGAAACGTGCGTAGATCCAGCACCCTCGCGGCCGCCTCGACCGTCGCCGGCTCGGCTGTCCTCTCCTCCGCCGCCGCGGCGAGATCATCGCACAGGAACAGTGATTGGGAAGGACGCCCACCGACTGGGCCCCACGCACCCAGCCCCAGGCCAATCAAGGCCATGAACGTGAGTTTCGAATACCTATGCGCGCAAACATCTCCAACCACGCAACATACCTGCAAGTGGCGCATCGCAATTCCCTCCGAAGCTGGTAAGACCGTGAACTAGGTACAGTAGCGGAGCATCACTTTGGCTCCGGCTCAGAGACGGGCGAAAGTTCGTAGATCTCCCGGTGTTGCCGGTCACGTCCCCCACGGTCACAACCGACCAGAAGTTTCGATCGGGTCTGGATCAGCGGACCTAGTCGTGGCGCTGCCCCTCGCGAATCCGGCAACAGCGTCTCGTCCACAGGCCACCGCGACGTCACGCGACCATCGGACGGATCGAGCCAGACCCATGCCCAACGTTCGGTATCCGCATCAAGCGACTCCTGGGCCGCATAGACCAGCCCCCCCGGCTCGCCACATCCCAAGACTTCGCAGGCGTGCTTCACCGGCTGTTGCCAAACCACGGTGCCCGTTTCGCTGTCTAACCCACGAAAGTCATCCTCAGTCTGTAGCACGATTCGTCCTCGCACCGCCCCCGCCAAGCGTCGTAGGTCTTGGGCGTCTTGTTCCCAAATCAGTGCGCCTGTCGACACGTCCAGGCATTGCACGGCGGAGACTCCCGGTTGGCAGACCGTGATTCGCTCCGCAACGACTAGCGGTGGCCCATGATGCTGGCGAGGCCGACGCTCCTCGCGTTCGGGCCGCGTCCAGTCGTGTTTGCGCAGCCACTGTAATCTCCCCGCCGTATCCGTACAAAAGGTGAGGCCCCCGACCGTGGCGAACACCCTGTCGTCGGTCACCGTCACTCGGCACGACGGAAGTGGCTCCCCCGTCGTGTGGAACCTTGCGATCGGGTACTGCGCGATGACCTGGCCGCTGTCCGGGGCAATCGCCGTCAGTTGGAGAAGCAAATTCCGATTCATTTTCTTGTCGGGCCGCCACAGGACGCGCGGTTCGGAACCGCGTGGGTCCAAGCCCGTTGGGTAGACCTCCATCGTGATGGCCAGGATAGATCTGTCCGACAACCACGCATCGGAGGCCACATAACAGCGTGCGTCGCTGGTCCACAGAACTTTTCCTTTGCCTCGCTCCAGGCAAACCAAAGCCGGAGGTCCCTGAGCCGAGAGGCGACGAACGAAGATCCGATTCGCGACGGCCAGGGGTGAAAACGGCGTCCACATCGTTATGGCTCGCCAGGGACTGCCGCGGACTCCGTCGAACGACTGCGTCCACAGCGGCTTACCGCGATCCTCTGTCACCGCGCTCAGTTGCGAGCGACTGCTCAGGAGGACGGCCTCGCCCATCGCTGCGGAGCTAATCTCGCGGGCCGGCCAATCGATATCGGCGTCTGCCTGCCGGAAATCGGGGGTCCCGGAAGGCGGGAATTCGATCTTCGCCCACAGTCTCGCCTTCCAGGCGGTCGGCGCAGACGCGGCGGGAAATTCTGGGGTCAACCGCCCCGCGGCCGGTTCCGGTGGCTCACCACACCGCTCACGTATCTCCCGCACAAGCTTCTCGAATTCGACCGCCTGGAATTGCGCCCCGTGGTACTCAAACGCGCCGGGAAGAGGCGGGCCGACTTCCCGCCCGAACATTGCTGTCGCTATACGGAGTCGCTGATCCAACGGTTGTCTTTCGGTCGCCGGCGTCCACCACTGTGCCCGTCGATAGCATCCGAGGGCTCGTGCAGAGTCACCAGCCGCCAAGGCTCGATCCCCTAACCACCGGTAGGCTGTCGTGGCGGCTTCGGTTCCGCAGAACCGAATGGCCACCGCTTCGGCGGCGGCGTCCTGCTCCTCGACGGCCATCCGCAGCCGCAATGCCCCCAGGGAGTGATACTCCTGACGCATGAACTCCAACGCGGCCGGATGCTCCTGCAGAATGCGGACGACCCACAGGGGATACGACAGGAACAGGCCGTCTTGCCTCAGATCCGGCAGCACCCCGGATGCCTCTTCCGGATCCGTCTGAACAATCAGCCGACATGCATCGGGCAACGATTTGTCCGCCAGGACAGCTCGTACAGCAGCATAGAGATTGTAGGCTGGCTTGCTGATTTCGATGACCACGGGATGCGTTTGACTCCGCAGGTCGGGCGATGACTCGCCAGGATAAGCCACTCCTAGCCGCGCCATGAAAACCACAGAAACCAGCAGGCCACATCCCACCAGTTGGAGCATGCGGTTGCCGCCGAAAGCCCCAGCAGATCGGACACGGCTGGTCCGGGTGGTCGCCGGTCTCGAAACGCTTCCGTGCATGATGGTCTGCCGTGTACTGATTCGATTTCCATTATCACCGCAAGTCAACGCCATCCTATCTTGCCACACCGCGGGAAGAAACGGAAGCCGCCGCTGACAAAGCCGCCGCTGAGAACATCGCTGAAAACAGCGGGAATGCCACGAACCGTCGGCTCGCTCGCGTTACGCAGTTCGCCGGAGCTGGACCGGCAAGCTGGAGGGGGTCGGAGGCTCGCCGACAGATGCCCTTAGCCCAACATCTTTCTTCCCGGTCTTATCCGCTTTTCCCGGTGTCCAAGATCCCCACCAATTCCATGGGGTGCCGAATCACGGCCTGTGCACCACCGGCCAGCAATTCCTCGCGGGTGCGGAAACCCCACAGAGCGCCGACGGGAAACATCCCGGCCGCCCGGGCCGTCCGCATGTCCACGTCGGTGTCCCCCAGATACACGATCTGCCCCGCCGACAGTCCGAGCCGGTCGCGGATTTCAAGGGCCCCGGCCGGATCGGGTTTCAAGGGCTGCCCGTCCCGCTGCCCCAGCACCACGTCAAATTCGTAATCTGCCAGAAATTCCCGTACGCAACGTTGCGTGAAGTCGTCGAGCTTGTTCGACAGCACCGCCAGCTTGATCTGCTGAGCCGCCAGCCACTGCAACAGATCCGGGATGCCGTCATAGGGCCGAGTGTGAAGATTCCAGCGTTGTCCATACACTTCGCGGAATGTTGCGGCGCAGCTGGCAACGACGTCCGCGCGTCGCACGTCGGGCGGCAGAACCCGCTGGAACAACTTGGTTACCCCGTCGCCTACGAACGTGCGATAGGCGTCGGTGTCGTGCGTTGGGAAACCGCCGCCAGCGAGCACGACATTGGTCGAGTCCGCCAGATCCTGCAGCGTGTCGAGCAGGGTCCCGTCCAGATCGAAGAGCACAGCAGCAAAAGACATAGCTGGGGCGTAGATGCAAAAGGTTACAGGAGACCGGTTCAGCCCGACATACTCTCGATGAACTTGAAGAGTTCCATCAGGCTGGGTCCCCATGCCTGTAGTCCAACAAACAAATGCCGGACACAATATACTGCCGGACTATCTCGATCGGCAGTACCGGAGGTGCGTTGCCTGCGAAACAAACTAGAGTCGCTGGCCATCGACGACGCTCCACAAACATGGGCCGGCCTGTTGTCCAGCGACTGGCTGGGAGCCCCCCGGGCTGGCCGGAGCCTTGTACGTGGATGGTCACGTGCGACTAAATCACGGCCAGCTCACGGAACTCCCGCGCCGTTACGTATCGCGTCAAGACACAGGACTACCCACGTGGCCAACGCAGCAGGAATACCGAAAGGCAACAACCGCCGACGTGTCTTCCGTCGTTCTTCCGAGATATTCCTTCCGCCTTGCAGGCTACCCGACTCGACGTATTTTTCCCGGCTGCGCCGGAATCCCAGACGGAAGAACTCCCAGACCAACACTCCGCACGCGCCAATCAGTATCAGGAACGCACTGACCACAAACACCTGCAGCGTCAATACAGCGCCCAACCAAGCGCCGAGCGCGCCCATATACTTCACGTCGCCACCACCCCCACTACCGATCAACCACAACACCAATAGGATCCCAAACCCCGTGCCAAACCCGCCGAGCGAAAACAGCAACCGCTGCCCAGCCCCTGCCCAACCGCCGGTCACGGCGCCTACGCACAAGTGAAACAGGATCGCAGTCGCGAAAGCCGTCACCGTCAGCAGGTTGGGGAGTTTCTTGGTGCGGAGATCAAGAATCGCCGCCAGCGCGGTGAACACCACGACACACGCGATCAACACCCAGTGGTTCGTTTGCATAAACGTGTCCGGAAATTTGCGAGTTCTACGAGGTTCAGTCAATTGGGGGAGAATGGCGGGTTGATTATATTCGACAGACCGCTGACGTCAAGTGTTTCGTGCGGACACCTTCCAGCGGCGGCGATCATGGCGGTGGAGGCGGGCAAGGATGTGTACTCGCGAGGAACCATACGCGATCTCGCTCGTACAACGACCGGTACATCGATGGCGCATGTCGAGCACGACGCAAACCTCCCGCTCGCTGGAATCGTCGTTCTGCAGGTTCAAGCCAACCGTCCGTCCGATGCGTGTTATCGCAACCTTCGCATCCGGGAGTTGTAGCAACACGCCGAAGGTGACACACCGGGGGGTGGATTCTCCTGGTCGAGGACTTCGGAACCCTGCGCCGGCCGGAAACGAAGAAACCCGGCCTCCTGGAGGAAGAGGTCGGGTTTCTGCTGGAAGCCGAGCTCGTGGTTCAGCTCAGGCCGCCTTCGACGCCTTCGGGGCATTAGGGGTGGTTTCCGCGGGGGCATCGGGTGGGAACTGCTTATTCAACTCCTCATTGTTGAGGTCCAACTTTGGTTGCCCGGTCGGGTCCGAATCCTTGGGTGTGGACTTCCTCTCGGCTCCCGTCGAGGGAGCGGTAATCTCACCGCTGGTCAGCGGCACATCGCTGGTCGCTGCGTCCTTCTTCGCGGGTTGCACCGACGTGGCGGCCGCCTTCTTCTGTTCCTCCTCCGCCGAAGATGTGGTGGCAGCAGGCTTTTCCGTGGCGTTGGTTTCCGGTTTCAGCACGGAGGAGTCCTTGAGATTGGCTGCGGTGGGAACCTTCTGCACGGTCGAGGGCGAACTCGGCAGCGGCGGGGTCGGATAGTGATAGGTCGTGGTCGGCACGTCGGAGTAGCACGAATCGACAGGAACTCGCATGACCACCGTGCGAGGCACGACCTGCGTCGCTTGATACGGCCTCCAAGTCGCGGTGGTCCGCGGTTCCTGGACGGTCTTGGTCTCCGCGATCAGCTTGTACACCTGGACCGGCACCTTGTCTACCTGTTCCTCGTAGACGACTCGCTGCGTGGTCACCGGCACTTTACGAACCATCTCCTGCTCGACCCACCGGCAGGTCTGCACCGGAACTTTGTTGGTCACACGCTCCACCACGGGCTTCTGGACGGTAATCGGGACCTGCCGCACCTCCTCGGTCTGCTCCATCCGGCATGTCTTCACAGGGACCTTTTCCATGACGACTTCGTCGACGTAGCTGGCCACTTCGACCGGTCGCTTCTCTGTCACTACCCGGGCGACGTAGTTCATCTGCGGCCGCTGGACGGCGACGACATTCGGCACGTACTGCGGTTGGACCACGTACGCCCCGGGGGTTGCGGTCGGCAACGTGTACAGGCCCGCGCGGCGCCAGTAGGTCAGGCCGGTCACGGGATCAACGGCGTAACCTCCGGGCAGCCACTGCCAGCTGTTTCGCACCGTTCCTGGAACGAAGGCCATGTTGTTCACGACGGTGCCTTGATCGACCAACTCGGTCCGCAACGTGGTGACTGAATCGTAGGTGGTGTACGCATAATCCTGCATCACCGTCTGGCTGACGGGCTTCCGCACCACCCGCTGCTCTTCGCGGTAGGTGTCCTCGTAGACTGGTCGCGCGACCACGTGTCGTTCTTCTCGCATTTCCGTCTCCGTGACGTAATGGACCCGATCAAAGCTCTCGTCGCGGTAGGAAGTCTCCCAGACCGGGCGCATCACGGTGTAGCGTTCCTCGCGGGTGCTGGTTTCCACGACGGGCTTGGCCACGGTATACCGCCGCTCGCGGTACTCAGTCTCCCAAACGGGTCGTTGGACAGTGATCTGCTTGGTTTCGAACACCGTCTCGAACTCCAACCGATACGTGGTCACCGGTTGTTGTTCATAGACGGTCGAATACAAGGTGCGATGCGGTGCCCCACAACAGTCTTGTGCCGAAGCGGGCGCCGCCATGACGGCGCCGATCAGCGCCAGAACCGAGACTCGCAACGAAGTGTACATATCTCGCCCCATGGGAAATCCGGGAATATGGAAGTTGAGTGGACACAGCAAGCTCGCGACCTGCACTTTGGGTGTTTGCTCTACTTCCTCAAATTCTCTCATGACGCGAATGGAACGACAACGACTTGCGCGCTGGCGAGAGCTTAGATTTCTCGAAATTGTTTCAAGTTCAGAGTTGCTCTGCCGCGTACCTGCGAGTCGGTCCGCGCCGCAAACATCGTGCGATTAGAAGGTTAGGACCGAGGTCTACGTAACCGTTACAACCAGAAGTCGGCCTGGCGATTGCGAAAGCAGTGCCAGCAGCGCGATGCCAGCGATGTGCTGCATACTGCACACTGTACTGCGCGCGGCCGAGATTTCCTTGTTCAACCGCAAGCCGGATGCCTACCGTTTGCCGACTCGCACGCCTCCGGCTTGCGGTCAAACGAACCCGTCAGGTTAAGTGCGACGGAGCACTAGTCTTCCCTCCGGTTTCCGGCTAACGTGAAGCAGGCATTGAAGAACAACTCGCGTCTGATCGGGCTGAAGCGGCCTACTAGCTCATGAAACTCCTGGATTTGACACTCAACACACCAGCCGAGAACTTGGCCTTGGACGAGGCGTTGTTGGAGACTGCGGAAGGTGGCGAGCGACCCAGCGAGATATTGCGGCTTTGGGAATCGCCGTTGTCGATGGTGGTGCTGGGCCGGTCCTCGCGCGTGGCTGAGGAACTCAACCAAGCCGAATGCGAAGTCCGCGGCGTCCCGATTCTGCGGCGGTGTAGTGGCGGCGCGGCCGTCGTCGCGGGCCCCGGCTGTCTCATGTACGCGGTCGTGCTGAGCTATGATCTGCGGCCGGAGGTGCGGTTAGTCGCCGAGGCCCACGGCTCGGTCCTGCAGGTCCTCGCGGGTGCCCTCCGTCGCCTGGTTCCTGGCGTCCGTTGCGCAGGGACGAGCGATTTGACGGTGGGCGGAAAGAAGTTCTCCGGCAACAGCCTCCGCTGCAAGCGCACGCACCTGCTGTACCACGGCACGCTGCTATACAACCTGCCACTGGAATCGATCGCCCATTGCCTGCGCTCGCCGCCTCGCCAACCGGACTACCGGAATGGCCGCGACCATCAGGCGTTTCTGACAAACCTCGGCGTGCCTGCGGCGGACTTGCGACAAGCATTGATTCGAGGGTGGGAGGCAGATGAGCGGTGCTCGGAGTGGCCTCAGGCCGAGACCCAACAGTTGGTCACGATGAAATACAGCCGAGCATCGTGGAATCACTGCCTTTGACGAACCGCGACAAATCATGGCGTCGGCTTGCTGGACGAAACGACTGGATGTTGCGTACGATAGTGGACGGCGAGTGTCGTTGGTTCGACCCTTTCTCCGTCACAGTCGGGAGCATGATGAATCGCGCATGGGCTAATTTGATCGTCGTCTGTGTGCCGTGGCTGTTCGGAGCGGAATTGAATTCGGCCGAGAACACTCAGCGGGGCGAGGCTACGGCCGTCTACGCAGACGCCGCCGCCCTGGTCCGTCAATTGGGCGATGAACGATTTGCCACGCGCGAGTCGGCCACGGCGAGATTGATCCAATTGGGGCGATCCGCGAAGCAGGCGTTGGAAGAAGGACGCACCAACGCGGATCGAGAGATTCGCGGCCGGTGCGAGAGAATCCTGAGCATCGTCGAAAAACTCGACTTCCAGCGGCGACTGGCGGCCTTCGCCGCTGGCCGCACCGACAGGGAGTCCGACCTGCCGGGTTGGAAGCGGTATCGGTCCGCCTACGGCGACGATGCGGAGGCTCGGGCACTGTTTGTCGAGATGCAAAAGTCAGAACCGGAGTTGATGCGGGCCGTCGAGGAGGGCGCGCATGCCGTGACGAAGACTGTTGACTTCCGTTGCCTCCAACTGCAGCAGTCGCAGCGGTCGGGCGGGCAGGCGATGAACCTCGGTAGCATTGCGGCGTTGCTGTTTGCCATGGACGATGAGCAGGTAACCCTGAACTTCCAGAGCGTGGCCGCCTTGTGCAGTTTTTGTTATCAGCCCACCCTAGCCAACGCCATTGAGGACGCGGGAAAACGCCGGATGCTGCGGAAGATGCTCGGCGCTTGGATCAAACGGGGTGACGGTTGGACCGGCTACCTGTCCCTCGCGATGCGATACGATCTCAAGGAGGGGCTGGCTCCGGCAGTCAAGGTGCTGCAGAATGCCGGGGATGAAGCGTACATCCGCCAGAACGCGATTCTCGCGGTTGCAAAATTGGGCGACGAGAGCCACCTCCCGTCGATCGAGGCGTTGCTGGAGGATAAGTCGAAGTGCGCGACCCAGCGGATGCACAACGTCACGTTTGAAACGCAACTGCGCGATGTGGCCCTGGCCGCGATGCTGGTTATGAAGAAACTGGACCCCAAGGAGTTCGGCTTTGACCGTCTGCAGTTGAATGCCACCAGTGTTTTTGTTACCAGTACCGTCGGCTTCGAAAACGAAGAAAAACGACATTTGGCGTTCGCTAAGTGGAATAAGTTTCGCGGCGGCGAGAAGAAATCGATCGCGAAGTAGGTTCCGGCCGACGCCAGCCACCTGTTCCCAGCGGGGCCTCGTGACCTACAATAGCCACGGCCGAAAAAGGACTCCCTCGCCCAGGTACTCCGGGGAGAGGGTTGGGGTGAAGGGCAACGCCGTTGAGCATTTTGGTAGCCGAATTCGCCAGAATTCGGGTGTTTGGCGTGAATCCGCGAAGTCTGGCGACTTCGGATACGACGTACGTGCCGGTTCTTGCCTGCGTCAAAATCCTTAACGGCGTTGCGGAGAGGGGCGAACCAGCAAATGCCGAAGTTGTTTCTTCCGGCGTTCCATAGACGATCCTTGGATTGTTCTCGCCGGGGATGATTGGACTACTCGAACGGAAGTTCAGGGTGACCCATGTTGATCATATTCTGTTGCACCGCCGCAGTCGTCGCATCCGCCAATACGGTCGCTCTGGCCGATTCGCGGGATCGGTTCGAGACGCGGGTCTATCGGGACTCCCGCGGCGGTTCGCTGCCCTATCGGCTGCTGAAGCCGAAGGATTACGACGAGGGGAAACGTTACCCACTGGTGCTGTTTTTCCACGGTGCCGGCGAGCGGGGCGACGACAATCGGGCTCAATTGGTCCACGGCATGAAGGACTTCGCCAGCGACGAGATCATGGGAAAGCACCCCTGCTTCGTCGTGGCGCCGCAGTGCCCGGTCAATGCCCAATGGGTTGACACTCCTTGGTCGGCCGACTCGCATGCGCTGCCAGCCGAACCGGCGGTGCCGATGCGGATGTCGTTGGAATTGCTGTCGGCTTTGGAGCAAGAGTTCTCGATCGATTCGCACCGATTCTACGTCACCGGCCTGTCGATGGGCGGCTTTGGGGCGTGGGATGCGATCCAACGGTATCCCCGTCGCTTCGCCGCAGCTGTTCCGGTCTGTGGCGGTGGTGACACGGCTTTGGCGAACTCCATCGCACACGTTCCGATTTGGGTCTTCCACGGTGCCGACGACACTGCGGTCAAGCCGAAACGCTCACGCGATATGCTTGCGGCGATCAGAGCGGCCGGTGGATCGCCGAAGTACACGGAATATCCCAACACCGGCCACGATTCCTGGACACCGACGTATCGCAACCTCGAAATGTACGCCTGGCTTTTCGCCCAGGCTCTGAAATGAACTCACCGAAACTCCGGCGGCAGATCGCCTTTGAGGCTGCCCGCCTGATGTACCAGCGGCAGGAATCCGAGTACTACCAGGCCAAGATGAAGGCTGCTCGACGTATCTGTCAAGGCTGGGTGAAACCGTCCGACCTGCCCAGCAACGCGGAAATCCGCGACGAAATCCAGGGCTTCGCCCGCTTGTACGAAGGCGAACAACGGTCCGCGAATCTGCGCGACATGCGGCTGGAAGCATTACGGATGATGCGGAGCCTCCGCCGTTTTCACCCGCGTCTGATCGGTAGCGTGTTGACCGGTCACGTGCGTCATGGCTCGGACATCGACCTGCATGTCTTCTCGGACAGCCTGGAAACGGTAGCGTTGGCCTTGGAGGCGGAAGGGGCCGTGTTCGACGTGGAGAAGAAACGCGTCAGAAAGCACGGCGAAGAACGCATCTTCACGCACATCCATGTGCGGGATCGGTTTCCCTTCGAGTTGACAGTCTATGCCATCGAATACGTGCACTACGTCTCCAAGAGCTCGATCACAGGCAAGGCGATGGAACGGGCGAGCATCGCGGAGTTGGAGCAGTTCCTGGTACGCGAGTACCCCGACCTGCAATTGGAAGAGGCCCTCCAAGCCGTCGCCGAACGCGTCGATCGGTTTCAGGTCTACCAGGCCCTGTTGTTGCCGTGTGAAAACGTCAAGCAGAGCCCAAAGTACCATCCCGAAGGTGATGTGCTCTACCACAGCCTGCAGGTGCTCGACTTGGCCCGCGACGAGTTGCCGTACGACGAGGAGTTCCTACTGGCGGCGCTGCTGCACGACGTCGGCAAGGCAATCGATTCCGAAAACCACACTGCTGCGTCGCTCGAAGCCCTAGATGGATTCATCACCGAACGCACCGTTTGGCTGATCGAACATCACATGGAGGCACAGCGAATTCTGGACGGTACGATCGGCGCTCGCGCCAGACGCCGGCTGCAACAAAACGAGAGCTATGAGGAACTCGTGTCGCTGGCACGCTGCGACCGTGATGGCCGCCAAGCCGGTGTTCAGGCCCCGGAACTGGACGAGGCGTTGGACTATCTCCGCGAGTTATCGCTGAATTTCGGAGAGTAAGGCGACTGGAAGAAAAGTCGATCCGTTGTGCAGGGTTGGACCGCTTTGGCCGCCCCTACGGCGTGTCATCACGCTGTGCGGTTGCCCGGAGTTTGTGCCATCGGATAACCACGGAAAGCGAGGATTCCATGAGCGCATCGACACGCCGCACGTTCCTCCGCCAGATCTTCGCGGCAGCGGCTGCTGGTTGTGGATTGTCGTCCAACCTGCTGACGGGAGACTACTCAGCTAGTCCATACGACTGCCCGGCAACCGTTTGTTTTCAGTCAGTTACTCCAACGCCGGCCCGGCAATGCGTTCGCCACGCTGTTGACGCTTCTGGTCTTCCGGATCGAACGTGCCGTAGAACAAGGCGTTGGTGTCCATCCACGTCGCCAAACTCCGGAACTCTTCGGCGGAGAGTTTGACGTCCTCGTGGCCCTTCAGCAGTAAGGTCATCAGCTTGCTGGCGCGAGCGCCGAACAGGTCCGGGTGGGTCAGTGGCTCGAAATTCGCTTGCGGCGTGCCCTTCCATTCCGAGTACGGCACGCGCGGCGCCAGGGCGTTGTACGAGACCGTGAACGCGCCGGCCGGAGTGCCCGTTAAATCGACCTTGCCTTGGGCATCGGCCGGGCAGTGGCAGCGGATGCAGTGCTTGTCCAAAAGGGGTTGCACCAGAATCGCGTAGTTGAACGGTTTCGAACCATCGGGACCCGGCTCGATCGTCGCCGGTGGCCGTTGGGACGCGAGTGCAGTAGCACGAGCGCCAGGAGCCGTGGTGCGATGTTCGTGGCAGCCGATGCAACTCGCGTGCTCGCCGGGCTGCAGGTACGTGAGGCTGCGCATGGTCTGCACCGCCATGCCGCGATCGTCCAACGCTTGGAACGCCAACGCAATGCCTGCCGGCGCCCGGAAGTAAGCCGAACCGTCGGACTCGACGGGCACCGTCCCAAGCACCTGCTTGCCAGGCGATGCGTTGGCGAGTCCGACTTTGGGACTATTGGCGTTCGGCGTCGTCTTCGGCAGCACCTGCATGATTCGCAGCCGCTTGATTGTGTCGGTGGGGGATAGCTGCGGCCAGCTGGCATAGACATTTTGCAGAAAGAACGTCCCCTCGCCTGGTTCCGTTTCCGCCAGCGCCGAGGGTAACACCAGGGGACGCTGCCGGGCTCGTAGCGATACGGGCCAAAGGCTGCCGATGTTGGCGTCGCGGTAGATCAGTTCCTTGTTACCGAAACGATCGACCAGATAGATGCCGAACATGTTCGGCCGGTTGGCAAGGGGTTCGCCGACCAGCGGTTCGAAGCTATACGCCGCCAGGAAATAGTCTTCCGACAGCGGATACGGAGTGCGGTAGGAGTGTCCCGGCCAGCGTTTTTCCTCCGGCGGCACCTCCGGCGGTGTGGGCACACCGGCTGTCGCGTGCCAGCCCCCCACCGGGAACTCGCTTTCGGGAAACAATGCATCTTCGGTCAGCCGCGTGATCGGCTCCAGACCATCGATTCCCCGTGTGACATCCAGCAGGATGATCGAGCCTGAGGTCATGGCATGATGGGCCGCTGCCGTGGCCATCACCCGGTTCGAATTGGGCACCGGCCGGGCTTCCCAGACGCCCACCGGATTCAACGTATTGTTGCCGTAGAAGGCCCGCACGTCGCTGCCGTCCGGTCGCACGCTCCACAGCGGTTGCTAGTGGACTGCGTGCCGATCCCCGTAGTCCCACCGCGTGTAGATGATCCGGCCGTCGTTGAGCACGGCCGGATCCCATTCGTGGGTTTCATGAAACGAGATGACTTGCGGATTCGAACCGTCGGCATTGGCTACCGCCATCGTGAACACCGGACACGGCCCGCGACCACAGCGATGAAAACCGCCGCGGCGTGTCGACAGAAACAGCAGTTCTTCGTTGGGCAGGTACCGCGGCGCAAAATCGTCGTACGGGCCGTCGGTCAGCTGCCTCAAATTCGAACCGTCGGCCGCCATGTCAAACAAATGAAAGAACTGATTCTCGGTTGTCTGCGAGGCGTTCACTTCCGGCCGGGTCTCGCAGAAAGCGAACATCACCCGGCGGCCATCCCAGGAGACGTCCGGGTGCTCGTAACTCCCGACTGGCAACGTTCCCAGTTGGCGGCACCGCATCGAATCGCCCGGTGCATCGAGCACGAACACGCCGCCGCCGGGCCGCGCCCACCTGCCGGAATACTGCGTCAACTGATGGCTGAAGCTGCTGGGCACCTGTTTCACAAACAGCAGCGGTCCCACCTTGGCCAGCGGGTTGTGAAAGGCGATCCGCCGCCGGACCATGTGGACACTTCGCCACAGGCTCTCCCAGGCGGAATCCGTCGTGGTAGCGACCGCGGCTAGGTTCTGATATTGACCGCGCAAGGCTTCCCACTGCGCCGCTAATTCAGTGGGAGACGCGCCGGTGGCGGCCAGATTCTGGATCAGTCGATCGCCGCGTTGCAGCAGGGTCTGGATGGCCTCGGCCCAGGTACGAGGTTCGCGCAGGGTGCCGATCCCATCCTGCATTCGCCAATCCCACTCGATCAGCGTCTGCTCGATGGATGGACGCAGGTTGGGCAGCACGGGCGGCGGTAAGGTCTCCGCCGGTTTCGGCAAGGTCAGGGGCAGGTCGCTGGTTTGCTCTCCCCGCACGTAGCGGAAACCACTCCAACGCACGCCCGTCTCTGCATCCAAGCCCCGCGTGACCGCCACGATCTCGGCCTCGCCGCCAGGCGCCAGCGGTTCGGTCGCGAGCGCAACTGCAGCGCCGTGGGCGACCTGGCGAACCACCTTCTTCCCGCCGATCGCGAGTTCCACTTCGGCCTGCGTACCGCGGAACACGGTCACTTCGGCCATCACTCGCAGCGGATCCACAACATTCTTGACCGGGATGGCCAGCCGGACTTCTTCGCCGTGGTCCACGCTGACCGTGAAGAGCCGGGCCGGTTCCGTGACGGCGACTTGGGGACCTTGATCGACGGTGATCAGCGAGAAGCCGCCCGCAACCTCGCTGCTCCGCATGAGGGACGGGATTGGATCAGGACGAGCCGCGTCTGTCCCGTTTCCCGCAGGGGACGACCGCGGAGTCGCTGCGCCGCTCAACGCGATCGTGCCGGCACCGAAAAAGGGCACGTGCGGATCGCGAACGAGGCAGGCTTCCGCCCAGTTTGCCATGTCGCACCCAATTCCGTCGCCCGCGTCATTCGCGATCAGACGCAATTCCCGCGCACCGCTCACCGGCACCTCGACTTGCTTGGCCGAATCACTGTCGGACATCGGTCCGGTTTGGGAGACGAGTTTTCCGTCGACCGCGATGCGGAAGATCACGCTGCCTTTACTGCCACCCTGCCACTGGACGCCGACCCACGTGCGAAAGGCCGTATACTGGCCTCGCAGATCAATCACGATCTCGCCGTTGGCGTGGTGTCCCAGGCCTTTCTTGAAAGTCGTCTGTCCGATTTGCAGCGGCGTGCCTACGCCGCCAGGCCGGGCGGCCGCCGTATCGAGACCGAAGTCGCCCCACGCCTGTTGATGCGTCAGGCAGATGCCGGTCGACGGGTCGCTGACGAAATCCACGCCCTCCGCCCGCAAAGATTGGGCGAAGCCGCTCAACGACCACACCGTCGCGGCCAGGCACAGCAGCCCGCTCCATTGCTGGCACACGCCAAGAAAGTGGGACATCAGGCCGATTGGTAGGTTCGTGCGCATGGGACGAAGCAACCTTGTGTTGAGGGGTATCAGTTCCTTCCGGGCGGTCACCGCCTGTGCCCATTGTCTCGCGAAACGATCCGGTTAGAAAGCCGCCTTCTCCAGAATGTCGTCATCCGTCAACTTGTAGTTTCTCTGGTTACGAGACTCTGCCTCGTAACCCACTGAACGCGAGGCCGTGCCACGCCAGCAGGCCGGCGGAGCCGGCAAGCCGTTCGCGTTCATTGCCGTGATTCTGGACTGCGCGAGCGACGCCGCTTAAGCGTTCTACCAGCAGCGGGACTTCGCACCCCTGCCGGGCATTCTTATCGGCGGTTGTCCGTCAGCGCGGAAGTCGCTACAATACGTATATCTATACGTGTTGGAGACAACCATGCAGAAGAAATTGACCATCACCTTGGACGAGCAAGTCTATCGGGGGCTGCATACCGTCGTGGGCCGACGGCGGATCAGCCAGTTCATCGAGGGATTGGTGCGGCCGCACGTGATGAGCAAGGATCTGGACCTCGCGTACCGGGAGATGGCCCGGGAAGAATCGCGGGAAGCCGAGGCTTTGGAGTGGTCGGAAGCCACCGTGGGGGATGTCGCCGATGAAACGCGGTGAGGTCTGGTGGGTGAACTTCGAACCCGCGGTGGGCGGCGAGGTGCGAAAACAGCGGCCTGCGGTGATCGTCAGCAACGACGCTGCCAACAAGCACTTGAACAGGGTGCAAGTCGTGCCGTTGACGACCAGTGTCGATCGTGTATACCCAAGTGAAGCCTCTGTCGTTGTGCGGGGCAAACAGCACAAAGCCATGGCGGACCAACTGACCACGGTCAGCAAGACGCGTCTGGACAATCGCCTCGGTCGGCTTTCCGACGGAGACCTGAAAGCAGTCGAGCAGGCGATCCGCGTCCAGTTGAGTCTCACCACCTGACGCTGGCTTGCCCGGCGCCCCAGGATCGGGCGTCGACGGGTTCGCTACGGTCGTCCTAGGGCCGCCCCGAACTAGGAAGGCGAGCGGGGGTAAGGTCGGTTGCCAGTGGTGGCGTCTTCCCGTCCCCGTTCCGCTCAAAGTAAGCGGCATTGGCCTAGCGCCTCCAGATCTGCGAAGAAGCCCGGGTACGTTTTCTCGGTGCACTGGGGCTGGCGGATCACGATGCCGGGGACGCGCAGGCCAACCAGCGCCAGGCTCATCGCCATGCGGTGATCCTGGTAGGTCTCGACCGTGGCGCCATGCAGCAGGCCGGGCGTGATTCGCAGCCCATCCGGACGCTCGTCGACCGCCGCGCCCAGCTTCCGCAGTTCACGGGCCAGATCTGCGATGCGGTCCGTCTCCTTCAGACGATTGTGCGCTACGCCGGTGATTGTCGTGGGTCCCTGGGCGTAGAGTGCGACCGCAGCCAGCGTCTGCACCGTATCGCTGATGGCGTTCATGTCGACGTCGATGCCGTGCAGCGGTCCACCGTTGACCGTAATTTGATCGGGCCCGTATTCCACCTGACAGCCCATGGCCTGCAGACAGGCACAGAATCCCACGTCGCCCTGCAGGGCCTCGCGCGACAACCCCTCGACCGTGATCCGCCCGCCCGTGATGGCCGCTGCACCCCAGAAGTAACTGGCCGCCGACGCGTCCGGCTCGATCGCGTACTGGCAACCGCGGTAGCGCAGCCCCGGCGGGATGGTGAATCGCGTGAGGCCCGCGTCTCGCAGCGACACGCCGAACGACTCCATCACCGCCAAGGTCATACGCACATAAGGTTGCGAAACCAGCGGCCCATCGACCAGCAACTCCACGCCGCGTTGCGAGTAGGGCGAGGCCATCAGCAGCCCGCTCAGGAACTGGCTCGAGATGTCGCCGCGGATGGTGGCTTGACCGCCCGGCAAACCAGCGGCCTGCACGATCACAGGCGGGCAAGCGTTGCCGGACTCACTCTGCACGTCCGCGCCGAGCTGTCGCAGGGTGTCCAACAGATCGCCGATCGGACGCTGCCGCATGCGTGGGACTCCGTCCAGCCGATAGCGTCCGTGGCCCAGCGTGGCCAGGGCTGTCAGGAAACGGATCGACGTGCCGCTGTTGGCCAGGAACAACTCGGCCGCGGCCGCCGGAAGCTGGCCGCCGCAGCCGCCGACAGTCACTTGGCAGCGGTCCGGATCCACGTCGACCGGCAGGCCCAACTGCTGCAGCGCGGCGGCCATCACGCGGGTGTCTTCACTGTCCAGTGCCCCGCTCAGCACGGATCGGCCGTCCGCCAGTGCCGCGCAGACCAACGCTCGATTCGTGATGCTCTTGGATCCCGGCGGCCGTACCGAGGCCACGATGGGTCCCCGCGGTCGGATCTCAAGCTGTTCAGGCCAAGTGCTATTCATGGCGTACCTCTCAAACCAAGTAGGTCAG
>JAPLNJ010001041.1 GCA_026692885.1 Planctomycetota bacterium | reverse complement strand
GGAACAAGTCTTCGCGGTCTACTCGCGGATCTGGAGCGAGGCCGCCGCCAAGGACCAGCCCGACTTGTGTCGCCGCGTGGCCGAACGCTTCGAGGCGGCTACGACGTGGTGGCGCAAGTACGCGGCACACGAGGTCTCCAGCGTGGAAGCCATCGATGCGGCGGATGCCTTTCGCGCGGCCGAGCTGGTCGCCAAGGCGCTGCATCTCTGGCATCAGGGCGGGGCGGCGGCCGCGGATGTCGCGTTCTGGGCGCCCCATGCGGATCTGTTCGATTCTCCCAAGGCTTATTCCTTGGTCGTGCGGGCGCTGCTGGAGCGGGAGGACTTTGTCTCTTCGATGGCCTTGCTGATCCACTGGCTCTGCCGGGCAGACGAGTTGGGCCTGGAAAAGGGAGACACCTCTTTCGCCGAGCTGGCCGAACGCTGGATGTTGCAACTGCAACGACAAACGCGACAGGATGCAACTCAGGATCGCGTTGCTGCCGCCGGTAAGCTGGCCTGTAAGTTTCTCGACTTCCTGGAAGCCAACGCCGAGGATTACTGGCAGCCTCCGCGGTTCGAACTGGGCGGAACCAGCCGGGGGCACTCCCACGACGAACCGTCGTTCGAGGACGACGAGGAAGAGGACGAGGACGACAGCGAAACAGACAAGGAGTTGTTCGACGCGGCCTACGAGGATGTCGTCTACCGCGACAGCACCGACGACGGAATCGACAGCGAATTGTACGAAAATGGCCAGGCGTCGGATGACGAGTTGCTGGCCGAAGCCAAACGACTTCGTGAGCGTCTGGCCTTCCTCAGCACGGCGGCCCGTTTGTGGCAGTTGTCCTTGGGGGTGCTGCGGCATGCGGAGCCGCGGGAGTCGGAACGGCTGGAGATCGTGCGGCGTTGGACGAACCAGGCCGCCGAAAACAGTGAACGGCTGCGGGAGTTGGTGGATCAAGTCAACGACCTTCGCTTGCCGACGCCGACCGGCGATCACGACTCCCTGCTGGAATATGACCGCGTACGTTCCATCAAGGAGTCGATTCTGGAACAGGTGATCGTCACGAGCGTCGACACCATCGACGCTGTGCGGCTGTTGTCGGCAGCCGCTTGCGCTATCGATCCCGCCTTCGTGACGCACCCTGGCCGGGCCGGCTCCGGCGACGAGGAAGGGCCGGTGCTGGCCGTGCTGGCGGCGCTCTTGCGCGGCGATCCGCGGGCGGTCCGCCGGCGCTGGGAGGGGCTGATCGAGGCGTTACTGGGCCTGCCCCTGCTGTATGTCCCCCTGGCCAAAGGCGGCGATCCCCACAAGATCGTCGCCGCCAAATCAGCCCAGCGGACCATTCAAGATCTGTTGGCCTGGCTGCCGCGCAAGGGCCTGATTGCCGAGACTCGCCGGTTGATCGAAACCGCGCGCGAAATGGAACGGCTGAACCCGGTGGGGCCGGGTGCCGTTACCGAGTTCGACGAGCTGTTCAAGATCGGCTACAAGGCCCTGGTGAAGCTGGTCGTCGATTCGGCAGCCGGCGGGTCGACGAAACGTTTGGTCACCGCCACGGAAGGCCGTCAGGCCGCGTTGGTCGAATGTCTGAAGCAACTGACGGAATCGCTGCTGACCAACTGGCTGACGCACAGCAAGACCCTGCGTCTGTCGGTGTTGGAAAAGGTCCGCGACAAACGGACGTGGACCGCTCTGGTGACCTTTATCGAGACCTACGGGGCGGATCTCTTTACGCAACGCTTCTTGAATCTGGCTAACCTGCGGGCGATCCTGCACCAAGGCGTCGGCCACTGGCTGGAACAGCTGCAGGACGAAATCCGGGACGAGTTGGATTGGCGCCTGCTGGACGACCTGGAGTGTGGCCGCCTGGCGCGGACCGACGCCGTCGAACAACTGACCCTGATCCTCGAAGCAATCGTGGAGAACTACGGCGAATATCGTGACTACAACAGCATGACGACCCAGTCCGACCGTGGCGAGCTGTTGTACATGTTGCTCGATTTTCTGCGTCTGCGGACCCAGTATGACCGGATCTGCTGGCAACTCAAACCGGTCGTCTGGGCCCACGAAATCCTGGTGCGCCGGGACTTCCAGGAAGCGGCCCGGCTCTGGCGCCACGAGTTCACGGAACAGACGGCCCAGCAAGCGTCGATCTTCCTCGACAAACTCGCCAAACTCCAGAGTCAATACGCCATGCGCATGCCCACCGTCGCGGACCGGCTGGGCGAGCGTTTCGTGCGGCCCATGGCGATCGACCGGATTCGAGCGTTGGCCCGGCCGGCAATCGAAGAGATGCGTCAGGGCGGCGTGTGCGCCAGCTTCCTGCTGTTCGAGGCGGAGATCGAACAGCTGACGCGAGAGCCGAGCGGGGTCGGGCTGGACGTGCCGGCCTGGTTGATGGCGTTGGAGGAGGAAGTGGAAGTCGCGTCGCAACCGGAGTGGGAGAGCGATCCGTCCGCGGAGCTGGACGCGATGATTCCACAACTCAAACTCTCGCTGGAGGAAATTCTGCGGCTGTTGAAGAAGTGGTTTCGAGATAACCCGTGAACGGAGCAGAAATAACCACGTAAGTCAGGCTTTCCAGCCTGACTCGCGCCGAACGTCAGGCTGGAAAGCCTGACCTACAGGAAGCTGGGCCAGATCGAGTCGCTGACCAGCAGGCCGCGCCGTGTCAAACGCAGCCGGTCGTCGATGTCTTCCAGAAATCCCAGCTGTAAGATGTCGGGCAAGACGGCGCCGACCAGGTCCTCGACCGCAAACCCCGTCTGTTCGCGAAAGCGGGCCCGCTCCACGCCCTCCAGCATCCGTAGTCCGAAGACCAACCGTTCGCGTGCCGCATCTGCCGGCCCCAACCGCTCCCGTTCCGCCACCGGCGAGCAGCCAGCGAGCACGCGTTTCAGGTACGTAGACGTACTGCGGTGGTTCGTTTCCCGCCAACCCGCGACGAATCGCGCCGCACCGGGGCCAGCGGCAAAATAGCTGCCCCCCTGCCAATAGGTCACATTCTGTCGGCAGCGTTGGCCCGACCGCGCAAAGTTGGACACTTCGTAGTGTTCAAATCCCGCCTGGGTGAGCGTCTCGATCGTCAACTCATACATCTCCCGCTCGGCCTCCTCGTCGACCGCACGCAGTTGGCCGCGTTCCCGCCGGCCCCAGAAGGCCGCGCCTTTGTCAAAAGTCAGGCCGTAGGTGGAAAGATGCGCCGGTGCCTTGTCGAGCGCTGCCTGCAGGTCGGCCCGCCAGGTCTCGGGCGTCTCGCCGGGAGCTGCAAAGATCAAATCGATGGCGACGGACGAGAAGCGATTGGCGACGAGGTCCCAGGCACGCTCGATCTCACGGCGGCGATGATCCCGTTCCAACACGGCCAGTTTCCCGTCGTCGAACGATTGGACGCCCAGGCTGATCCGGTTCACGCCGCCCTGCACCAGCACATCCACTTGCTCCGACCGCAGGTCCGCGGGATTGGCCTCGACGCTGAACTCGTAGCCCGCCGCCAACGGAAACCAAGTGCGGGCCAGTGCGATCAGACGTTGCAGTTGCGCGGGCCGCAGGTACGTGGGCGTCCCCCCGCCGAAGAACAAAGTGTCCACCTCGCGGGGAGTTTCGAGCCACGACAACTCGCGTTCCATCGCTTGCAGGTACGATTCGACCAAGTCGTCGCGTCCGGCCATCACGGTGAAGTTGCAATAGCCGCAACGCCGGAGACAGAACGGCACGTGAATGTAAGCAGCTCGCGGGTGCATGGTATTTCGGGACTCGATCGCAGCTGACGCAAGGCATTGATTGTCGCGTTGCGCAAAACGCTAGCAGTGGATCATTGTAAGCGCGAAGCGTCAGCGAGGAAACGCCGCTATTCCCCGCTATTCCTCACCGACACTTGTGAACATCTTCAACCCCTCGTTCACAGGCTCCGCCTGGGAACGCTTTGCCTTGCCGGCTCCGCCGGCCTGCTGGCGAGGCGGAGCCTCGCGTCCAGTGGGTTACGAGCCAGAGCCTCGCAACCACAGCGAAGCACCGGCAAAAAATCGCACGCAGGGACCGTCCGATGCTTGCACCAAGGGCGCAGGGTGATAAAATTCCTAGCTGTCGGACTTGGCCACCGCTTTCCGGATCCGGTGTGGTTCCGGCGGTTCGGCTGGCTGTCATTATCTTTTCTCCCGAGGTCCTGTATGAATCGCTCTTCGAAAAGACAGTCTGGTTTTACGCTCGTCGAATTGTTGGTGGTCATCGCCATCATCGGACTTCTGGTCGCGCTGCTGTTGCCGGCTATTCAGGCGGCGCGGGAGGCGGCCCGACGCTCGCAGTGCGGCAACAATGTCAAGCAGCTGTGCGTGGCGCTCCAGAACTACCACGACACGTACAAGAAGCTACCCATTGGATCACGGGCCGGTTTGGGCGGCGGTTGGGGCGTTTCATTCTACGTCGGACTGCTGCCGTTCATAGAACAATCGGCCCTGTTTCAGAATTGGCCTTATGGAAATACGGATGGGTACACCGCCGGAAATGGCTTGCTGCAAGGTGGAGCACCACCGGCCGGTGGTACGTCCGTCAATCTGTTGAACGTGAGTATCCCTTCGCTGCGATGTCCCTCGAGTCCGTTGCCGGAGTTTGGCGGAGGCACCAACGCGGTGTGCATGGCCTCGTACGCGGGCATCCAGGGGGCAGTTGATAACCAGGGCGTGTTTGTGGAAGCCCGACAGCGTAACTGCGGCGGTTGTTGTTGCGGCGGAACTGCCGGAAACGGTGTGGTGTCGGGCGGCGGAATGCTTCTGATGAACCAGAGCGTCGGTTTTGCTGCCGCGACCGATGGGACCGCCAACCAGATGGTCTTGGGCGAAGCGTCCGGCTGGGCGTACAACGGAACAACGCAGGTCCATATCGATCCCAGCTGGCCGCACGGTTTCCCGATGGGCTCGGGAGACGGCTCGATCATCACCGGTGGCGGTGGGGGCGCCGACCTCCGAACATTCAATCTGACCAACATACGCTATCCGATTGGGACCCGCAACTGGAATCTGCCTGGCGTGAATGACAACCACGGCTCCAATAACCCACTGTTATCCGAGCATCCGGGGGGAGTCCTGGCCGGGCTCCTGGACGGCGCCACGCGGTTCCTGAGCAACGATATGGACCTGGTGGTTCTGAAGTGCTTGGCCACGCGGGACGACGGGAATCCGCTCCCGACGTTCTAAGCGAAACGCTGGTACTGAAGCCTGATCGATCACCAGCCATTGCTGTGAACATCTCAGTTTTCGCCCCGATAGGGGCAGCCACACAGTAGCCCAGAGCGGAGCGGCGGTAGCCGTGTAGCGCCGCCCTGGGTTGTGGGAATATCAAGAACCCCAGCCCTGAAGGGACGAAACAAGATGGTGACCGGGCGTCGGGTTGGTCATTGTTTCGTCCTTTCAGGGCTACCGTGTTGAATCGATACCGTACCCAGGGCGGCGCTCCGCGGCTGTCGCCGCTACGCTCTGCCCTGGCTGATTTGTTAATGCCCCTTTGGGGCGGAAGAGTCGTGGAAAGAGTCGTGTATTGCGACGATGTCACCGCCCTGGGCTGACTTGTTAATGCCCCTTTGGGGCGGATGATTCGCGTATTGCGATAAGGGCGTTGCCCTGGGCTGATTTGTTTCGGCCCATTTGGACGGAGAGAGCTCAGCGAGTCCGCCGCTAATTGGCGCTGTCGAACTAGGGAGAAACAAAGATGATGGGTCGTCTCGTACGAACGCGTTGGATGGGGTGCCTGCTGGTCAGCGGATTGCTCGGACTGCTCACCTGCACGGGCTGCGGCAAGTCGGTTCCCAGCGGGACCGTGACCGGCAAGGTGCTGCTGGACGGGAAGCCGGTGCCCGCAGGCTGCACGGTTTCGTTCGTCTCGGAGAAGTTCACGGCTGCGGGGAAAGTCGGGACAGACGGTTCCTACACCCTGCTGGACGCCGGTAAGCCCAACATTTCCGCGGCCACGTACAAGGTGTCCGTAACGTCTCCCGCTCAGCAGATGTCCGATGCGGATTATGACAAGCTGATGACGGCTGGCGGGACGGGGGCAGCCGCTCCGCCACCCGCCGCGGTCATTCCGGAAAAGTTCCAGAATCCGGCTACCAGCGGGTTGTCCTACCCGGTCAAGGAAGGCCTGAACACGATCGACATCGATCTGAAGTAGTGGCTTGTCTCGACGTGGCTGGCTGATTAGCGTGGTCTGCGTGAGCCTTGGCATCGGGCTGGCGTTCGCGGTGCGGCTCTGGACCGCCAGCTCGATCGACCGAACCGCCGGCCAGTCGATTACGATGGCTGGCCCATCCCCACGCGCGGGCCGCGGCGGCGCCGTGTCCGACACGGCGTCCGAGTCCGCTGGCCCGATCCGGACCCTGACGGCCGAAGCCGATCAAGTGATCGTCGATCTGAGGCAGCAGTTCCCGGATGACCTGCGCACTCGGCACATCGAAGCCCAACTGCGGCAGCGTCTTGGCGAGGCCGATGTGGCGCGACAGATCTGGCAGCAGTGCCTCGAGGCGGATCCGCAGGATCTCGAAGCCCTCGTGTCCCTCGGGATGATCGAGGTGGAATCGGGGGACCACGGGCGAGCCGAACCGCTGCTGTGTGCTGTCTTGGCGCAATCGCCAGCCGACCCGCAGGCGGCCTGCTTCCTGGGCAACGTCCTGGTCCATCAGGGAAGATTCCCGGAGGCGATCGATGTGCTCCAGGCCAGCCTCGCGGCCCATCCAGACTCGCTGCCCAACCAGGTCCTGCTGGGCCAGGCGTACCTCCAAACCAAGTCTTACGCGAAAGCGAAAGCGGCGTTTCTTGCCGCGACCCAATTGGCACCCGGCTACGCGAACGCCTACCACGGTTTGGCGACGGCCTGCGCGCGGCTGGGTCAATCGTCCGAGGCCGCGCAGTACCGGGAAAAGTTGAAGTCGCTGCAAGCCCAACAGTTGGGCGAGCGGATCGAGCAATCCCGCAGCAACCAGGATCTGAAAACCACGCAGCGATCGATGGCCGAAGTCTTCGTCGCGGCCGGACAGTTGTGCAGCACCCACGGCGATGATCGCAGGGCGGAGCAGCAGTGGGCGAGGGCTGTCGAACTCGACCCCGATAGCGCTGCCGCCCGCGCCGCCTTGGCCGAACTGTATCAAAGGCAGGATCGGATCCGCGACGTTCTGAACGTGTTGCTGCCGCTCAAATCGCTGCGTGCGACGGACGTCAGTCTGTGGCTGCGACTGGGGCAGCTGCATGCCCGGTTGGAAGAGTTCGAGCAGGCCGAGCAAACGCTGCGTCAGGTGACCTCGTTGGCGCCCCAACGAGCGCTGGGTTATGCCTCGCTCGCGCAGTTGTATCTACAATGGAAAGGCCGAGCGGCTGAGGCGAGCACGGCGGCTGGGGAAGCCGTGCGGCGGGAGCCGACGGCCGCCAACTTCGTCCTGCTGAGTGCGGTGCGCGACCAGTGCGGCGACACGCGAGGGGCGCTCGAGGCGATCGAGAAAGCCCTGCAGTTGCAACCTGGCAACGGAGACTATCAGCAGCGGTACCTAGCGCTGCGCAGAAAGAGCTGACATGGTCGTAGGACGGAACGTTCGCAGATTCGGATGGGCAGTCAGCGGGATCGCGGCAGCCGTCGCCGCGGTGTTGGCGATGGCACTGTTACGCCCCCGCCCGGCGGAGGAGACCATTGTCCTACACGACGTCCTCCGCGAGACCGGTATCGCGTTCCGACACACGGACGGAGGCTGCGGGCAACGCATCATCATGGAGACCGTGTGCGCCGGCCTGGCCACGTTCGACTACGACGGCGACGGCCTGATCGACATCTACTTCCTGAACGGCGCACCGCTGAAGGATTGCCCCGCGGACCCGGCGCCGCGCAAGACGCTGTACCGCAATCTCGGCGGCTGGAAGTTCGTCGAGGTCACCGCCCCGGCAGGCGTCGGGGATCTGGGCTACGGGCTGGGCGTGACCGTCGGGGACTACGATAACGATGGCTTCCCGGACATCTTTCTGAACAACTGCGGGCCGAACGCCCTCTACCACAACAACGGTGACGGAACCTTTACAGAGGTCGCGACCCAGGCTGGAGTCCAGGGCGGCGAGCATTGCGGCGCTGGGGCCTGCTTCCTGGATGCCGACGGAGACGGCGATCTGGATCTGTTCGCGGCGAACTATCTGGAGTTCTCCTATGAGAAGCACGCCACAGTCACCATCCGCGGCGTGCCGGCCTACGCCAGCCCCCAACGCTATCCGCCCGCCCGGAACCGCTTCTACCGCAACAACGGCGACGGAACCTTTACGGACATCAGCGACGAGTCCGGCATCGGACAGCAGGCCAGTTGGGGCATGGGCGCCGTCTGCGCCGACTACGACAACGACGGTGACACGGACATCTTTGTGGCCAACGACGTGGCCGAGAACTTCTTGTTCGAAAACGACGGTCAGGGCCATTTCCAGGAGGTCGCCGTGACGGCCGGCACGGCGTACGACTGCTTCGGCAGTCCCCAGGGCAGCATGGGCGTGGAGTGCGGAGACTTTGACAACGACGGGCGGTTGGACTTCTATCAGACCTCGTTTCAGTTGCAGCACGCCGTCCTGTATCGCAACCTCGGCCAAGGCCAGTTCGAAGACTGTTCCTTCGCCACCGGCGCGAGCGCCGGGACATACTCGCAGGTCACTTGGGGCTGCGGGCTGGTCGATTTCGACAACGACGGCCACCGCGACCTGTACGTGGCCTGCGGACACCTGCATGATCGGGTCGAGGAATTCGATCGGACCACGTCGTACCTGGCCCGAAACATCCTCCTGCGGAACGACGGCACCGGACGTTTCGTGGACATCACGGATCGGGCTGGCGACGGGATGCAGCTTAAGCTGAGCAGCCGCGGCGCCGCCTTCGACGACTTGGACAACGACGGCGACGTGGACGCCGTGATCCTCAATTCCCGCCGTGAACCTTCGATCCTCCGCAACGACACGCGTCCCACGAACCACTGGCTACAGATCGAACTGGTCGGCGTTCACGCCAATCGCGACGGCGTCGGGGCCCAGGTCCGCGTGACGGCCGGTGATTTGGTCCTCGCGGACGAGGTGCACAGTGGACGCGGCTATCAGAGCCACTTCGGCTCGCGGCTCCAGTTTGGGCTGGGTCCCCACCGCCGCGTCGAGCGGATCGAGGTCCGTTGGATTGGCGGCGGGGTGGACGTGGTCTTGGACGTGGCTTCGGATCGGCGAATAAAGATCGTGGAAGGTCAGGCCCAGGCGATCGAAATCCGCGACTAGCCCGGGCTAGACGGAGTCCCGATCACGACAGTTCGCGTGAGCGAGGAAGCACCGCTCTTCCTCGCTGACGCTTTGGGTTAGGACCGGCAAAGGAATAATCGTCCACGACCAGGATGCGATGTTTGCGCGACATGGCCTGTTCCTTTCCACCGACGATTCGGGATCTTCGCGGTCCGCCTTGTCCTTCCCTTCCCTCTGATCCGCTCCTGATCCGCGCGCTCATGGCAGCAGTTCGTGGACCGCGATCCGTCCCATTTCGCTGCCATCCAACACGACCGCGAGTTCGTCCCCGGCGAGAAAGATCTGACGGGTGCCGTAGTCCGGCCGCTCGCCGGGGCCAGAGGGCTGTGTAAAGACTTCAATCTGGCGATCGACGAGATTCACGATCCAATACACCGGAATCCCAGCGGCCGCGTAGATGCGTTTTTTCCAGCCACGATCACGCTCGAGCGAGGTCTCGGCCACTTCGACCAGCAGACCAATTTCGTTGGGGCCAGGGTGGCGGTCTAACAGTGTTGTCGTATCGCCGCGGACGACGCTGATGTCCGGTTCCGGTTCGCTCTCGGCGGTCGTGACCGGCTCCTGGGTGTCGACCGACCAAGCCGCGGGCAGAATCCTCTCCAGGGCGATCCTGCACTTGCGCACAGCCACTCGGTGGGATGGGTTCTTGATCATCTTGCTCACCAACCAGCCTTCGAGGAGTTCGATCGGCGCACCGCCTTCCAAAGCCCCGGCCCGAATCATGGCGTGATACTGCGCCACGGTCAGCGGCAGGACCGGCTCGGGAGGCACGGCGAAACGGCTCGCGGCGGATGGGGCCAGCGTCACAACACTCATCGGCACAACTCCTGGGAGCAGCGTGAAACACTGTTCTGGGCCGCGTGAGCAGCCCACCTTGGTACAACGAGCCCGTGCCCTTCAATATATCCGCGAGCCTCCCCGACCGAAACCCGATGACGGCCGTGGGGCAGGTTTCCTAACCCGGATCGCGTTTCGGATTTCAAAGCAGCGGCTCACAGCCACAAATGCAAGCGGCCGTCCAACATGTCGGGCAACGCTTTTTCCACAAAGCTGCGGATCTGCTGGTCGTGGTATCGGGTGCTGAAATGCGCCGCGACAATCCGTTCGTTGCGGAACCGATCGCGTCGCTCCACGAAATCGTCCAAATGCATGTGTCCGTGTTTATGGATCTTTTCCTTGCGATGACTCGGCGCGACGAACGTCATCTCGGCAATCAGGACCTTGGCGTCGTACAATGCCGGACAAGCATCCAAGCCTTCCGGTGCGCTGTCCCCGAGGTAGCCGAGCAACGGGATGCGCCGCTCCTCGGTGACCTCGACACCTGACAAACGGAGGTCACGGATCTGCGCGCCGGACAACGCCTGATACTCGGCCTTCAGCTTCTGCCTTCGCTCCCACACCAAGTAGCTCAGCGAAGGCACCGTGTGCTTGGCCGCACAAGCCGTCACCACCAATTCGCGCGACAGCGAGATTTCGTCTCCCGGCTTCACCGCCTTCAATTCGCAGGGCAAACGGCCGCGATCCAAGCGGCTGAAGGCGCGCAGCAGGTGTTCGATCAACGGCAGGGCGTGTTCGGGCAAATGGATCGTTGGCGGGTCCATCTTCATCATCCGTCGGCGGGCCACATAGACCGGCAGTGCCGCAATGTGGTCCAGATGCGTATGCGTCACGAGCCAAGTCGACGTGCCCATGAAATCCCACGGCTGAGCGCCGAGATCAAACCCCAGTTTCAGTTCTGCAATGCGCCAATACGTCTGCACGGCTGCCCGCGAGTAGCCCTCGATTGTCAGGTCCTTGTGCACGAGCTTCTTGATCGGGGCGTTGTAAATCATGAGACTGCTGGCTGACAGGCGAAGAAACCGAACTGGGGCAACACAGACACGAGACGACGTGGTCAAGCACCACCCAGGTCAGTGTACGGCCCACGGCGAAGAGGCAACAGGGGACGCCGACCGAGTTCAACGCTCGGCCAACTTGGTTCCCTGCTGGGCGCCTGCGAGAATGGCTAGCCGTGTGGCAATCTGCTGGCGCAGATCGCCCTCGGCCCGAGTGGCAGCCATTTTGTAGAAGACCTTAGCCACCGCCGGCTTGCCGTCTGCCTCGGCTCGAGTCCCCTTCGCGAAGAATTCGGCCGCCTCGGCCGTGCGATTGGTCTTGGCCAGCTGGTTGCGACGCTTGATCTCTTCCACCGACGGCAGTTTCTTCTCCCCAGCCAGCGGAGGCGCCTCCACCGAATGTCTCGCCAAATTGTTGGACAGGAACTCGGCCTGACGGGCCAATTTCGCGTCGACCGCGGCTCCGGCGTACGTTCCAATTCCTCCGCCACGGCCGCTGGACGTCAACAGGTCGAGCGTATCCGCGGATACGCCAGTCTGCCGTAACTCCTCCTCTTCCTGGATGATGATCCGCGGAATCACGGTCATATTTGAGCTCCCGAAGTCGCGTCCGATGCCGCGGTTCTTGAACATGCGATTCAGGTACGGCATACTGCTCAACAATGGCACACCGCGTTCGACACTGCCTTCGCTGGCCCGCCCGATGCCGCCCAACAGGCCCGTGCCTCCGTCCGGCACGCTGACCGTGGTCGAAACCGTCGTCATGTTGAACGTGGGCAGTTGCACCTGGATGTCTTGCTGCCCGGAGGCGGGTGTGACACACAGGCCGATCAGGCAGGCGACGGTCAACAGTAGCTGGCGGTTCATACCGGCACTCCAGACGCAGTCAAGAACCCATCAATCCATATCCGAAGTCTATCGGAATGCCGCAGGTATTTCAACGGAAAATCAACCGATTACCGCAGTTGCGAGGCCACGGTGGACTTAACTGGAATCGGCATCCCGCCCCGCGACAGGTAAGCCTGGTAAAGCTGGTAATTAAGGTGGGCAATCGCCAGCATGACCAGAGCCCCCGCAGGATAGATGCCGACACAGCACAGCAGCATTCCTGCCGTGGTTACCACGAGGCTGGTGCCGAACAGGAACAGGGCGGTAAGCAGCATCTCCTTCCAGATGGTCCGGATGAAGTCCCGGACGAAATCAAGCCGGAACGCTTCCGCAAAGTCCTGCGTCAGCCCGGCACGCAGCCACATCGGCAGCGACACGAAACCGACCGCGATCAGCAAGGCCATAAACAGCAGGGAGCAGCCTCCCATGCCCACGAAGGCCACCACCGGCCCTACATGCTGGCCGGCTCCGTGCGAGGCGAGGGACACCACCAACCCAATCACGTAGCACACGAGCGCCACCGGTACAATGACGATCGCGTTGACGATGAAGGAAACCAGGAACGGCCACAGCCCGCGTTTCAGATAGTCGGCGAAACGGTCGAAGCAAAAGTCAGGGTAGCTGCCGCGCGGATCCCGCTGGAGCGATTCGATGATGTCGAACTGGTAGCCCATCAACACCATCGGCCCGATGATCGGAATCAGTTGGCAGACGGCTCCCAGAATTACGTTCATGACCCAGTTGGGACTGCCGAACACATAGGCGTAGGCGTCTAGATACTGCATGCCGGAAAACGCCTGTCCGGCCGGCGACGCTGTGCCAGGCTGGTTCTGGTCCAATATATTTCCGGGCGACTCGGACATGGCGTGTCTCCAAACATTGTGGGGCGGGAAGTCCACCGCATCTTGTGGCCGAATTGCTTCGCAACTCGGCTCGGTGTCGCCGAGCAACACCGCCACTTCCACCAAGAGGTAACTCGCGGCGTGCCGACGTCATTTCGGACGTGTCGGTTGCTCTTCGACTTTAAACATCGGGGACACCGCCGCCAATCCTCCGCCCAGCCCGGAGAGGACGGAACAAAGCAGGGCGATGATGAAAAGCCTACCGCACTTATTCCAGCGGGTCCAGCTGTAGTAGATGTTGTAGAACGGGATCAGCAGGACACACACGCCTTCCTTGATGCTCTCGGAGAAAGCGACGACAATAATCATGAAGTTGCAGATAATCCCGACCACACCGGGCAGTACCGCCAGCATGATTCCTGTGATGAACAGGGCTTCCGCCGCTGGCAACATGGACATGCAGGCGCCGAAGGTGACGAGGCACCCGAACAGGATGACCAGCGCCCAGATGGGCATGCCCTGAGTGCGGATTTTGTACTCCTCGACCTTGTCGTCCTGAATGGTTTTTTCCGCTTTGCGGAGCACGGATTTGGCCGCGGAACCATGCCCCCCCCCCCCGTCCGCTAGCCCGTACAAGTCTTTTTCCGCCCCCTGCGCCGAAGCCAACCCGTGGATGCGTTTACCGGTTTCCACGTTGAATCCGCAGTTCACGCACAGAATCGCGTCGGGAGCCATCGGCTCCTTGCAGTGCGGACAGCGCGGGCGATTGTCCTGCGCTTCGGCCTTGACGCCTGCCTCGTCAAACAGATCTGCCAGCGATGACCCTCTGGGGACTGCCTGAGCAGGCTGCGCGGTTGCGGTTCCGCGGGACTGAGGTGCCGCTGGCTTCGGCTTGGCTGCAGCCGGTTTCTGGGGGGACGCCGGAATTTGCAGCGAGCCTCCACACTTGGGGCACTTCATGACCTTGCCCGCCAATTCGTCTTTGACTGCAAACTTCTGACCGCACTTGCAAGCGACTGGAATAGGCATCGTAAATTCGTCCGGATCGACGTGAAGTAGGTGTGTCAGCGTATTTTGCACTGTTGCCGCGGATTCGGCAACCGCCACTGTCAAAATGACAGCCGCGACCCACGCCAAGCCCTGCGGCCTGCCAAACTATTCTTGTTCACGATGTCTCCAAAGATGCCAACGCGTTACCCATTATAGACTTGCACCGACAGCCAACTCTTTGGCACATCAGTTGCAAACCAATGGCATCCACCTGAACCGAGGTGAATTGCGGCAGTCCCGTGTCGTGGCTGACAACGGGGCAATTGCCAACAGCTGATAGGTAACAACGAACACTCTGTGCCAAGAACAAAGGGAGGGTAACTGTCAATGGCAGCAAAGAAGAAGAGCCTGAAACTGCAGCCTCTGGGGGAACGTGTCGTGATCCAGCGGGAGGCTTCTGAGGAGAAGACCGCGGGCGGTATCGTTCTGCCGGACAACGCGAAAGACAAGCCGGCACGCGGCACCATCGTCAGCGTCGGCGATGGGAAGCTCCTGGACAACGGCCGACGTAATCCGTTGCAAGTCAAAGTCGGTGACCGGGTCATCTTCAGCAGTTACGCAGGCGAAACGTTCAAGTTGGACGAAGAAGACCTGCTGCTGATGCGGGAAGATGACATTTCGGCGGTGATCGAGGCTTAGCTCAGCGGCCCACAGCACAAGCAGAATACTTGAGAAGCTCATAGGGGAAACAAACTCATGGCGAAAATGATTGCATTTGACCAGGAAGCCCGCGAATCGATTCGACGCGGCGTGTCCAAATTGGCCAAGGCGGTGAAGATCACGCTCGGGCCCAAGGGCCGGAACGTGATCCTGCAGAAGAGTTTTGGCTCGCCGACCGTCACTAAGGACGGTGTGACCGTGGCCAAGGAAATTGAACTCGAGGACGTGTTCGAGAACATGGGCGCCCGCATGGTGCGCGAGGTGGCCAGCAAGACGAGCGACGTGGCCGGGGATGGCACGACGACCGCGACCCTGCTGGCGGAAGCCATTTTCAACGAAGGCCTGCGCGCCGTCGTGGCGGGCGTGAATCCGGTGCAACTGAAGCTGGGCATCGAAAAGGCCGTCAGCGACATCGGCGAGAAGCTGCAGAAGATGTCCATCAAGATCAGGGATAAGGAAGCCATGGCCAATGTGGCCTCGATCGCGGCGAACAGCGATCGCGAGATCGGCAATCTCCTGGCGGATGCCATGGAGAAAGTCGGCAAGGATGGCGTGATTACCGTGGACGAGGGCAAGAGCTTGACCACCGAAGTCGAGTGGGTCGAGGGCATGCAGTTCGACCGCGGGTATCTGTCGCCCTACTTCGTGACCGATCCCAACGCGATGGAATGCGTGCTGGAAGACGCGTACGTGCTGGTCCACGAGAAAAAGATCAGCAACGTAAAAGAAATGGTGCCGCTGCTGGAGGCCATCGTGCAGCAGGGCAAGCCGCTGTTGATCGTGGCCGAAGATGTAGACGGCGAGGCACTCGCGACACTGGTCATCAACCGCCTGCGCGGGACGTTCCAGTGCTGTGCGGTGAAGGCTCCCGGCTACGGCGACCGGCGCAAGGCGTTGATGGAAGATATCGCGATTCTGACCGGCGGTACCGCCATTTTCGAATCGTTGGGCGTGAAGCTGGATTCGCTGCCGGTGACCGATCTCGGACGGGCCAAGAAGATCATCGTCAGCAAAGACAACACGACGGTGATCGAGGGTGCCGGCCGCAGCGGCGACATCAAAGCGAGGATCGAGCAGATCCGCCGCGAAATCGACAACGTGACCAGTGATTACGATCGCGAAAAACTGGAAGAACGGCTGGCGAAGTTGGCGGGCGGTGTGGCGAAGGTCAACGTCGGCGCCGCCACGGAGTGCGAGATGAAAGAGAAGAAGGCACGCGTGGAAGATGCGTTGCACGCCACCCGGGCCGCCGTCGAGGAAGGGATCCTGCCTGGTGGCGGTGTCGCGCTGCTGCGTGCGGCGGCTTCCGTGAAGCCGACTGAAGAGTTGCCGCACGACGAGCGCGTGGGCTACGATATCGTGCTGCGTGCCTGCCGAGCGCCGCTGACGATGATCGCTGATAACGCCGGACAGGACGGCGGAGTCGTCTGCGAAAAAGTGGCTGACCTGAAAGGTAATATGGGCTATAACGCGCTGACCAATGTCTACGAGGATCTGGTCAAGGCCGGCGTGATCGACCCGACGAAGGTGACCCGCACCGCGTTGAAGAACGCCGCGAGTGTGGCCACGTTATTGCTGACCAGCGATGCCCTGGTGGCCGAAAAGCCAAAGGCTGAGAAGTCCAAGAAGAAGGGACCGGGCGGCGGCGGCGAGTACGACGACATGTACTAAGTCCACCCGTCCGCGTCAGCACGGGATGGTTTCGAGCAAGGTTCGCCAATCTTCACGATCGGCGAACCTTTTTTTTGAGGCATCGACGATTTCATTCCGGCGAGACTTTGGTACGATAAAGGCGCGAAATCTTACGCTCTACCCTGCTGAAGAAGGATTGGCTCATGTCGGAATTGCTGTCTCACCGTAGCGACGATGTGCTCGTCGTGCAGTTTACGGCTCAGAAGATCCTCACGGATACGGTTATCGCTCAGATTGGGCGAGAACTCCTGGCACTGGTCGATGAGGCCGGCGGCAAACTGTTGCTGAACTTCCAAGGGGTGACGTTTATGTCTTCCGCGATGATCGGCAAAATTGTGCTGTTGAGTAAGAAATGCGGCAGCGCTAAAACGCTCATTAAGTTGTCCAACATCGCTCCGAGCATCATGGAGGTTTTTGAAATCACGCGGCTGAACAAGATGTTCCAAATCCACAAAACAGAAGCTGAAGCGCTCGCCGCGTTCCAGAAGAAGGGTTGATTAGGTTAAGCATCAGGACACCCGCAAAGCGACGATATCTGCCTCGCTGGATTCCAACGCGACGAATGCCTATGCTGACCTCAACGCTGCGCGCCGTCGTGTTCGACCTGGACGGCCTGATGTTCAACACGGAAGACCTGTACGACCTCGTGGGCGAAAGGATCCTGGCGCGCAGGGGCCAGCAGTTCACGGCGGAACTGAAACGCGCCATGATGGGGCGTCCCAGCCCAGTTGCCCTGCAGATCATGATCGACAGGCATCAACTGCAGGACACGGTGGATCAGCTGGAGCAAGAGTCGGACGTCCTGTTCGCCGAAATTCTGGCCACAGACCTGGCGCCGTTGGCAGGCTTAGAGTCCTTGCTCGACGCCTTGGAGGCGGCTGCCCTTCCCAAGGCGATCGCGACCAGTAGCCGGCGTTCGTTTACGCGAACGGTGCTGTCGCAATTTGACTTGGAACCTCGCTTCGCGTTCTTGCTGACCTCGGAAGACGTGGTCCAAGGGAAACCGCATCCCGAGATCTACCTCAAGGCGGCGAGTCGTTTGGGGGTGCCGCCCCAGCACATGCTGGTCCTGGAAGACAGCGAGAACGGCTGCCGAGCCGCCGTCGCGGCCGGTGCCTACACGGTGGCCGTCCCCAGCCAGCATAGCCACCATCACGATTTCCACGGTGTTGCCCTGACGGCCGACAGCTTGGCGGACTCGCGAATCTACCAAGCGTTGGGGCTGATCGCCGATTGAAGTGCCTGACGGCTCAATTGAGCACCCGCGAACCATAGCTACCGCTCGCAGGCGACATCAGCCGATATTTCTCTTAATCGCTACAGCCGAGCAGGCGACTTGACGATAATTGAACGGAAGGTCTCTGGGCGTGCAGGTCAGTGTCCGTGGTAATCCGCATTTCTAGACCAAGCAAATCAACGCAACCCACAGAGAGCCTGTGACGTGAAGCCCGCAACCCGCACCTTTCGCGGGTGGATCGCCTGAGGATGGAGGACCTCCATCCAAGCAAGGAGAACAAGATGGACCAACTTAGTTTTGAGATCGTTCCGGCTGACCAGGTCATCGGCTTGGGGACCAGCGACAAGACCGTCCAGCGGGCTCGCGTGGCGGGTGGCTGGATCGTTCTGTATGACGACGCAAAGCGAGTCAAGTTCTGTCCCTGCACTGCGTTCCCCTCCGACGTCGCCGCGTGGCAGGTCCCGTCCACCCTTGGCGAACGACAACTGTGTGGTGTAACCTGATCGGCTGCATTGATGTGTCCAGGGGAAGAAGCTCGGCTTCTTCCCCTTTTTTTGTTTCCTGATTGATCCGTGGTCTGCCCGCTGGTCCGCAGTCCCGCAAATTGCGACAATCGGACCAGATCGGCGGCGGCCTGATCTGCCCCCGGAGACCCAACCGCGTCCTTGCGAGCGACGAATATGTACTACGACTACTTCCTCACGCATCGCGTCTTACAGATCCAACGGCTTTGCTCGGCCGAGAAGGAGCCGTTGATTGACCTGCCCTCGCGGCTGGCCAGATCGGTCTGTTCGAAGCAGGTCGTCGATCTGTGCCATACGATCGAGAACATCTGTCGACTGCCGCTGGGCGATGAACCGGAACGTAAGGCTTGGGGCTGGCTAAAGATCGGCAGTCGTTTCCGGTCGCGCCAGGACGAGTCGCCGAGCGACGAGGAGCGTCAGTCCCAACCCCTGCTCACATCGCCCCAGCGCGAGCTGATCAATCAGCTGGAAACCGACCTGGTGCGGTTCCGTTTAGGTGATGATTCCCAGGCGGTCGAACTGGCGGCTGGGATCATGCAGGCGATTTGGCTGGACCACGAGTTCTTCAACGGACTAAAGCTGTTGGCGGCATACACGGACAACTTTGCCTACGAGTTTCTCTACCCCACCTGGTTCAATCTGTATACGGCCCTGACCACTTGCGGGAAGTCGGCACCCGGTTTCTCCACCGAACAGGTCAAGACGGTGTTCCGGTTCCTGCAGGTCTACGAGAACCAGGGTTCCAGCCGTGACCCAGAACTCGTCGGGCTGATGACCTTGATCGTGAATCGCCAATCGGCGGAGGAAGCGCCGGCGCTGCTGCAACGCTTGATCGATCTTTGCGGTTGCCCGGAGTCGGACCTGTCTGTCACCGCGGTGAGCACGGTGCGTCCGCTCCGTGACACGGTGCGCAACGTGAGCCAGTTGCTGCCCTTGATCGCGGACTATCTGCTGGTCGAAACGGGTCTGTGGGAACAAGCGATTCGGTCCACCCACCAGCTGGTGTCCGGCGGACTGCACTACCAGCCCGTCCCCGGCGTGATCGGCAAGGTCCTGCGTCAGCTCGAGCCAAACCTGGGTCGCGATGACGCTTACCCGACACTGCTCCGTCGTGCGGCGCGAATCATAGATCACGGCGGGTTCGACGCCGACTTCGAGCGACTCCTGACGCGGAACGAGGAAAGTGTGTCCGAGTTGCTGGCGATCATGTTCCCGACCGAGGCGAGCGCGAGCCCGCTGTCCCCAGCCGGCCAGGGCCTCGTGGCACGATTGCTAGAAAAAGAGCAGGAACACACGGGGCAATTCGCCGTATCCCGCGTGGAGGCATTCGCACGCCAGGTCGCGCCCCGCATGGAACGGATCGACGAGAGCACGCGCGGGCTGTGGGACGCGGAGTTTGCGAATCCCCCGGCCAATCGTCGGGTGCTCCTGGACAGTTGTGGGGATGCCGCCAAGCGGTCTCAAATCGCCAGCCGACTTCTGCGTGCGGCTAAGAAAGCCTCCGATAGCATGCGGTTCTTTGACCTGGTCGAGTTGGCCGCGATTCTCGATCCGAGCTACGACGACCAGCGACTGGAGCGAATCCGGCTGTCCGCGCGGGTCCTCCGCTTGACCATCGAGAACGGCTACATCGTGCAGAACCAACTGACGGCCCTGCTCCAGGATCTGCAGGAGCATCTGCCCGCGTCGGTGAACTATCTGGAGTCTCCCGCGTTGGCCGGATCGTCAAAGTTGGAGCGACTCTCGAAGCTCTACCTGACGCTCAATGAAGTACGCGAGAGCTACGCGCTCACCGGTCGGCTCGGGAACTTCGGGATGACCTACGCAGCCTTCCGCAACTTGACGCGACCGTCCAAGGAATCGCCCTAGTGCGTCGTCAAGGCTTAATCTTGGGGTGACCGACGCGGTGGCGTAAGCTTCCAGCTTGCGTTTAACGCGATGAATCGCAAGGCAAGCAGGATGCTTACCCCACCTTTTAGCCTGGAAGACGCCCTAGCCACCCCAGGCGTGATGGATTGACCGAAGCCAGGCTCCGCCGAGCCTATCCGATAGACGGTTCTTTACCAGCACCAAACGGTATTTTCGGCCATTGCGAGTAAAGAATGAGAGTTAACGGTTCAACCTGGACGGATCGCGAGACAAGGGCTCAGACGTACAGGTTTCAGTTTTCGCGGGCAGAAGGCTTTCCAGGTGGTTGGGCACAGGACCGCGAAAACTGAAATCTGTGCGTCTGACCCCAGCCGGCGGTCCTGCTATGCGAAACCGTAAAACCTCATTCTTGACACCGATAACCCCGAAAACCGTTTGGTGCTAGCTGCTGTGCGATCTTGGCCCACCCTACATCTCGTAATCCTGACTAGCGGGACGCCGGGAGTTGGGCGGTGCGCGGGGCGACCGGACGGGGCAGGTAGAGTAGCGGCCTCTCACGCAGCTTGGCCACGCAGCCCTGGCAGCAGAGGTACAGCGGCTGGTCGTTCAGTAGGACCTTGACGGGCACGCCGTTGCTGCCCAATTTGGCTCCCTCCACGGGACAGCTCTGCTGGCGTTCAATCGCCTCCCGATCGGCCTCCGTTACCGGCATGACAACCACCCGCGGCAGCGGCTTGGTCAGGACGAACAGGTGCGTGAACGTAACCCGCGGCTGTTGGCGATCAGGCAGGCTGTCCAGCCTGAACGTCACGGTCATCTGCCCATCCGGCACGTAACTGACATCGACCGCCGTGGAGACGTGGTTCTGCTCAGGAGAGCCTGGGGCCGGGGCCACGAACCGGAGCGGAAAGCGGAGGGACTGCTGCGCGTAGTGGGGTTGCATAAGGACTTCCGCCTGCACGCCCTCGGCGGCCAGGGGTTGCTGCAGGGAGTCGTACAGGAAGAGGTGAGTTTCGCGCGGCTGATACACCACCTCGAAGATGTAGGGCAGCTGACTGATCATCTGCCCACCATGAGGCGGTCGCTCAAAGATCGAGACTCCGCCTGTCGCATAGGACTGCCCCTTGGGACCCCGGTCGAGCTGATCGTTCCGCGGACGCCCACCATGTTTGGATGGCCCGAATTGACCACGCTGGGCTTGTGCCTCCCCGCTAGGCCAACCCCACGCGACGACGCACCAGATCAGGACCAGCCTGGCAGTGCGGCTCAGCTTGGCACCGTTCATAGTCATGTTGCTGACGCCTTCGTCAAGGGGGTTCGTGTGAGCGACCGTAATCGTAAGGAAGGAATAGTATCCGGAACCACGCCAGTGCAAAACCTCAATTGGGGCACCTTTTCTAGGTTGGTACGCGGCCGAACGTAAGCTGGCAGTGATAGCAGCCGGCGGATTCGGATCGGTGCTGCCCCGAACTAACGTTGAAGGAACGCAACGGAAACGCTACCCTCTCCGGCCGCAAGTGCGGCAGGAACGAGCACACTTGGCGCGGCCTTGATCGTAAGGTCGCGAACTGCCGTCAGGGCTAGCAACACAGCGGGTGGCTGGTGGCTGAGCCCAAGCGAAGCCCCAGTCCACGGTTGCTGGGGCTTCGCTTAGGCTCAGCCACCCTGCTAGCGTTTCGCAATGTTCCGATCAAGGCACTTGGCGCGCAATCGATCGTCCTCCAACCAACCAAGAAGCGAGGGGCACCATGCCGTCCTGGAGTCTAACTCTGACGTGTCTCGTCTTGGCGATCAGTTCGCCCACCGGTGCGCAGGACTACATGCCCGTCATTCCGCCGCCGGGCAGTCCGCCGGAAGCATTTACCGCTGCCTATGTCTCGTCCCCCGGCCTTCCCCAGGTCCCGCCGAGTTCCGGTTACGTGCCGCAGCCAATTTGGTCGCCAGCAGTCGACCCTCGGCCGGTGGCTGCAGAACACCTGACGGAGTTGACGTGGTATACCCGCATCGACTACTTCCACTGGAACGAACGGTTAGACGGCCAGGACTTCGTGAACGAGGAAGGACCGCTGCTAACGCTCGGCTACGTGCGGCGCGTCGGACCCGAGCGATTCCGCGGCGAGTTGTTCGGGGGCAGCGTGGGCTATGACGGGGGCGCCCAGATGTACGACGGGGGCACGGTGCCCCTGAAGTCGCACACGAACTACATGGGAGTGCGTGGCGAATACGACATCCTGTACGATCCGGAATGGTGGCCGGGCGTGAGTCTGTTCGTCGGCATCGGCACGCGATGCTGGTTCCGCGACATGCCCGACGCCTTCGACGAAGCGGGCGACTTAGTCTGGGGCTACCAGGAGACGTGGTGGACGGTCTATCCGTACGTCGGTCTGGAAACGCGACGGACGCTCACCGACGAGTGGGAGTTCTACGCATCGGGACGGGTTGGCGCCACTGCGGTCACGTACCAACACGTGACATTCGATGACGTAGTGCTGTATCCAAAGCTTGGAATTACCGGGCAGATGCAAGTGGGACTGCGGGGTCGACATTTTTTCCTGACGGGCTACTTCGAGGGGATGACCTGGAGCGAGTCGGCCTTGGTCCGGAACTCACTGCAGCCGACTTCCCGCATGATTACCGTAGGGCTGCAGACCGGGTTTAACTTCTAGCCCCAAACGATATTTTGGCCCCTGCGCGCAAAGCATGAGACTTAACGGTTCAGCGTCGTGTGCCCAAGCCTAGGGAAAGCCTTCTGCCCGCGAAAACTGAAATCTGTACGTCTGACCCCAGCTGGCGGTCCGTCTCTGCGAAACCGTAAAACCCCATGCTTGACACCGACAACCCCGAAAACCGTTTGGTGCTAGCCCCAACACGGAATAGGAACGGGATCAAATCAATGGGGTTTGACGAGCACCAACTGAACACGCCAGGTCGCAAGAGTATTTCCGACGCGGCAAGCCGTGACCCGGACAGGCTGCCGCTGGCGTTCACGAGCGCTGCTGGTCTCTGACAGGGGCGAACAGGCCCACCAAGTCGCCGACCGTGACCACGTCTAGCAGTTCATCGGCTCGAACCTGCCGCCGGGTACGTTGTTCGAGCACCATCGTCAGTTCGGCGAGGGCCAGCGAATCCAGCCCTAAGTCGACCAGCAAGTCGTCCTCCAGGCGAATCGAAGCGGCCGGTACTCTGATGACCTCAGACAAGACTCCCGTGATCTTCGCCGCGATCGCTTGAAGATCATCGGAATTCTGGATCGGTGTGCAGACCATCCGAATTCAGCCTCGCTTGGTTGCAACCGCCTTCCTGTAGTCCCGCAGAAAGGGAACCACAAAGTCGCTGACTTCGCTGCGCAACGACTTGAGCACCACATCCGCAGCCTGACCCTGCAGGGATTTGCCGAGTTCCTTGTCGTTGGACCAGACTATGACCGGGGTGAAATCGGTGGGACACTCGACTTCGGCCGACAAACGGAAGACGATGGTGCTCTTGTCCTGCTTTTTCGTGAGATTCACACGCATGACAGCCGTGCTGTTCCTGGAAACCTTCAGGCCGAGCGTCGCCACGGATTCTTTGATCTTAGCCTCAACCATCTTACTGACCACCTCGTGGATCTGAACATCTGCCTTGAATTCGATGGCGATCTCACGCATGCCAGCCAGCAATTCGCGGATTTGGTTCTCGGACGCTTCCGCCACGGGAGGGGGTGGACTTACCACAGGCCCGGGAGGACTGGGCTTCGCGGCACCGCCCGTGCCAACTTCGGGTTGACTTGGGGCGGCTACCGCTCCGTTGGGCGACTGCGTCGGCCTGGTGTCGCCAAGCGACTGGTTCTTGTCCGACGGCGGTGGCTGCATCTGTTCGGGCTTCGACGGCGGCTGCGGATTGGCGTCAAGCTTGGGGGGAGCGACTGGCTTCGGCAGTGGACTCGTTGGTGAGCCGGGGAACGAGCTATTCGGCGAGGGTGTTTCAGTTCTCTTGTCCGCTGCCTGCCCCGGTGAAGCAGCCGGTAGGGAGACGATCGGTGCTGCCGCAGGGCCACTTGTCTCGGGTGGCTTTGGCAGGCTTGTTCCAGGTAACGTCCCGGCGGGTTTCGGCGCCTGTGTCAGTTCCGACGTCGAGAGCGGCGGTTGCGTCTGAGATCCGACAGGTGGACTCACCATCTGCGGGGATGTGCTCGGTGAGCCGCCAGACCGGGTTAAAACGATCACCAGGACGAAAATAACCACCAGTAACAAAACGACCGCCCCGCCGATGAGGGTCGGTAGCCCAATGGAAACGACAGTGCCTTTGGGCGGCTCCGGCCGGCGGGCAGGAGACGCCAAGACCGAACTGGACGTGGGCGTCTGCAGCCAGTCGTCGCCAATCGATGCCAGGGAGGCCGCGCTGTCCGTCGCGCCCATCAGGTCCACGCCACCCAGCGGGTCCAGACTCGCCAGTTCGCCCAACGGATTCGCCGCCTGCAGCGGGTCCAATCCGTTCTCGGTGGGCGGAGAAGCGAGCGTCTTGCCGCGTGTGGTGGGCGGAGCCGATTTGGCCTTCTCGACCGTTCCCGTGCCCCTGCCGCCCGCCTCGGCCCCCGGCCTGCCGCCGACCTGCGGGAGTCCCACCCGCGATTTTCCTGCCTCGGCCCCCGGCTTGCTGCCCACCTGCGGGAGTCCCACCCGCGATTTTCCTGCCTCGGCCCCCGGCTTGCTGCCCACCTGCGGGAGTCCCACCCGCGACTTTCCTGCCTCGGCCCCCAGCTTGCTGCCCACCTGCGGG
>JAPLNJ010001040.1 GCA_026692885.1 Planctomycetota bacterium | reverse complement strand
CCCCGTGGAGGCTCACGTTCGCAGCTACACAAGGCGATCCACCCCATAACCTTCCTGCCCCGTTTCGCCAGCGGCGGCTAAGCCGCCGCGGGCGAAACGGGGGAGGAAGGTTATGGGGTGGATCGTGTAGCTGTGAACGTGAGCCTCCACGGGGCAAGCCCGTGGCATCCAATTCACAGAACCATAAAATCTCATGCTTGACACGCCAGCCCCAAGAAACCGTTTGGTGCCAGCGGGATGGTGAAGTAAAACGTGGAGCCTTTCGCGAGTTGCGACTCGACCCAGATGTGCCCCGCATGACGTTCCACGATCTTCTTGCAGATGGCCAGGCCCAGGCCTGTGCCGGGGTACTCTGCTCGAGTGTGCAGACGCTCGAAGATCTGGAAGATACGATCCGCGTATTGGGGCTCGATCCCGATACCGTCATCGCGGACGCGGAACAGCCAAGCCTGTTCCTGTAGCACCGCGGATAGATGTACGTGGGGGGCCTGCTCCGCGTGGAACTTGATGGCATTGCCGATCAGGTTCTGAAACAAGTTGACCATCTGCGACTTGTCGGCCAGCAGGATCGGTAGTGGGTCGTGGGTCACCACCGCATCACTCTCCTGAATTGCGGCCTGTAGATTGACGAGCGCCTGAGCCAGCACGACCGCGAAATCGGTAAGCTCGAATTCCTTACCCCGTGTCCCCACGCGGGAAAAGGACAACAGGTCGTTGATCAGGCTCTGCATCCGGTTGGCGCCATCCACGGCGAAAGCGATAAACTCCTGGGCGTTGGCGTCCAATTGGCCCTGGTAGCGCCGGGCCAGGAGCTGGGTATAGCTGGAGACCATGCGCAAGGGTTCTTGCAGGTCATGGGAAGCGACGTAGGCGAACTGTTCCAGTTCCTTGTTGGAACGTTCCAGGTCGGTGAGGGTCAGTCGCAACTCCTCCGCCCGCTTGCGCTCGGTGATGTCGGTAATGAAACCGTGCCAAAGCACGGAGCCATCTTCCTCCCGTTGTGGCATGGCGTCGCCGTAGAGTGCGCGGATGGTGCCATCGTCGAACTTCACCCGAAACTCATGTTGCCAGGGAGCTAAGTCGCGTGCCGAGGCCTGCAGGGAAGCGGTCACGCCCGCATAGTCATCCGGGTGCGTATTGGCAAACATCGCGGAGGCATCTTCACGGACTTGAGCGGGGCTGACCCGGAAGATCTCCTGGATCCCTTCACTGGCGAAAGGCAAACAGGCACTGCCATCGGGGCGTAAACGATATTGGTAGACCACCCCAGGCACCCGACTGGCGATCTTCTGCAGGTGACTCAATGCCTCGTCCCGGACCTCCTCCGCCTGCTTACGCAACAGCGCCTCGCCGATGTGCGACGCGATGCCTTCCAGGAGTTCGACCGTAGCCAGGGTAAAACATCGTTTGCGCTGGTCGCAAAAGTGGATCAGACCAATAATCCTATCCTTGTTCCGAATGGGCACCAGGGCTACGGAGGCATAGCCTTGATGGATGCATTGATTCCGTGGATGAAGTCGTGGATCCTGATCGGACGGCAGGTCGAGCAAAGGGAAGGAATCGTTGGTCCAGAAGCTACCGCCCCGCGTGAACAGCGGATGGGCCGGGTCGGTCTGGCCGGAAATCACCAGGCCACAGGTACATTCCAGCCGGACGTTGCCGGCTTGGTCCCGGCACAGCCCGCCATCCGTGGCGCGCTCGATCAGCGTGTTTTCCGTCAGCAGAAAATCCCTGGAAAAGCCTTCCTGAACGAAATACGGAAAATCCTCCCCGTCTTGCAGACGTATGCCCACGGCATCGAACCCGGTCCGCGTCTTCAAGGCGGCGAGGACACACTGGATGGAATCCTGCAAATCGCCGGACTGATTGAGTATCTGGAGAACTTCCCGCCCCAGCTCGCGATAGGTCTCGGCCTGCTTGCGCTCGGTGATGTCACGCGAGATGGCAAACAGCGCCGGCTGGCCGCCCCAGGTCCCTGGGGTCACACGCGTCTCCACAGGAATCAAGCTGCCATCTTTGGCAAACAGCGGAATTGGGCAGAACTCGCGCTGGCCCGCGAGCATGTCGGCAACGACCGCCGCCGCATCCGCCCGTCGGTCAGGTGGATGGGCCATTAGCACGTCCTGACCCACCAGTTCGCCTGCCGCATAACCGAGACGATTCGACGTGACCGCGTTGACCCGCAAGATATGCCCCGCGCCGTCCAGCACGAACAAAAAGTCGTCGATCGTGTCGAACAACGTTTGCAGATTCTGCTGGCCCTCGCGCAGGCTGGCGACCGCGCGCAGACGTATCAGGGTGCTGCCGATTTGCTGAGCGAGTGTCTCAATCGCTTGGCGGGTGTTGACAGGAATGTCATCGTCCCTGTACGACGCGAGGTTGAGCACCGCTAACAATTCACCCTGATGCAATATGGGAATGACGGCCAGGGCGCGCAAGTTATCCTCGGCGCTCGTTCGGTTCGGTTCGGGTCGGAGACGTTGATAGGTGCCATAGTGTGCCTGACCATCCCGCGCCAAACGGGCCTGCATCGAATCCGCCAGAGAGCAAGTGACCTGTGCAATGAATTGTGGCGTTAGACCACGGTGAACCACCAAATCGAGCGTGCCGTTCGGATCGGTCAAGTAGATCCCGCCACAGGCGATGCTTTCCATCCTCAGCGCCGCATTCAGAATCTGCTCCAGGGCCTGATCGAGTTCGTCGATCGAACTGAGTGCCAAGCTGAGATCGTGTTGGATGCGCAGGGTCTCTTCCACTTGCTTGCACTTGGTGATATCGTGGGCGGTATCCTCAAAACCCCTGACCGTGCCGGCTTCGTCCCGCAACGGAACCGCACTTGTGGTGTGCCAGCGCCACGACCCGTTGATGTGCCGCACGCGATACTCGACACCCTCCTGTCGTTGTCCCCCCTCGATGACTGACTGCAGAAATGCCGTGCACCGCGCCAAATCATCGGGATGGACAAATTGCTGGAATGGTTGTCCATCTACCTGGGTTGTCGAGTGCCCCAGGAACGCGGTCCAGGCCGGGGAGACGAAGCGGAACTCTCCCTCTGCAGTAAGCGTATAGATGATGTCGTGGCTGTTCTCGACCAATAAACGGAACTTGACTTCACTTTCCCGCAGTTCCGCGGTCAATTGTTCGAGTGCTTGGGTACGTTCCGCGACCTTCGATTCCAGAGTCCTATTCGCTTCCACAATCGCGGCATTACGTCCATCTAGCTCTTGATTGACAAAGAAATCGTGGCGTGCATAGAATTCCGAATTGTAGGCTGCAAACATTCCAATCAAATTGGCCGCGATAAAGAAGAAGTTATCGTTGATGATCATCACCGTCTCGGTCGTAGCAAAGAAAACAGCCCCAAGATTGAAAGAGATGAGGATGAGCCAGCCAGCAATGGTTGCCAAAAGGAACCGCAATTTGTTAGCAGTGTCGTGATCGCCCCCGAGAAGCTCCCGACGTAAGTCGGCGGGAGTGTTCCCGCCCTGTGCCTAATCCGGAGCCTCCTATCCGACCGGCCCGACTCGTCGGCTGCCCGCCGCCGGAGGCGGCGGACAGCCGACGAGTCGGGAGAACTCGGTGAGGCGCCGCGGTGTTAGGAGTTGGCGGGACTGCCCTCACGGACCGACATCAAGTGCGGGATGTCAGGCGATAATCGCTTCAGGAGTTTTCAGACACACAGCCAGGCGGACGCCGGGTGGGGTTAGATTCTCCGCGGACACCGTGCCGCCATACAAGGTCACGATGCGTTCGGCTACGGCCGGGCCAAATCCCAAATCGCCGCCGATGGTGATCGGTTCGGCAATCGTCAGCAATTGGAAGAAACGGGGCAGAAACTCCGGCGGGATGCCCCGACCGTCAGCCTCAATGAACAAGCGGACTTCCCCGCGTGCGGTTGCTTTCGAAATCCGTACGAGGGTGCCAGAGCGGGCAAATTTGACCGCCGTTTCCAGCAGCGATTGCAGTGCCCGGACGAGGTAATCCGGCACTCCATGGACCAGGCCGAGGTCCGGCGGCGCCGGTGCGATCTGGATCCGGCGGGATTGGGCGAAGGGACCGACTTGCAGGCGGGCGGCCTTCAGCAGTTCCTCCAGCCGGCATTGCTGCTGCACGCCGGCAGCGGCGCCCGCACCGATCTGGGAGAGCAACAAGGCGTCACCAATCAACGTCATCAGTCGCCGGCGGCTCTGCTGGAACAGTTCCGGGCAATCCGCGGCTTCGGGGTTATCCGCGCAGATTTCCAAGAGCATCTCCGCGACGCCAAATATGCCTGATAGGGGGGTGCGAACCTCATGGGAAATCAGGTGCAGGAAGTCGCTCTTGGCCTCGTCCAGGATGGCCAGGCGGGCGTGGGCCTCGGCCAGTTCGCGAGTCCGCTGCAAGACCGTTTCCTCCAGACGCACGTTGTGCCGCTCCAGCTCTCGGCGCAGACGAGCCAGCTCCAGGTGGGTGCGCACGCGCGCCTCGACCTCCTCGAACTGGAACGGCTTGGTCACGTAATCCACGGCCCCGAGTCCAAAACCCTTGACCTTGTCCAAGGTTTCATCCAGGGCGCTGATGAAGATCACGGGCACGGCAGCCAATTGCGGATCGCCTTTCAGCTGCTTGCAGACCTCATAGCCGTTCATGCCGGGCATGTTGATGTCGAGCAAGATGAGCTGAGGCGGTTTCCGGCGGGCGGCCTGCAAGGCCAGCTCACCGGAGAGTACCGGCCGCACCTCATAGCTTCGAGCCTGAAGCATGTCGGTCAATAACTGCAGGTTCGCCGGCATATCATCCACCAACAGGATGCTCGCGGCGGGCGACGACGTGGAGTCTGCGTGCATGGGTTAGGTCTCCTGTTGCGCTAAGTGCCCGCACCGAAATAAGTTGGTCAAATCCTTGTAGGACGGATTGGCGATCCGGCCGGGAAATACCGGCCGGATCGCCAATCCGTCCCACGGCCAATCGTTCAAGTTATTCTTGCGAGGCCGCTAAGATCGTTTGCAGAGCGTTGTAGTCAAATCGTTTGACCAACGTACGGAGCTGGTCGCCGAGAGCTTTATCGCAGGCTGCGACCTGCTCGACCAGAGCCAGCATTCGGCTGTAACTCGCGTGGCAGGTAGCTTCGCGCAACTGCTCCACCAACTCCACCGGCAACTGACGAATATCCCGGGCGGACGGCAAGCCCACCTTGGCTTCGGCCCGAGCGGCCGCTTCCGTCGCCTGGAACTCGTCATAGACGTAATTCACGCCGGTCAGTTGCTTGATCCGCTCCAGCAGGTCGGACTCGTGGAACGGCTTGTTCATGAACGCGTCGGCCCCCTCGGCCAACGCCCGCTGCTGATTCTCGGCAAACACGGCGGCGCTGATGACGATGATTTTTGTCGCCGCACCATGCACGGCGCGAATCTGGCGCGCCGCCTGATAGCCATCCATCACCGGCATCCGCAGGTCCAGCAGCACCAGGTGTGGCATCCAGGCTTGGCATTGCGCCACCGTATCTGCACCGTCCACGGCGGTACGGACCTCGAAGCCGACCGGGGTCAGCATCTGCTCCAGCAAGTCGCGGTTTTCCTGTTGGTCGTCGGCCACGAGCACGCGGCAGATGACCTCCGGCAGGAGGTGCAACACCCGGGGCACCGGCGAGTCTGCCAAAGCGGCGGATGGCTGCGCCGGGGCCACCAAAGCGTCAAACCGGAACGTACTGCCCTGGCCGAGCCGGCTGCTGACGGTCAGGTCACCGCCCAGCAAGTGCACAAACTTGCGGCTGATGGGCAGCCCCAACCCGGTGCCTCCGGCAACTTGTTTCCCGGTGTTGGTTTGGTAAAACGGCTCGAACAGGTACGGCACGTCTTCGGGGGCAATCCCCGCGCCGGGGTCTTCGACTTCCACATGCAGCCGCAGCATTCCGTTCGGCTCCGCGGCGGATCTCACCCGCAAGACGATCGCGCCGCCGCTGGGGGTGAACTTCACGGCGTTGCCCAGCAGATTGATCAGGACTTGGCGCAGCTTGGTTTCATCGGCCAGGACGTAACGCGGCAGCTCGCCCTGCTGCTCGACTTGGAACTGCAGATGCTTGGCGTCGGCGCGCAGGCTGAACATGCGATGCAGGTCGTCCAGTAGCAGGGACAGGTCAAAGACGCTCGGATTGAGAACCACGCGGCCCGCTTCGATGCGGGCCATCTCCAGGATGTCGTTGATGATATCCATGAGATGTTCCCCGCTGCGGGTGATGGTGGTCAACTGTTGGTGCTGACGAGGGGACAGGCCCAAATCGCGCAGTAACAGTTGGGAGAAGCCGAGGATCGCGTTCATCGGCGTGCGGATTTCATGGGACATGTTGGCCAGGAACGTACTCTTGGCGCGGTTGGCGGAGTCGGCGGCCTCTTTGGCCTGACGCAGTTCCTGCTCCGCCTGTTTGAGTGCGGTGATATCCTGAAACGCGGCCAGGTAATGGTCCGTCATCACCGTGCCGGAGATAATCAACGTGCGTACGGTACCATCTTGGCAGGTCACTTCGAATTCATCGGGGGCTACTATCCCGGTGCCCTGCATGGCTTGGGCCACGTCGCCCTCCCACTGCTTCCGCACCCGGCGCCGATAAGCGGCATCGGGATACACCCGACCCCACCACACTTCCATGGATGGCATATCCGCCATGGTATAGCCCAACACTTCGGTGAAGCGATTGTTGAGCAATTGCGCTTGGCCTGCCATGTCCAACAGGGCCAGCGGCAGCGGCGCCAGTTCCACGAGCCGGCGAAACTTCGCCTCGCTGGCGAGCAATCTGCGCTCCGCGTCTTTGCGCTGGGAAATATCGCGCAGGACGCCTTGCAGCACGTACTCGCCCTGGACTTGACAGACGCTGACGGAGACTTCGGCGGGAAACAATGTGCCATCGGCCCGCTGCAGCTGCCACTCAAAGAAATGGCTGCCTGCGGCCAGGACCTGCGTCATCAGTGCGAGGAAACTATCGTGCGAATCCTGGCCGTCGGGCTGCCGAGCAGGTGACAGGGCGAGGAGGTTCAGGCTCAGCAGGGCCTGCTTGTTCGCATAACCAAAAGTGGTCACTGCCGCCTGGTTGCAGTCCAGGCAGCGCCCGGTGGTGTCGGTGGTGATGATGGCATTGTGTGAGGACTCGAACAGCACCCGGAATTTTTCCTCGCTGTCGCGCAGAACTGCCTCCAAGCATTTCCGATTCATGATGTCTTGCGCGGTTCCTCGCATGAACAGAGGTTTTCCGTCTTTCGTCCAAGTGGCGACTTTACCTCGATCCATAATCCAGACCCAGCTGCCGTTCTTATGCTTCATCCGCATCTCGAACTCGAAGTACGCCAGGTCGCCGCGAAATTGCTTCTCCAGCAACACCTGACTCGCGCTGAGATCGTCGGGGTGAACGAATTTCATCCAGTCTTCAAGGGAGATAGGAAGAATCTCTTCCGAAGCGTATCCCAGGATCTCAGCCCAGCGATCGTTGGCAACGATTTCCCCGGTCTGGACATTCCATTCCCAAGTTCCGGCATTGGTTCCTTCGAGGATCTCAGCCAGGCGTTGCCGCTCTTCCTGCAGGAATCGTTCCGCCTGCTTGCGTTCGGAGATGTCGATCACCGTGGAACGACTTCTCAGAAAATGCCCTTCCGTATCCCGCACAGCCGCAGAAGTCACCAGGGCAGGAAAGGACGATCCGTCCCGGCGACGCAGTTCGAACTCCCCGCTCACGACGGTTCCCTGTTCGACGAACCAGGGGAACTCTCGCGCGAACCGCTCGGCGCTCGGGGGCGTCATCAGTTGGCTGATGCGCAGACGGCCTTCCACGTCTTCTCGCTGGTAACCCAGCCACTTCAGTTCCGTGTCGTTGATTTGCAGCACCACTCCGTCCGGTCCCAGTGAATCATAACCGCAGGGGGCGTTGTGGTAGAGTTCGAGGGCCTCGGCGGTGCGCTCTTGCACGCGCTGATCCAGTTCCGCGTTCAATTGGATCAGCGCCAGTTCCGCCTGCCGGCGCTCGGTGATGTCCATCCAGATCCCGACCGCTCGTGACGGGCCTCCGCCGGAATCTTCGATGCGTTGGGCCGCGTCATAGAACCAGCGATAATTGCCGTCGGCCGTCCGCCAGCGGTATTCGCGTTCACAGTGCCCGCATTCCCGCAACTGGTCGGCCTCGGCCATCACGCGAGCCGCATCCTCCGGATGCAGACGGTTGATCCAACAGTCGCCGGAAACCAGGAATTCCGCCGGCGAAAATCCGGCAATCTGCCGGCAGTTTGGGCTGACATAGGTCACCATGAATTCCGGGACGAGTCGGACGGCGTACGCAACCACCGGCAGCGAATTCAGGATCAAGGTAAGTTGCGAGTTGCTGGCGCGGAGATCGTTTTCCATGCGTCGGCGTGCCGAGATGTCGCGCACCACGCTCAGCAGGAGCAGCTCCCCGCCGATCTGCGCTGCGCGCGAGTTGACCTCGACCGGGAACAGGCTGCCATCTCGGCGCACATGGATCGTCTCGAACAGCAGGCCGTCCCGGCCAGCTTGCTCCATCTGCCCGATCGCATTGGCCCGGTCCTCTGCTACCCGCAGCTCAAGGACCGTTTTGGTCAACAGTTCGGCCCGGTCATAGTCATAGGCGATACACGCGGCTCGGTTGGCCTCGATAATCCGGCCATCCTCCGGGCGAATGAACAGAATGACGTCATTGGTATGGTCCGACAGCAGTTGGTACTTGGCCAGCATGGCCTCGGATGATTTTTGGGCGGTGACATCGAGGATCAGTCCCTCCAGGACCCGCAAATCACCTGCCGGGGAATAGACGCCCAGCCCCTGTTCCCAGACCCACTTGGTCTCGCCGGTGGCAGTTCGGATGCGATACGTCAGCTGGAACTTCTGCCGCTGGTCCAGGGCGGCTTGGATTTGGGTCCAAACGACATCCCGGTCCTCGGGATGAATTACGTCCGCATAGCTGATTCTTGCGTTTTCGGTCAGGTCTGCCGAGGAATACCCCGTGAGCATCTGGCAGCCCTCGCTGACAAACGCCATCCGCCAGTCGCGGCTGTTGCGACAACGGTAGGCCATCCCCGGCAGGTTATCCAACAGCGTGGCCAGGCTGCGCTGACTCTCCCGCAAGGCTTGGGTGTCGCGGGCGGCGGCGAAATGCCAACCGACCAGGTTGGCGGCATGCTGCAAGAACGCGGCGTCATCGGCATCGAACCGGCCGGTCGTCGTGCAATCATCAAAGCCCAGAAATCCCCAGAGATTCTGTGCGGCGTAGATCGGCAGAAGTAAGAGATCCTGGATGTCTTGCGACTCCATAATCGCCTTCTCGGATGCGGGCAAATAGCGGACCGGGCCACGGCACGGTTCCCGCCTTAAGAGTCGATCGAGCAGCCAACCGGAGGGAGAGACCAATGCATAAGGGACATCCTGCAACGCGGGATTGCCGATTTGGGGAAGCACGCCCGCCTTGACGCACTCATGCGTCTGACTCATGCACAAGCCGCGGTCCGGGTCCAGATGGTTCTCAAACAGATAAACGCGGTCCATGTCGGATGCGTTGCGTAACACGCGCAGCACCTCATCGATCCCCTCGGATACCGTCTTCGCTTGACGCAGAATGACGGCGATCGCCGACAGCGTGCGTTCGTAGCGTAGTCGATTGTTCAGTGCTGTTTCCGCCCGCTTACGCTCCGTGATGTCGCGGCTGATGCCCTGTATATGCGTCACCCGTCGCTCCGCATCCGCAATCAGGGTCGTCACCACTTCGGTCGGCACGGTCGTGCCGTCCCGACGGAGTTGGACGATCTCATGCGTCTGGGTGCGGACCGCTTCGTCGCCGGCCGCAAACGCGGCCAGGCGTGCGGGTAGCGACTCCTGCACCATCTGATAGGACTCAGGGGTCAGCACCTCAAATAGGGTTTGTTGCTGGACTTCTGCCACGGTATAGCCGCGCAGTCTTTGCACGGACGGGCTGACATAAGTAAAGCGGTTGGCCGCCAGGTCCAGCAGCCAGATCACGTCGGCACTGGTTTCCGACAGCATCCGGTAGCGGTCCTCGCTGTCCCGCAGTTCCGCCTGCTGGGCACGGATGCCCGCGTCGGTGTGGCGGAGCAGAACATAGACGAAACCCAGCAGCAGCGTTAGCAGGACCGCGCCCGCGGTTCCGCTCCGGGCCAGCAGGCGCGCAAAGGCCGCGTTTTCGTCCGAGATGTCGCACAAGATCAGCAGGTCACCGACCTCCGCGCCCGTAGCGTCTCGCAGCGCTGACGCCGAGACGCGCCAGTCCTGTCCCTCCCAGGCGAGCTCCCGCTCCAATTCGCCGTGTACGAGTACTTGCTCCAGAGGGTCGGCCCAGCGCGCGAAGATGTCCGGCAAGCGTCCCTGAGAGGCGTACGTCACCACGCGGTGGGGTAGACGGTCCCAGTCGGCTTCCTTCCCGAGCAGACGCCTGCCCTCTTCCCAGGTCTGGCGCTGCAGGTGCTCCTTGCGGACGGTCACCGCCAATTCCACGCCAGCGCGGTTGCACCGCTCTTGCAAGAGGTCCTCGACTTCCCTGCCAAGTTCCACATAGCCGACGAGCCGGCCTCCGTCGAATACCGGCTGTACCGCCCACAGGATGAAAGTCCCCTGCGGCCCCAGTTCCATGCCGGAAGTGGCCCGGCGGGTGCGCTCGGCCTCGCGGGCCGTGAAGCGATTGACGCGGTCACCGCGTTGCTCCGACTGGTGAACTCGCAACAGGCAGACACGGTGCGCATCGAGAAACTGAAAGTGTGCGACACGGTGTTCCCGGTGCAGCGTCTCGAACACGGGTTGCCAGGCGGCCTGCAGGGCATCCGCATTGCCCTCGCGCAGGGCCTGTTGCACCGTGGGGTCGGCGGCCAGGGGCTCCAGGGCTATGGCCAGGCCGGCGGCAGTGTTTTCCAGATCCACGCGGAACTCGCGGTTTGCCGTGTCGATCTGGGTGACAATCTCGGCGGCTAGCCACTGCCGCTGTTGTTGCCACAGGAGTGCCCCCGCACCGGCCGTCAGCAGAATCACCAGGGCCGCCAGGGGCAGCAACAGACGCCGCAGGATCGGCTGGGCCGAAGCGTTCACACGGCGGACGGCAACCACGCCGATCAGCAGCACGAGCAACAGTCCCACGGGCGGGGCCGACCTGCCGATCGCGTCCGGCTCTTCGGTTCGAGCCGTGCCTCCGCACCTGTCCCAGGCGGTCACCAGCGTGCACCCGGGCGGAGCATCCCGCACGACGGCCATACACGATGGATACGGAGAGGAACTTTGTTCTCTTACCACGGGAGCGAAGCTTACCAGCAGCAAATCAGTAAATCAAGGAGGAAGGGAAGCCGCTGGAAGGGAGGCCCGTGATGGGATGTTGGTGGGTGAAGTTGCCGGGCGATCTGGCCGCAACCAAGAGGCCAACTTCAAGGGACGCAACCGGTCGTCCTCGGAATGTAGCTGAATTCGCCAGAATTCAGGTCCTCGCCCTCGAAAAGCCCCTGAATTCTGGCGAATTCAGCTACGATTCTGGGCCCTTACTATCTCGTGCGAGGGCCTTGATCGGAACGTAGCGCAAAACGCTCGCAGCAGGGGGTCAGGGTGGCTAGCGGCAGAGTGCAGCGATGCCCCAGAAACCGGGTACTGGGGCTTCGCTTAGGCTCAGCCGCCAGCCACCCGGCCCGTTGCCA
>JAPLNJ010001039.1 GCA_026692885.1 Planctomycetota bacterium | reverse complement strand
GGGAGGGGGAAGGTTTGCGCTAGCGTCATCTCCCGCTCCTCTGTCTCGCTCTCGCTGCTTCCATGGCGGTGAAGAAATCAGAGTATGAATAATTCGGGCTGATGATGTCGACCATGGTTCATCCTTTCCTGAAAGTCAGTTTGGCGGTTTGGCTGGTGAAGTCAACACGGTCTTTGCAGCGGCAGAGGAAAGTTGCTAAACGATGCTACGGCTTTGCGGATTCGAAACGGCGATGATCGGACTTGATCGGCCCGCGAGCAGTTAATGCCGTTGGGTCGGGTGCGTCCATCAGGCAAAACTCCTCGGCCGCAGAATCATCGGTGCCGGTCGGTGCCGAAGCGATCATTCTGCTGGCGGAATTCTTCGCTGGACCGTGAGGGGCTGGCGGGCCATTTGGGGATTGCCTTAGTAGCGGGGCGCGACCCCATGTGGAAACCCACATACGGCCTGCGGGAACTTCGAATACTGCCGCGGGCTGTAGATCGCCATAATACAGGTAGTCACGAACAACAACCGCACGACGACCCGCGGAGGAGACCACCATGCTGACAAACATCGATCAAACCGCCACTGATCAACAACTCATCGAGCGGGCACTGGCAGGCAACCAAGACGCCTTCGGGGAACTTGTTCGTAAATACCAGGACAAGCTGTTCACCAGCCTTAGCCACCTCACCGGTTCCCACGCGGATGCCGAAGACATCGCCCAGGACGCCTTCGTTCAAGCCTACTTGAAGCTCAGCACCTTCCGGCAGCACTGTGCGTTTTACACCTGGCTGTATCGGATCGCGCTCAACCTTGTGTATACCCGCGCCCGCCGCCACCGAATTCGGGCGAGTCTGTCGCACACACGATCAGTCACCGAGGAAGATCCATCCGACCCGCACGGGACACCGACCGATGAATTAGAACGTCGTGAAGATGCCACTCAGATTCGGCAGGCACTGAACTCGCTGAGTGAAGAGCACCGTACGATTCTGGTCCTGCGAGGTGTCGAGGGGTTCGACTACGACACGATCGCCGAAACCCTGGAGTTGAGTGTCGGCACGGTACGCAGCCGGTTGCATCGGGCGCGGAATGAACTGCGGGACCAACTCCAGAAACGCCAGGTCTGCGCGTAGCGGAAAATCGACTCCTTCCTGAAACACGTGAGTGTGTGGACTCTGGCACCGCAGGACGCAAGGTTCGGAGTGTTGAAATCACGCGAACCAGTTCTTGCCAGGACCGCGAACATCGCTGGAGATCTGCGGGCCTCAACTGTGCCCGGTAGATTTGCAGTTCGTATGCGATCGCGGTAGCATGTGGCTTTCCCAAGTGGATCAACATGGCGCCGGAGGTCTTATGCGCAAGGTAACGCTGTTCTTCATGGTCGGGCTGATGGGTTGCGTGTCGACAACTTGGGCGGCGGAAGCCAAAGACTCGGCTCGTAAACCGGTGACGAAACCGCCCGCCGCTGTCGAGACGCTAGTCAAGATGGATCTCTTTGTAGCCGGTGAGGATGGCTACGCGACGTACCGCATCCCTGGGATCGTCGTGACCCAGCGAGGCACGATCCTGGCTTACTGCGCCGCACGCAAGGATGGCATTGGGGACTGGGCCGACATCGACATCGCCTTGCGCCGGAGTTGGACGGGGTCGTTTTCGAAACTAAGACAGTCGAATTAGGAAAACCGCAAAGAATGCGAGGCTGTTGCTCAGTCGGTGGCCAACTCGCTTCAGAAACGGTGAGCAACGGCACGGGGACAGCCCACACGCCAAATCTCAGCCCCCAACACAACCGCGGCATCTTCCCAACTCATCGAAACGTAAGAGGACACGACTATTTCGCGGCGGGCAGCAGCTCGATCTCGCCCACCTGGGCCGCGTTGGGATACTGCGGATTGGCCGAGGCGCGGATCACCAGGCGAAAAGTATCCGTCTCGACCGGTCCGATGTCGAACCGTGAGCTGTGGCTCTCTTTGCTTTCGGTGAGTTCAAACACCCGCTGAAGATCTTTCTGCCCGGCGGGGACCACCAGTCCCTCGAAATTGACGCCGTGGCCCTTGGGATCGGCCCAGTGGATGATAACGCGGCCGATCTGCGCCGGCTTGGGCAGCTTGATTTGGACCCAGTGCGGGTGCGGCGTTTGGATCGAGGAGTGCCATCGTTCACGCTCGAAGGTGTCGCCGTAGAGGCCGTCGATTACCTTGACGCTGCAGCCCGGCTCACGGTTCAATTCGCTGTCGGAACTGGCCTGGGCGCCCTTCGAGGCAAGGGCCAGGTCCGCGCGATCGACTCGCTTCATCGCGCGCCCCGGCTGTCCGCCCGGCCCGACCAGGGTAATCGGCACGCTGAGCGTCCGATCGGGCAAGGTGAGCAGGAGCTTCATCGGATAGACCATCGGCTCGACGTCTTGGGCCGTGAGCACCAGTTCGATGCTTTGCGACGCCCGGGGTGCCAACGCTACTTCCGCCGGCAACTCGGCAGTCTTCCAGTCCCCGAAAAGATCGGCCAGCGAGAGCTTGTAGATCTGGCGGCCTGCCGAGAGGTTGCGAATCGTGATTCCGAGGCCGCGGGGGCCGGACTCCGTCACCAGCGGCTCCTCGCGGTAATCGATCTTCAGTTGCACGTCAGGCTCGTTCCAGACCACTTCCCAATGAGGAATCGTCCACAGGGCCTTTGCCGCGGCCGGGTCGGACAGCGTCACCTCCCCCATCCTGCGCAGGTCCGAGGGCCGGTCCGTCACGATCGCCACTGGTGCGGCGTTGACGGTCAGGATCTTCTTGGTCATCGCGACTGTGCGATCCATGAACTCTTCCAGGTCCTTGGGCATGGGGAACCCGGACACGGCGATCGGCACGATCGACTTGCCGATCGGCTCGATCCAGTCGCGGGGAATGATCTTGGTGCCGTGGAGGATGCCGAGGATCGAACCAATCGCCGCTCCGGTGGTGTCGGTGTCGTCGCCGCAATTGACCGTCGCACACAGGGTCTTGGCAAAATCCTCCTCGCCATACAGCCAACCGACGATGATGAAGGCAATGTTGCGGGGCGACTGGAACCAGCCGGAGGCATATTTCTGGCGGTCTTCACTGGCGTCGATGACCGCCTGACGAGCCTCGGCCCAGGTCTTGCCCTGCTTTTTCGCTTGCGAGTTGCTGCGTCAGTTGCCGACCCTACCCCATCACAGGTCCACTGCAACAAGAATTAGAAGAAGAAAACCGAAATGAAGTTACTACTATAAGGTGGTAAGTGTGATTCAGGACCCAGCGAACTGAGTGACCAAGCGTGCGTTCCCGCATCGGAGAAACATCTCCCGGCAACAGCTGCTTGGTCCGGCGAGTGACGGGTTTCGATCGGGCATGCTTGTGGCTGAACGTGTGTCGCAACAGATGTGGATGCAGCCGGACCCCAATGCTGGCGCTGTACTTGTCGCAGCGCGACCTGACCCCGCTCTCGGTCAACGGGCCGCGTTCGCCGATGAACACCTTGTTGCTGGCCACGGGAGGGCGGGTTTCCAAGTAGGCTTGCAGCGCACGACGGGCAGGAAGCGGCAGCGGCACCCAACGCTGCTTGTTGCCCTTGCCGAAGCGGAACGTGCCGCTACGTTCGCCGACTTGGAGGGCGTCCAGTTCCAGCGCCGCCAGATCGCCGACGCGGCACCCGGTGTACAGGAACATGTGAAAGATGGCGTTGGCCCGCAAGTCTTGCCGGAGTCATTTCGGGCGATGGTGGCGATGGCCGAGGAGGACAAGACGTTGGCCAAGCGGTTTGCGCGAACACCACTTCGTCAGGAATCCCTGGTAGGACCCGAATTCGACAGCACGGGGATGTATCCCGTCGCCTCAACCGACATTCAAAAGAAAACCGCCGGGGACTACGCCGCTTCCCTTACCGACCCACGGGTGCTACGGAGAATCCAACGGAAGAGCGAAGCCGAGGCCGATCTGATCAAGAAACGCCTGCCATCAGAAAAGCAACCTGCCCCAGCACGGAAGGGATTGTGAAAGTACAGCCGCAAGATTCGGGCGTAGTCCTCTGTGCGCGATCTGGAGACACCGTGAAGAGGATGTGGATGCTCATAGCATAGGCTACGGTCCTAGGTTTTCGTAGAGTTTCAGATTGCCAGTCGAGGCGCCGATGGCGACGATATCCGGCCGGCCATCGCCCGTGAAATCATCGATTACGCAGTCGGCAGCCGCGATGCCACCGTCGTCCAGGACCTGCTTTCGCCAGGCTTCACCCTTGGCATCCGTCGCCTGATAGATCGACAACTGGAACCCCTTGCCGCGGAATCCGCTCACGATCTCATCACGGCCGTCGTCGTTCAGGTCGCCCACCGCGAGCGCGTGACCGTTCTCCATCCGGTCCTCAATCACCACGCGTTTCCAGGACCCGCCTTCGGGCACATAGACCACCACCTGGTTTCCATGCCAGGGCTCGATCGCGGCCAGAAAGCGGTTCTTCCCAAGGTGCCCCACGCGGACCTCGCTGCTGCCGCAGTTGGGAAAGGGCCGGGGATCACCCTGGGTGAGTTGCGTCACGACCCACTGGCCGCCGCGGAACTCGAACCGGTGCAGCCCCAGATGACTTGCCGAAAGCAACTGCTCCCGCCCGCTGCCATCCCAGCTCACCGGGTTGATCGCGTGCAGGATCCCCTGCGGCTGGCTGGAGAGCAGTTCTCGTTTCCACTGGCCGGGCCGGTAGAGATAGATCGGCACCGGATCGTCGAACAGGGGCGGGTATCTCCGCCCGACCAACGGCGCCACCAGCAACAGCTTCTTCCCATCGCCCTCCGGGTCGATCCAGCGCAGCCGGTGTGCTGTCGGCACGCGATCAATTTCGCGCTGTGTCCAAAGCTGCCGCACATCCTTGCCGCTCTTGAACAAATCCACATTGCCGACGCTACTCTCCGGACTCGGCTCGACGCGGTACGCCAGGACTACCTCGGGAACCCCGTCGCCGTCGATGTCCCAACAAGCGGCGTTCAGTGGTCGCGGCACATTCAGCGCCAACACGTGCCGGTTCCAGGTGGGATGCTGATTCTCGTACCACGCAAGTTCCGTGGCCGTCTCGTCGACGGCGATCAAGTCCTTCCTCCCGTCGCCGTTCAGATCAACTGCCAGCAGTTGATAACCGAACTTCACCGCTTTGGTGATGACCTGTTCGCGAAAACGCAGCCCGTCCTGCGCCAGCAGGTCCGTGTCGGTCGTGAGCGACACCACGCAGGTGAAGGCCCAGCCGAGCCCCAACTGCAGCAGACGTGAAGAGGCCCGATGCGTTCTACCGCAGGCAGAAGCTTTCATTCCCGTTCACTCCTTGTGCTACTAACTCCCGGATTCTTTCACATTGAAGGGCCGGCTTACTTCGTCAGAACCTTCTTGCCGTCGGACTCAACCGTCACCTTGCCGGCTGCCGTGAACGTCACTTGGTCCACACGATTTCCCTTGTGCACGTTAACGCGAACTTGCTCCGGCGAAACGTCTTGCTTCACGGCCGTGACCGTCGGCGATTGGCCTGCTGGGAGAGGCTCCAACGCGGCAGCAAAGCAGGCCGTCGTGCCGTGACGCCCAATCATCACCAGGGGCACACGATCCAGAATGGAAGCTCCCACACCGTCACCAGTGAGCACCTCGCTTTCCCCGGCAGCAGCGACGTGCATCTGGGTCGTAACGGGCGTTCCGTCGAAACGCACGACGATGGCCGCGTCCGTCGAGCCCTTCTTGACGTTGTTCAAGTATTCGGCACCGGCAAAGGCTTGGCTCACGTCGGCTGTTTGTGTGGCTGCCGTGGCCTGCGCGGCCGAACCCCGGCTATGATACACCCAATCGAAGCGACGCGGTCGATCCGAAGACAAGTAATCTACCACGAGCAAGTAGTCAGACAGCAGGCACAGCAAGCGGCGCTGCACCACGCCGGGATACGCTTCCTGACAGCGGGCCACAGCCACGGCACAGACCCCAGCTGGGACCGAGTTGCCTGAAAAACACTCCAACTCGCCCGAGGCAGCACGCTGGGACGCCCGGTCGACCAGTACGGTGTTGTGGCCCAAACTGGCCTTGTACCAGCGGGTGTGGATGGGCAAGCGGTACGCCTGACTGGCCGCACGGCCGGGATCGACCCCCAGTTCGCGGTCGTGGCCAAAGAACACGAAACTCAGCTTGTCGTAGTGGCCGTGAAATCCGCCGTAGGGGCCGAACGTCATGGCTGCGGCCAGCTGCTCCGGCCCAGCGGTACGCAGAATCGCGTGTCCAGCGTCAGGGAACAGGCGGCTTTCGAGTTGCGGACGTGCGGATTGCGGTTCCGGCGTACGGCCCAGCAGGATCGAGTTCCAGGTCGGCCGCTCGTTCAAGTACGGCAACAGGCTGGGGTCGCGGCAGGCAGGCCAGACGTATTCCAGGTACTCGGAGGCCGCGCGGCTGGAAGTCTGGACGTCGTCACCGAATCGCGGCAAGGACCCATCCGGCATGGCGTATTCGACGGGGAGCGTGAACATCTTCTTCAGTGCCGGGTGACTCCACAGATCGATCCCCAACCGCCTCGCGCCCTCGACGATCCGCACCATGGCTCCCAACGTGTAGAAGTGGTAGCCCCAGCTGTTCTCGTACCACATGCCTTCAGCCGAGACGGATGTGCGCATCTGGTAGACGAAGCCGTTCTGCGGGTCGCTGATCGCCTTGCGGACCCAGCGTTCCTCGCCTAGCACCGCGCCGCCAGCGAGCATTCCCGCGTTATGCCAAGTTTGCCAGTTGCCCTTCCCTGCCTTGTGTCGATCCATGTTTTCCAGCATCGGCACGATCAGGCCGCTGCGGATCGAGGCGCGGTCGGCATCCGTGAGGCACGGCGCGTCGTGGATCAAGTCGAAGGCCGGTGCGATCTGCTCGGCCATGTGGTTGGCCTCGTTCAGCGTCTGTTCGAAGAGATGCCCGCCTGTCGTGCCGGCCACGCTGGAACGCGCGGCGGTGTGGTAGGGATACGTGGTGTACCGTTCGGCGTAGCCGAGCAACACGGCGGCCGCCGCCTGGGCGTATTTCGGATCGCCTGTGATGGCATACGCCCAAGCGGCTTCCGCCATGCGATGCAAGTTAGCGACGTGTTGGCGGGCAAAGATCACGTCGTCGTACGGCTCGCCGGAGTAGACCTTGCGGCAGCGGGGACACTCATGATGGGTGTCGTCGATCGTCTTAATCGCCAGTTGGCAAGCCTCGCATTGGTACCACTGGTTGTGTTGCCCGCCGCGCAGCGGAAAGGCCAGGGGTTGGCCCAGGTTCTTTTCGGCTCGCGTCACAACCTCCGCCACCACGCGATGCTCTGAGCCGCTGCCGCGGAAGGCCGCTTGCAGCCGCGCGACTTCGTCGGGCGCAGCAGCGATGGCCGGATGTCTTAGCGGCTGTGGCAGCGTGACCTGGGGAGGCTGCCAGTCGTCAGCCAAAGTCGACCATGGTCCTAGGACGCAGGCGAGCAAGCTCACCACGAATCGCTCGCGCGAGATTTGCATTCTGCTGGCCATGACAGACGATTTCCTATCTTGGGTTGGATTTGCCGAGAAAGTACCAGTAAGCGGCAAATGCCAATCTTTCCATCGACCGGTGACCCACTGCACGACCGGAAGTTGGCACGTCGACCGGAGCTGCGCCGTCCAACCTCAGTGATTCCAGCGCGGGGTAACCTTAACCAGATTGAACTCTAACGGCGCTACTCCGCTGCCCTCGTACCAGTGTCCGTCGCCCGGCCCCTTCCAGTCGATTGCCTGCGGGTCATGCACCCAGACCACGCGGCCGGGATGGATACCCTGCGGCTCGCCGATGGGCTTGAGCCGCTCTGGCTCATCCGCCACGGCCTGGGCCTGCCAGACACTGTTCAGCCCCAACACGCCCCCGACGGCCGCGGCCTGTTTCAGGAAGCCCCGGCGGGTGAGGTCTTGTTCAATGGGGATACCTGCCGGAATTGCCTCGGCAGATGCCACGGGGGCGTGAGATTGCATCTTGTCCTTGCCTGTGTGCATGGTGTACTCCGGTTGGATTTCCTCGGCACCGAAACCTGGCCGATCTTCCCGTTGGCTGCAGACGGCCAAGGAATACGATACACTGCTGGCCGCGTGTGCTACAACGGCCTTGATCATAACGTTGCGCACACTAGCCCGACGCGCCAGCGAGGGTGCCCCAGACTTCGCCCCGGTGTCTTGCCTGAGATGTGGTTTCTTGCCGAAACCTACGGCAAGCCACAGACATTTACGTCAAGTGGGCCTCAACCACCCTCGCTAGCGCG
>JAPLNJ010001038.1 GCA_026692885.1 Planctomycetota bacterium | reverse complement strand
GTGACCGTGAGCGGGACTCCGCCCGGAAGTTGATGGGAAGTTGTCGGATGACTAGGTAAGGAGCAACCCGACTGTGCTTGGGGGGCTCGTTGACGAGTAAGCCGACGTGGTCGAATACCTCTAGGTGTTCCGCCGCGTCGGCTTTTTTTGTTTTCGGCGACGCGAAACCGTCCCTCCGGGGCGAGCGTCTTCGAACCGCAGCAACGATCGCATCGGGCCGTGTGCTGTCTTTTCCCCTGACCCGCTGAGGAACCGAAGCATGTCCGAGAACAACTCCGTAGTTGCTGTTTTTGCATCTCACGACCAAGCGGAGGACGCCGTCCGCGAACTCCAGAAAAGCGGCTTCGACATGAAGAAACTGTCGATCGTGGGCAAGGATCAGACTGCATGATGAATCATTCAGCCAAATCTGAAAGGAAAGTGGTATCCAAATGGCTTACCGCATGTTTCTGTTTGCGCCGTTAGCCCTGGCGATGTTTGTGGGCGTGCTGGCCGCCGCAGAGTTCAAGGCAAAGATGGAACGTACGCACGACGGCAAGCTGGTCAGCGTGACGAGCGACACGCTGGTGATGACCGGCAAAGACGGGAACGAGCGTTCTCACACCTTGGCACGCAACGTCAGGGTGACCGTGGACGGCCGGGACTGCCCGCCTGCCGATCTCAAGGCCGGGACGAGCATCCGCGTGACGATCCGGAACGCAGACCCGCCATTGGTGATCCGAATTGAAGGATTCGACAAACGCCCGGCCTTCACGGCCAGCAACCGTCATAACGGGAAACTCGTCAGCATCAGCGGCGACCGGCTGGTCATGAAGGGCACGCAGGGGAGTGACGAGCAGACCTACGCCGTGGCCGTTGACGCCAAGATCACCTGTGACGGCGTCGTCTGTCGAGCGGCCGACCTGAAGCCCGGCATGAGGATCCGCGTGACGACCGACCGCGCGGCTGCGCAGAGCGCGATCCAGGTCGAATCGCTCGACAAGAACCCAGACTTCGCTACGTAAGGACACGGCAGAAACACTCCGCAGTTCTTTCGTAGAGTGGACTTCAGTCCACTTGAGTGGAATGGAGCCGCAGAGGAGGGTAAGGAGTGTCCTAGGTGAAAGCAACGGGCGGAACAACGGCAACTGTGAACGGGTTGCGGATGGTCTCGCTCTTCGAGGCGCTGAAAGGGTTTCTCGTCCTCGTCGCTGGCTGCGGACTGTTAACCTTCATGCAGAAGGACCTGCATCAGGCTGCCGTTCAACTCGTCAACGTCCTGCACTTCAATCCCGCCCGTCACTACCCGAGCATATTCATCGAGGCAGCTGATCGCGTCACGGACTTGCAGATCTGGATGCTGGCGCTGTCGGCACTCCTGTACTGCATCATCAGGTTCGCCCAGGCGTACGGCCTCTGGATGCAGCAGCGATGGGCCGAATGGTTTGGCCTGCTTTCCGGAGGGCTGTACATTCCGATCGAGGTATTCGAGGTGTGGCGTGGACTCACCTGGCCACGGGTCGCCGTCTTGCTGGTCAACGTTGGCGTGGTGGTATTTCTCGCGGGCGTCCTGGTTAACTCAAAACGACGTCAAAATTCGACTGTCTCACTTGGTCGGACACTTTGATGTCATTCTCATAATGCCCCTCGTCGAGTTCTGCGTGAATAGGAAGGCCCTCTCGCGTGCCAGTGTGCCCAATCAGATTGATTACCGGACGCCGAAGCAGGTCGAGACCGGGAAGGAGGCAGATGCGGTCGAGTCGCTGAGCAGCAACGAAATCATCCTCCGCGAATCCCTGGGTGGGGCCTTGAAATGGTACGATCGCAAGGCGGCGTAGTGACAATCCAGCCATTCGGCCAGTCTCGCGGTTCTATCGTTTCGACTCGTAGGTACTTGTTTTCGCCGTTCTCCACCATACAATGCCTCTAGTGGTCGGATGACTAGATGAAGGGCAACCCGGCGGTGCCGGTGGGTCCGTTGACGAGTAAACCGACGTGGTCGAATACCCCTGGGTGTTTGGACACGTCGGTTTTTTGTTGCGATCGGTGGCGCGCTCGTGGCCGCTACGAAGGTCATCGACAAGGTCAGGAAAGCCCTGAAATAGGAGACGAGCGCGTGATGGCCGCCGAAAGGCGACTGTAAGTTTGTGTCTCACTGGAGTTTCGGCCCGTTTGGGCCCCACGGATGTGTCTTTTGAAGGAGTCTGTGCAATGTCTCGAAAACGATTGTCCTTCGCTGTGCTCGTCGCGGCGTTCACTCTGATCCTCAACGCAACGGATGCTCAGGCCCGCGGCTATTGGGGTTCTCGCGGTTACGTAGCTCGCCGCTACGTAGCTCGCGCCTATGTAGCTCCCGGCTACGCAGCTCCCGGCTACGGCAACATTGGCTACGGTCCTCGCGGCTACGGCAGCTACAGCTATGGTCCCCGCGGCTACGGTCCCCGCAGCTACGGCAACTACGGCTATGGGACCCGCGGCTATGGCGCCATCGGCGTCTACGGTTTTGGCATTCGCGGCTACTAACAGACAGCGACCGGCACAAGATCCGACAGCTATTTCTGTCGCGGTCCTATAGCTGTCACGGCTGTGATCGAATTTTGCAAAGGGCGGGGTGTAGGTTCCAATCTGCCCAATCGGTGACGATGGAGGACGAAGCATGAACTGGCTACTGCTGTTACCCGTTTGCCTGACTGTTAACGCGTCGCTGGCACCCGGCGATCATTGGCTGAACGTGGAACTGGAAGACGGGACGCGTTCGTGCTTGGTGCACGTGCCACCGACCTACGACGTTAAGAAGCCGACGCCGGTGGTGCTCGTTTTCCACGGAGCCATGATGAACGCGGAACGCATGGTCTCGTTCTGCGGGTTGAATGAAAAGGCGGATCAGGCCGGCTTCGTCGCGGTCTATCCGAATGGAACCGGTTGGCGTCGATTCCTCTTCTTCAACGCCGGAGGAATGGCTGGGCCATTGGCTCAGATCCAATCCGACGATGTGAAGTTCGTCGCCAAGTTGCTAGATGACTTGGAGGCTCAGCTCAACGTCGACCGGAAGCGGGTCTACGCTACCGGCATGTCGAATGGAGGCATGATGTGCTATCGTTTGGCCGCCGAATTATCGGACCGGATTGCGGCCATCGCGCCCGTGTCCGGCACGTTGGCCATCGAAAAATGCGAACCGAAACGTCCGGTGCCGATCATGCATTTCCACGGGACGGAGGACTCCCTGGTTCACTTCCGCGGACCGGACAACCAATCACGAACGTTCATTTGGTACAAGTCGGTCGAGGATACGATTCAGATCTGGACGAAAATCGACGGTTGCCCCGACGCGGCCGTGGTTACGCAAGAATCGGATACGGTGGGCGATGGCACACGCGTCACCAGAAGAACGTATGGGCCAGGAAGAGATGGTGCCGAGGTGATCTTATTCGTCATCGAAGGGGGCGGTCACACTTGGCCCGGACGCGACGCCACCCGGCGGTTTCTGGGCACGGCGACCAAGGACATCTCTGCCAACGATCTGATCTGGGAGTTCTTTGAACGCCACCCGCTTCCGTGACGGGCAACGCCTTGAAGTCGGACCTGCCGCTACCATCTGGCCCGCATCCCAGGCGAGGACAGTTGTCTCCGGTAACTTCGTTGCAGATTCCCCGGCTGGCGCCAAGGACGCTTGAAAGCCGCAAGGGTGATTTTGGATGGTACGTGCTCATCGGCGGTATTTGTAACGGGAAGAGAATACGATTCGTTGAAGGAAGGGTTATTCAACAACCTTTAGGGAAAGGAGTCAACGTCATGGTTGGCAAGGCAAGCACAAGGAAGAAGCGTATCGAGGGAGCGATGGGGAGGATGACCCGGAACGAGAGGTTTCGCGAGAAAGGCGAGGCGAATCATGCGGTTGGCGTTCATCATCTGCCGAGACTCTTGGCGTCCGAAGCCGATGGCGGCGATGTGGAAATTGGCGTGTCGGTCGATGCCGAAGAGCTTCGCCAGGGATTGGAGATGTTAGAGCGAATCCGCTTAGCGGCAGGTCAGACCTCGTAACGAATCATTCCGCCAAATCTAAAAGGAAAGTGGTATCCGAATGTCTTACCGCGTGTTTCTGTTTGCGCCGTTAGCCCTAGCGATGTTTGTCGGCGGGTCCGTACTGGCAGCCGCAGAGTTCAAGGCAAGGACCGCACGCACGACGGCAAGCTGGTCAGCGTGACGAGCGACACGCTGGTGATGACCTATGGATGCAGCAGCGATGGGCCGAATGGTTTGGCCTGCTTTCCGGAGGGCTGTACATTCCCATCGAGGTATTCGAGGTGTTGCGTGGGTTCACTTGGCCAAGGGTCGCCGTCTTGGTGGTGAACGTTGGCGTGGTGGCATATCTCGCCGGCGTCCTGGCTAAGTCACGACGAACTCACACGCCGGCAAGCCGCAGCACAGATTCGGCTGGCGGCCTGCCGGCATCCGTCATCGGCCAGGTAAAGTAGACAACGGAGGTGTGCATGAGTTCTCCAACGACCACCGGGAGTCCTGGTCAGGGCCCAGGCAATCTCACGGGCAGGAACGAGGTGCATGTTTCCGAGCATTTACTGGAAAAGGCTCGCGCCGACACCGAGACGGTCCTGAGGGAGCTGGAATCGCGATTGGGCGGCTTGAGCCAAGCGGAGGCCGATTCACGATTGAAGCGGTATGGGCTGAATGAGATTGCCCGTGAGCAGCGTCAATCGGCCCTGATGCGACTCTTGAGTAACGTCAAGAATCCCTTGGTCCTCCTGCTCACGGCACTTGGCGTGCTTTCTCTGCTCACCGGTGATTTTCGAGCGGCAGTGGTCATTTTCGTGATGGTGGTTCTGGGCGTGGTGTTGCGTTTCTTCCAGGAACTGCGAGCCGATAATGCCGCGGCCAAGCTCCAAGCGATGGTCAGCAACACGGCGACCTTGGTGCGATGTGGCAAGGAAGCCGAGATACCGCTCAAGAGGCTGGTGCCTGGCGACATCATCCGGCTGGCCGCCGGTGATATGGTCCCCGCCGACGTGCGAGTGCTTTCCGCCAAGGACTTGTTCCTGAACCAGGCGGCGCTTACCGGCGAATCCTTGCCCGTCGAGCGTAAAGCCGACGCTGCGTCGGCCGATGTCCAGAACCCGCTGGAACTGCCCAATGTCTGTTTCCTGGGCTCCAACGTGGAGAGCGGCTCCGCGACGGCCGTGGTCATCCACACCGGGAACGAGACCTACTTTGGCTCGCTGGCCACCAGCATCGTCGGTCAACGCCAGTTGACCAGCTTCGACAAAGGCGTCAACAAGTTTACCTGGCTGATGATCGGCTTCATCGCCGTGATGGTGCCGGCCGTCTTCCTGATCAACGGACTGAGCAAGCACAACTGGCTGGAAGCGTTCCTGTTCGCCATGGCGGTGGCTGTTGGCCTGACCCCCGAGATGCTGCCCATGATCGTGACGGTCAATCTTTCCAAGGGCGCCCTCGCGATGGCGCGCAAGAAAGTAATTGTCAAACGACTGAACGCCATCCAGAACTTCGGGGCGATGGACGTGCTGTGCACCGACAAAACCGGCACCCTCACCCAAGGCAAGATCGTCCTCGAAAAGCACTTGGACGCACACGGCGATCCCAGCGAGAAGGTGCTGCACTTTGGCTATCTAAATAGCTACCACCATACCGGGCTGAAGAACCTCCTGGACGAGGCGATCCTCGCCCACAAGGAGCTGGAGGAACTCCTGAAGGCCCAAGCACAGTACCGCAAGATCGACGAAATCCCCTTCGATTTCGTGCGGCGCCGCATGTCGGTGGTCGTGGAAGATACGACCGGCTTGAATACGCTGATCTGCAAAGGCGCCGTCGACGAAGTGTTGGGCCTGTGCACTCGGGTGGAAGTCCAGGGAGAGGTCATCGAAGCCCTGCCCGAGCACGACGCCAGACGCCGGCAGTTGGCGGACGACCTGAACAGTCAGTGATTTCGGGTGATTGCTCTGGCGTATAAGCAGATGCCTGGGGCAACCGATGAACCCACCTACGCGGTCAAAGATGAGTCGGACCTGATCCTGCTGGGGTTCCTGGCCTTCCTCGACCCGCCTAAAGACACGGCGAAGGAGGCTTTGCAGCGGCTCCACAGCCTGCACGTGGACGTCAAGATTCTGACGGGCGATAACGAAATCATCACCGCCTACATCTGCCAGGCCGTGGGCCTGCCGGTCGAACATATCTTGCTCGGTTCGCAAATTGAGTCGATGACCGAAACGGAGTTGGCCGCAGCGGCCAGCGTGACCAGTGTCTTCGCCCGGCTGGCCCCCGCCCATAAGGAAAAGATCATCCGCGCGCTTCACAGTCAGGGCCACGTGTTGGGATTCATGGGCGACGGCATCAACGACGCCCCGGCCCTGAAGGCCGCCGACGTGGGCATCTCGGTGGATAGTGCGGTGGACATCGCCAAGGAATCCTCCGACATCATCCTGTTGGAGAACAGCCTGCTGATTTTGGAGCAGGGCGTGCTGGAAGGCCGGCGAGTGTTCGGCAACATCGTCAAGTACATCAAGATGGCAGCCAGTTCCAACTTCGGCAACATGTTCAGCGTCGTGGGGGCCAGCGCGTTCCTGCCCTTCCTCCCCATGCGGCCGATCCAGGTGCTGACCAACAACCTCCTCTACGACTTCTCGCAGACCACTATCCCCACCGATGAGGTCGATGCCGACTGGCTGACCGAGCCGCGCAAGTGGGAAATTGGCAAGATCCTGCGTTTCATTCTGTTCATCGGGCCAATCAGCTCGATCTTCGATTATCTGACCTTCTTCATGATGCTGTACGTATTCCATTGCTGGGACCACGCGGTCCTGTTCCAAACCGGCTGGTTTGTCGAGTCGCTGTTCACCCAGACGCTGATCATTCACGTCATCCGCACCAATAAGATCCCGTTTTTCCAGAGTTGGGCGAGTTGGCCACTCATCCTCTCTTCGGTCATCATCGTCGCGTTGGGCGCTGGGCTGACGGTTTCACCCCTGGCCGGCGCGCTGGGATTCGTCCAACTTCCAGCTCTGTACTGGTTACTACTGGCGATGATCCTGGTGTGTTATGTGGTCCTGACCCAATTGATCAAGACCTGGTTTATTCGCAGGTTTGGTGAATGAGGGCGATTGCTGCAATGCAGGAACAGACCCGGGCGCCGAGCGGCTCGAAGCTGTATCGCTGGGTACTGCTGTTTGGTGGTTTATTTGAAGGAGTTAGAAGATGGAAATGCTCATGCTTTGTCCGCCGTTGTTTGCGGCGGCCGGTTACTCGTTTATCTACTTGCTGGGGGGCGGCGGCCTTTTCGGTGCGCTCGTGATCTTCGTCGTCGCAAAGATGTTCGGTCAGTAGACTAATAGACCAGGGCATCGAAGAGTCTGGCTTGGCTCATGAGGCTTGGTTGCGGAAGCAATCCTGCGATTGCCCAACGGCCTCCCTTCGCCAGACACCAGCAGTCGCGTGTTCCGGCGGTTGCCGATCTCGGTTGGCACCGGCTTCACCGATACCCGGCGGCAGAACCCGCCGCCGGTTGGCAGACTTGCCACTTACCGCTACCAGGAGTTCACTGACCGCGATGTTCCGCGGTTCCCGTCTTTTGTGCGGATGCGGTTGGGTGCCGACATGCCCGTGCCAACGTGACCAGTGCCCCGACTCAAAGATGTCGGGGGGGTTCCGGCAATCCTAATTGCATCCATTCTCAACAGCACAAGTTCCAGGAGTCCAGTATGGAAAAGCATCACTTAGAGTTCGTGGGCGGCAGCTCCGCCAAGTTCTGGGAGATCGGTGTAAGGTGCAACGACGTAACGGTCCGTTTCGGGCGGATCGGCACCCAGGGGCAGACACAGGTGAAGACGCTGCCCGACGCCGATGCTGCGGCCAAGCATGCGGAGAAGTTGCTTGCATCGAAGACCGCGAAGGGGTACGCGGAAACAGTTGGCAGTACATAACCTCACCTTGCGCTGAAGACCGCGGCCGAGCGCGGAGGAACCACGAAGCCGCGGAGCTTCTCCCTGGACACACGCCCCGGTAGCCCGCCCCAAGCATCCGTCAGGATGCCGTCGGGCAAGAGGTTGCAGACATCCAGCGTCACCTCGGTCGCCTCTGCCCCTGCGTTGAAGATCACGGCCAGCCGGTCATCGTCCAACCGCCGGGCGAAGGCGTAGATGTCGTCGTTCGAGTAGAGCGTCTCGAACTGCCCGCGGCGCAGGGCTGGGTGGGCGTGACGCAGGGCGATGGCGCGCTTGCTGAAATTGTACAGGTCGCGATCCCACTGCCCCTCGTCCCAAGGGAACGCGCGCCGGCAGTCCGGATCGTGTCCGCCATTCAGGCCGATCTCGGTGCCGTAGTAGATGTTCGGCGCGCCGGGCATGGTCATCTGGAACAGCGTCGCCAGTCGCAGCGCGGACTTGTCGCCGCCGGCCTGGTGCAGAAAACGCGCGGTGTCGTGGCTGTCCAGCATGTTCATCTGGACGAGGGTGATCGGCCACGCATAGAGCGCCAACATTCGTTCGATCTCGTTGCCGAACGCGCGGCCCCGCAGGGGCCGGAGGCGGAAGCCGCCGGGTCGGTACTTGTGAGCGAAGGTCTCGCGGCCGAAGAAGCCGAGGCTGGCGCGGGCGAAGGGGTAGTTCATCACTGCGTCCGCCTGGTCGCCACCCAGCCACCGTTTCGCCTCGTGCCAGATTTCGCCCACGATATACGCCTCGGGATTCGCGGCCTTGACTCGCCGCCGAAACTCGCGCCAGAATTCGTCGTCGTCAATCTCCGTCGGCACATCGAGCCGCCAGCCGTCAATCCCGAACTTGATCCAATACTCGGCTACGCCCCAGAGAAACTCGCGCACGGCGGGCGTGGCAGTGTTGAACTTGGGCAGCGCGGGGAGGCCCCACCAGCAGCGATAGTTCGGTTGCTTGCTGCCGTAGGGCCGCAGCGGCCAATCCTCCACCGTGAACCAATCCAGGTAGACCGAATCCGGGCCGTTTTCCAAGATGTCGTGAAACTGAAAGAAACCGCGGCTGGCATGGTTGAAGACGCCATCCAGGATCACGCGAATGCCGCGGCCGTGCGCGGCATCAAGCAGCGTGCGGAATGCCGCGTTGCCGCCGAGCATCGAGTCCACCTGGTAATAGTCGTGCGTGTGATAGCGGTGGTTCGACCCCGAGCGGAAGATTGGGTTGAAGTAGATGGCGTTGATCCCCAGCTCGGCTAGGTAGTCCAGGTGTTCGGCCACGCCGAGCAGATCGCCGCCCTGGTAGCCGTGCGGCGTGGGCGGCGTGCCCCACGGCTGCAAGCCGCTCGTCTTTGGCACCGCGTCCGATTTGGCGAAACGATCCGGGAAGATTTGGTAGAAAATGGCGTCCTTGACCCATTCGGGGGTCCGGATTTCGGGCATGACATTGGCTCCAGATGTGTGGACGAACGACAAATGACGGACGACGAACTCGTCGGTCGTCAGTCGTTGGTCATTCGCCTTTCGTCATTCTATCGGCCGATGCTTCGATCCGGGAATGGGACCGGCACGGGAATCCGGCACAGAAAGCGGAACGGTGGGACCGGCACAGAAAAGGGAGCCGGTTTCGGCAGGGAGGATGGCACCAGTTGACCGGGCTGCAGGAGAGTGACCTACGGCGGAAATATAACGTGTGGGTGATTGGAGTGAAAGATGCTCTGACCGGAAAGCTATCCTTGTTTCCCGATGCCACCTTTCGTTTCAGTGACGACCAGCTGCTGATCGTCGTTGCCAAACAAGTCGACTTGATTCACCTGCGCGAGGTCAAGTGAGACGGGCGACTGGGAAGGTGCCCATACCAAAACAGAACAGTGATACGCACATGCCGATCATCGATGATCGAACCGTTTGCCATGATGGAACAGATTTTGTCGTTCTGGCCCCATGTCGCCGCGGTGCTCAATGTGGTCCTGACGCTGGTGGCTTCGGGACACGCGGTGCCCTATTTCCTGCCCGACGCGTCATTGATTGCCGCCCTGAACATCTTGCCTTCCCCACCGCGCACCGTAGAATGCTCAGGTGCGGAGTGGCAGTGAACCTGAACGGCGCTCCGCCCAGAAGTTGATTGAAGGTTGTCGGATGACTAGATGAAGGGCAACCCGGCGGTATCGGGGGGCTCGTTGACGAGTAAGCCGACGTGATCGAATACCTCACGGTGTTCGGACACGTCGGTTTTTTTCGTTCTTGGAAATGCGGGACCGTCCGCAAGCGGTCAGCGTTTTCGACCAGCAACGATCGCGATCAGACCGTACAGTGTGCTAGTTCTTTCCCAAGATCCAGTTGTTAACCAATGAGGAACCCCGTCATGTCCGAGAAGAACTCCGTGGTCGCAATTTTTGAATCTCACCACCAAGCTGAGGACGCTGTCCGCGAGCTCCAGAGGAGCGGCTTCGACATGAAGAAGCTGTCGATTGTCGGCAAGGATTACCACACCGATGAGCATGTTGTCGGCTACTACAACGCGGGCGACCGCATGCTGGCCTGGGGCAAACTGGGGGCGTTCTGGGGCGGCCTGTGGGGCCTGCTGTTTGGTTCAGCGTTCTTCTTCGTGCCGGGCATTGGTCCGCTCGTTATGGCCGGACCGCTTGTGGCTTGGATGGTCGGCGCGCTCGAAGGCGCCGCCGTGTTGGGTGGCGTCAGTGCCCTCGGCGCCGCACTGGCCAGCATCGGCATTCCGAAGGACAGCATCCTGCAATACGAGGCGAACTTGAAGGCCGGCAAATTCCTCCTGATCCTCCACGCCGCGCCGGAAGAAGTCGAACGCGCCAAGGACCGTCTGGGTGACACGCAATCGATGGAAACGTGGATCCATTCCGAACCGGTCGCTGTCTGCGCGTAGTTTCAGGAGTATTAGGAGTATTGACCGCGCGACTAGGCCCGCACGAATTGCTGTCAGGCTGAGCCGGGCCAGAATGCGGCAGGGTGGCGATCGCCTAGTCTCGGCCATTGGCCGGGCGACGCAACCGCGTAGGAATACGCGGCTTACGGTATGGCCCGTGGTAGTTCCCGTGCCTCCCTCTTGCCTCCCCTGTCCAGCGCCATAAAATGTCTGAGATGAAGTCGTCGGATGACTAGACGAAGAGCAACTCGCTTTAGCGGGTGGTTCGTCGATGAGTAAGCCGACGTGGTTGAATACCGCTTGGTGTTCGGTCACGTCGGCTTTTTTGTTGTCGGTGGTGCGGCACCCTTATACGACGAACGATGTCTACGAGGCCGAGATCATTCGCAACCAATTGCACGACGCCGGCATCAAGTGCGAACTGGACGGCGAGTCGCAAGGCGGATTCATCGAGATCGTCGAAACGAAGCTGCTCGTGCGCGCCGGGGACGCCGACCGCGCTCGACAACACATCGAACGCCGGACGACCGACAAATTCGACCCACCCTGCGATGAAGTCTGACGTGCGAAAAGGCACTTGATGAAGGAGAGACGATGACAGAACCTGCTGACGACGGAAACAACCCAACCACGATGAAGGCCCTGGTCTACCATGGGCCGCGTATTCGGGCCTGGGAGGATCGGCCCAAGCCGACGATTATTGAGGCAACAGACGCCATCGTTCGGATCAGTTCGACCACCATCTGCGGGACCGACCTTCACATTCTGAAGGGTGACCTGCCGACCGTGACCAGCGGTCGGATCCTTGGTCACGAGGGAGTCGGAACTATCGAGGCACTGGGGACAAGTGTGCTCGGTTTCCACAAAGGCGACAAAGTTCTCATCTCCTGTATCACTTCCTGTGGCCGATGCAGCTTCTGCAGGAAAGGGATGTATTCCCAGTGCCGCATGGGCGGCTGGATTCTTGGCAATCGGATCGACGGCACTCAAGCTGAATACGTCAGAATCCCCTACGCCGATACCAGCCTGTATGCGCTCCCCCCGGACGCCGATGACGAGGCGGCGACAATGCTCAGCGATATTCTCCCGACGGGCCTGGAATGCGGCGTGCTGAACGGGCAAGTGAAGCCGGGGGACGTGTTGGCGATAGTCGGCGCCGGTCCGGTCGGCCTCGCGGCCCTGCTGACCGCGCAACTCTACTCCCCAGCGGAGATCGTGATGATCGATCTTGACGATAACCGGTTGGAGGTCGCCCGCTCGTTCGGCGCGACAAAGGCCGTCAACAGCTCGGACGGAAAAGCGGTCGAACACATTATGGCGCTAACGAACGACGCGGGTGTGGATGTCGCCATCGAGGCCGTTGGCGTCCCGACGACCTTCGACATCTGCCAATCGATCATCTCGCCTGGCGGGCGGATTGCTAACGTCGGCGTCCACGGCAAGCCGGTGGAGTTTCACATCGAGAGGCTCTGGTCCTACAACATCACGTTGACCACGCGGCTTGTGGACACGGTCACAACGCCGATGCTACTCAGGATAGTTCAGTCGGGACGCCTCGACGCGAAGAAGCTCGTGAGCCACCGGTTCGAGCTATCGGAAATCATGAAGGCGTACGACATCTTCGGGAACGCCGCCAAGGAACATGCGTTAAAGGTGGTGCTCAAGAACCCGAGCGCAGGCAGGGGAGCCTTGAAGGAAAACCCATGAGCGAACAAACCTGCCTCAGCCACCCGATATATTTGCACTTGCCCGATGAAGTCGAGGGGGCCGAGGCCCTGGCTGAGTTGGCCCTGGATATGCGCTGGTCGTGGAATCATGCTACCGACGAGTTGTGGCGGCAGCTGGACCCGGTACTGTGGGACCTGACGCATCACCCGTGTGATGTCCTGCAGACAGTCTCGCGGGAGAAGATCCGGCGCATGCTCGCTGATCCAGCGTTCCGCAACAAGATAGATTCCCTTGTGCAGGCTAAGAAGCACGCGGAGGAGACGCCCGCGTGGTTTCAGCAACATCATCCCGAACGGTTCCTGACCTGTGTGGCGTATTTCAGCATGGAATTCATGTTGAGCGAAGCCCTGCCGATCTATTCGGGAGGACTGGGCAATGTCGCCGGCGATCAGCTCAAAGCCGCCAGTGATCTGGGTGTGCCTGTAGTCGGCGTGGGACTGCTCTACCAGCAGGGCTATTTTCGCCAGGTGATCGACAAGGACGGATCGCAACAGGCCCTCTATCCATACAACGACCCCGGACAGTTGCCGATCACGCCCTTGCGCCACCCGAACGGCGAGTGGTTGCGGCTGCAGATTGCCTTACCTGGTTACTCAGTCTGGTTGCGCGCCTGGCAGGTCCAGGTCGGCAGAGTGAAGCTTTACCTGCTGGACAGCAATGACGCGGCGAACTTCCCCGCTCATCGCGGGATTACCAGCGAGCTGTATGGCGGCGGGCCGGAGTTGCGGCTGAAACAAGAACTGGTGCTTGGGATTGGCGGGTGGCGTTTGCTCCGCGCGCTCGGTCTCCAGCCGGAAGTTTGTCACCTCAACGAAGGCCACGCAGCCTTCGCCGTGTTGGAACGCGCCCGATGTTTTATGGAGGAAACCGGTCAGCCGTTTGACGTGGCTCTGGCCGTTACGCGAGCGGGCAACCTGTTCACCACGCACACGGCGGTGGCGGCTGGCTTCGATCGTTTTGCTCCCGCCCTCATCGAACAATACCTCGCTAGGTACGCCAAGAAGCTCGGCCTCACCCTCCATGACCTGCTGGCACTCGGCCGCCAGAACCCGGATGATCCGTCGGAGAGTTTCAACATGGCCTACCTGGGGATCCGCGGAAGCGGGGCGGTCAATGGCGTAAGCCGCTTGCATGGGCAGGTGAGCCGGCACCTGTTTGAGCCTCTCTTTCCGCACTGGCCGGCGGAGGACGTCCCCATCGGCCACGTCACGAACGGAGTCCACATGCCGACCTGGGACTCCGCACCGGCGGATGATCTGTGGACGGATGTCTGTGGCAAAGACCGTTGGCTGGGGACGACAGGCACCCTGGGGCAGGACATGCGCCGCGTCTCCGACACCAGGCTCTGGCAATTTCGCCTCGCCGCCAGCCAGTCTTTTGTGGCCTACGTGCGCGAGCGATTGTCCAGGCAGCTGGCCGCCTCCGGCGCGTCGCCCGAAGCGGTGGACGGGGCGGAACATTTGTTCCATCCCAACGCGTTGACTTTGGGCTTTGCGCGTCGCTTCGCCGCCTACAAACGCCCCAATCTACTGCTGCACGATCCTGCGCGACTGCTGCGTCTGTTGTCCAATCCGCAGCGCCCGGTCCAACTCGTCCTCGCCGGCAAGGCTCATCCTGCGGACCAGGCGGGGCAGGGCCTGATTCGGCAGTGGACCCACTTCATCCAGAGGCCAGAAGCCCGCCCGCATGTGGTCTTTCTCAGTGACTATGACATGCTTCTGACCGAGCAGCTCGTGCAGGGAGTGGACGTCTGGATCAATACGCCCCGGCGGCCTTGGGAGGCGTGTGGAACGAGCGGTATGAAGGTGCTTGTCAATGGAGGTATCAATCTCTCAGTATTGGACGGCTGGTGGGCCGAGGCGTATGCCCCCGATGTGGGGTGGTCGTTGGGAGATGGCCAGGAGCATGGCGACGATCCCGCTTGGGACGCTGTCGAAGCCGATGCGCTCTACGGCCTGCTCGAACGGGAAGTGATCCCTGAGTTTTATGCCCGCGACAAACAGGGCATTCCCAGGGCCTGGGTGGCGCGCATGCGCGAGAGCATGGCGCGGTTGACACCGCGCTTCTCCGCCAACCGCGCGGTGCGCGAATACGCCGAGCAACACTACCTCTCGGCGGCGTCAGCCTACCGTGAGCGCGCTGCCAATCAAGGTGCAGTGGGCAGGCAAATGGTCGATTGGCGGCATGTTCTGGAACAGCACTGGGCCACGCTGCACTTCGGCGAAGTGAAGGTTGAGACTCGTGGCGAGCAGCACCTATTTGAGGTTCAGGTCTATCTCAATGGCCTCGACCCCAAAGCGGTGCGGGTAGAGCTTTACGCCGATGGCGATCCTCCGTTCCGGCAAGAGATGACGCGCGACCGGCATCTGACGGGCGCGTCGGGCGGCTACGTTTACAGCGCGGCTGTGCCTGCGGCCCTCGCGTCGAAGGATTATACCGCGCGGGTAATACCGCATTGCGTTGGCGTTTCAGTTCCGCTGGAAGCCGCTTACATTCTGTGGCAACGCTGATCTCAGAAGGAAGGAGAACGCTCTTGACTCGACACCACATCCCGTTAGGCAGAATTCTGGGGGTTCCGATTGGTCTGGATTACTCCTGGTTTGTGATCTTCGGGCTGCTCACTTGGGTGCTGGCGGGAAGTTACTATCCCGCCGAGTTCAAGGACTGGCCGCCGCTGCTGTACTGGTTCATGGGCGCGGTGACGGCCATCATGCTCGTTGTGAGCGTGTTGCTCCATGAACGAGGCGCCGACGCCGTTGCCTTTTCCGCTGCAATCTGTATAATGGGTGAGTCAAGCGGACCCGCACTTAAACTGGAATTCGGGTCGGCAAGAAGATCGGTTGAATGTTGTCGGAGGACTAGATAGAGAGCAACTCGGCGGTGCCGGGGGGGTCGTTGACGAGTAAGCCGACGTGGTCGAACGCCTTCGGGCGTTCCGCCACGTCGGTTTTTTTGTTTTTGGCACAAGAGACGTTCGTAACCAAGGGGGAAGAGCCTCTGGCAGGAACGGTTCCTGTTTGTAAAAAGGCAAACCCCCGCTTATCCGGAAGGGTATTGAGATGAAGCGTTTTC
>JAPLNJ010001037.1 GCA_026692885.1 Planctomycetota bacterium | reverse complement strand
CTGGCCCTGGGGGCCTTCTGCGGCGGGATGATTGGAGCCAAACTCCCGTTCGTGCTGGCCGACTGGGATGGTTTCCTGAGCGGCAAGGCCTGGTTCACGGATGGTAAGACGATCCTGGCTGGGCTGGTGGGCGGCTATTTCGGCGCGGAAGTGACCGAGTGGGCTCTCGGCATCCACGCCAAGCGGTGCGACAGCTTCGCCATGCCGCTGGCCGTCGGCATCGGCATCGGGCGATTGGGCTGCTTCTATGCAGGCTGCTGCCACGGTGTACCTACGTCCCTTCCCTGGGGCGTCGATTTCGGAGACGGCCTCATCCGCCACCCCACGCAACTCTACGAGACAGCATTCCACCTGATCGCCGCCGTCGTCTTGTGGCAACTGCAGCGACGCGGGCTGTTCCGCGGGCAGTTGATCCGCCTGTATCTGGTGACCTACTTCGTGTATCGCTTCGGCACCGAGTTCATCCGCCCCGAACCGACGATCTGGCTGGGCCTGACCGGCTATCAACTGGCGACACTCGTGCTGGCTCCGTTCTTCGCGCTGTGGTGCTGTCCCGGCTATCGGCCGAGGTGGTTGAGACGTTCGCGGGCCAGTGTGCCACTCGTCCCGCACGACACCGGGGATGGGATCCTGAAGCCGACGCGGACGCTGTGCCCGGTGTGTCTTCGCCCCGTGCTCGGCGCGACGGTACAGCGTAACGGGCGAATCTACTTACAGCGTGAGTGCCCGGAGCACGGCGCGATCGAAGCCTTGGTCAGTTCGGCGCGGCAGCATTACTATCTGCGCGACGAGGTGCCGCATGCCCCGCCCGCCGCCCCCGCCGCACGGTCCGCGAGGAACCCCAGAGCTGCGAAACGCGAGCTGCCGGTCCTCTTGCGTCAGGCAGACGACGGCGAGTGCCAACCGGACACGTCCTGCGGCTGCGGCCCAGGACCCGAACACCGGACCTGTGTGGCTTTGCTGGAGATCACCGACGCCTGCAACCTCCATTGTCCGGTGTGCTTCGCTCAGAGTTCGCTCGGCAGCCACCGGCCGCTCGCGGAATTATGTGCGGACGTCGACGCTTTTCTGGCTGCACGCGGGCCGCTCGACGTGCTGCAACTCAGCGGAGGCGAGCCGCTCCTGCACCCCGACCTGCTGACGCTCATCGACCACTGTCGGCGGCTGCCGATCGAACAGGTAATGATCAATACCAACGGCCTGGAACTCCTTCGCGGCGACGGCTTGGCCGCCGCTTTGGCTGCCCGCCGCAAGGGACTGCAGCTCTTCCTGCAACTCGACGGCCTGGACGCCGAGAGCCACCTCGCCCTGCGTGGCGCCGACTTGCTGGCCCGCAAACGCGCGGTACTCAAGGCGCTCGTGCGGCACGACTTACCCACGAACCTGGCGTGCACAATCGTCCGAGGCGTCAACGAACAACAAGTCGGGGAGTTGCTCACGCTCGGCATGAATACCCCGCAGATTCGCGGTATCACCTACCAACCGGCCACCTGGAGCGGACGGTTCGAGCAGGCCATCGACCCGTTGGATCGCATCACCCTGGCGGACGTGATTCGCCTGCTGGCCCAACAGAGTGGCGGACTCCTGACCGAAGCGGATTTTCACCCGCTGCCCTGCTCGCATCCCAATTGCTGTAGCTTCACCTTCGTGGCGCGGCGCCGCAAGGGACCGCCGCTGGCGCTCACTCGACTTGTCCGGTACGACGATCACGTGGAGCGATTGGCGGATCGGGTGAATTTCAAGTTGGCTGATGCCCGGGCTTGCTGCGGGTTCGGCGAACGGCCGGAAGATTTCTTCCGTGTGGTCGTCAAGCCGTTCATGGATGCGTACACTTTCGACGAAGAGCGAGCGGACGAGTGCTGCATCCACGTCATTCGGCCCGGCGGAGAAGCCGTGTCGTTCTGTCGCTTCAACACGCTGCTGCGGCAGACTGTCGGCAAAACGGCGGGTGGCTGGGGCGGAGCCCGCGACGGCCTAACAGGGGCAACATCCGGGGCTTTGTAAGCTCCAGCCACCCTGCTCAAGGAAGTTCGTTCCTCTGCGTTACTAAGGTGCGCGCCCATGCTTAGCTCGTCACGGAAAACCACGGTGGTCGTCGCTGGACTAGTTCTTGTCGGCGTCACTGCGCCGCTGGTGCTCTATGGGATCCTGTTCGGCAGCCTTCCCACCGTGTTGCCGCCTGAGGCGAAACAGTGGCTTGGAACCGGCGTAACAACGACGGTCGTAGGACGAGCACTCCTACCCGTCGACTCGTCCGCGACGGGCACAAGTGCCCGTCCTATGGATGCGACACTTAATGCTGGGGTGGTTCTCAGCGAGGACAGCTTGTCAGCCACGCTGGTGGATGTGCGACCACCCGCACAGTTCTCGGCCGGGCACATTGAGGGCGCCGTCAACTGGCCGCTCGATGACATTCGTGCCACGCGCAGTCCGGACCAAATCCCCGCCGAACTGCGTGGGAGAACCTTGCTGCTGCTGTGCGACGTCGGCATGGCCAGCCGACTGGCCGTCCGGCATCTCAGGCAGATCGGCGTCGAGCCAGCGTTCAACGTGCGCGGCGGGATCCAGGAATGGCTGCGCAACGCCCCACAACCCGAGGGCCAAGCGTGGGATCGCTGGCGGACGAGAGACGGCGTAGGGAGTCTTCCCTTTCGCGAGTCGCCCCCGTTCGAACAGACACTCGCCGTGTTGAGCTACTTCGTGGTCAAGCCCACGTATATGCTGCTGTCGCTCGTCATCGTGGCGGCACTCTGGACAAGTCTTGCTGGCGACATTGTGGCCCTGCGTTGGGGCCTGATCGCCTTCTTGCTCGGTGAAGCTGCCTGCGCGGTGAATTACTTTGGCTATCAGGAAACTTCTTATCTGTGGGAGTACTTGCACGGCGCGGGCATGTTCGTCAGTTTCAGTTTCATCGCCTACGCGGTCCTGGAAGGCGTCGACCACCGTATTTTAGGACTGAGCAATCCCGAACGACGATGCACAGCCCTGCGACTCTGCGGTGGGTGCAGCAAGCACGCCGATGTGCCCTGCGGCCTGTACCGCTGCTTCTATCTTCTGCTCGCGGCACTGATTGCGACCACCCTGATCGTCCCCACCGCCGATTGGCACGACAACTCGTACAACACGCTGATCTTCGGGACGCCTTACAACTACGGCCACCTCCGCGTGTTCCAACAGGTCGAGAACTGGTATTGCCCGGCGGTTGCGGTGGTGCTGCTCGGCGTGTCGTTGGCGATTCTGTTTGTGAAGCGGCGAGATCCCATCCCACCCGCCAAGCTGGCCTTCGCCGCCGGCCTCGGCCCGCTCGGCTTCGGGATGTTCCGCATGCTCTTAGGCGCCGCCTACGACCAGCATCGCGTGTGGTTCCTGGTCTGGGAGGAGACCACGGAATTCCTGCTGATTTCCAGCATCTGCGGTCTGTTGTGGATCTTCCACAGCGGCCTATTTCCAGACGCCGAAGAGTGGCTCCGAACCGTGGGGGTTCACCTCGGCCTGGCCGCCAGCGTCCCGACAGCGGACAAGTCAGAAACATGAGCCACCGCTGCTTCCCCCCCAAACCAAGTTCGACGAAGACATGCTGCATGCCAAGACGGCCGGCCCCCGGGGGGGCACAGACCGCGACGATCGCGTTCGGCGAGCCCAGCCACTGGGAGAGGCTGCTGAAGAAATCGTAGGATGGGCTGTACCCACCACAACTGCTTGCGATTGGTGGGCACAGCCCACCCTACACCTTGTGCAAGCAGCGTTGGCCGATTTGATTTTTCGCAGCCTCGGAGTGGTGCCGGAGTGGTGCCGCGAACGGGGCTGCTGTGCGAAAACCGGCGCGCACTAACGGTGCGTCGGTGCGCGCCGCACTGCCTGCCAGATACTATCCGCTTGCCATATTGCCGCACGCGGCTGGCACTGATCCGTTTCACCGTCGGCTTGGTTGGCATGCTCCTTGCAGGTCAGACACAGAGTTTGAAGCCTGCGGTATAAAGGAGGTATCCGATGTTAGTCGCTAGGCAAGAAAGTCTGTACTGGGAACTACTGCGGTGGATCGCAATTATCTCGCTGGCTCTGGCGACGGCGATGACCTTGGCCACACGGCTGGCCGGAGCATGAGGCGGGCCCGCCAATCCGAGCCGGACGGTCTCCACGCCGCCATGCGTGCCGATGCCGGTCTCGTGAAGCAATCTGCAAAGCGGATGCACAAGCGTTGGAGCAAGGCGGGAAATGAATTCCGATCAAGGCCGTCCGCTTGCCTTAGGCAGCGCGATTTCGCGTTCGGGCAGGGCGGTTGAGCGCCTCGCTGGGCGTCACCAGTTCCGAATCGGCGGGGCTTGACCCGCGGGCGCGGAGTTCGTCCAGCAGGGTTGGCGGTGCGTATTCCCTGCGATTCTCGCAGCAAGCGGCCAGGCGGCCCAGGAGGTGCGAGTACGCGCCCCACCGGTACGCGCGACACAACCAGCCGCCCAGAATGGCGAACAGATGAAAAACAACCACCGGAAACATGCCGTGGGTTGCTGCGTAGCGCAGAAACAGACGCTCGTCACAACGGCCCGCCGCAAAAGATAATGGCGCTGGTTGCTGCTTAGCATCACCGACCAGCTGACAAGCGGGTTCCAATACGCAGCCCCAGCCAAGGGCGCGCAGGCTAATCGCCAGGTCCGCATCAGCCAGTCGCTCACCGACCACTTCGGGCAGTCCCCCCAAAGCCATCAGTGCCGTCTTACGGTAGAAGGCGGCGGTCAGAGTCGGGCCGGCCATTGCGCGACGCGCGAGCCTCTTGGACGTCGCAGACCGCGTCCCCACCCCGTTCACCCGACGAGCACCGCCCGCAGTAAATCGCATCCCTGCGGAGACGACGCGATCCGGGTTACTCCGTCCCAATACCACGGGTGCGACGGCGCCCAGCGTGGGGTCGTCAAACCTCGCGAGTGCTGGCTTCGTCCAGCCCTCGATCGCCAGCACGCCCGGTTGCAGCAGATGCACGACCTCGCCACGGGCAGCAGTCAACCCCGCGTTGATCGATTGCATCGTGCTCGTCTCCGTCGGCACCTCCACGAAACAGACCTCGTCCCGCAGCTCGTACGGGTCATCGTACGGCCCGCGATGGACGACGATCACTTCGCAGTTGGCCGGACGGTTCTGGAGGACAGAGACCAGCGTGTCCTCGAACGGTTCGGGTTCACTCACAAAGGGAATGACGAGGGAAAGCCGGTACACGACGCACCTTCCTTGGCTGACTTCGGCAACACGGTTTCAGAACCTGCGCCGAGCGGATTGGGGAAACAGATAAGCGGCGCAATTCCACTAATCGTTGTATTTCGACCGCTGGCACAGCAGAAGTTTATCAGAACGTGCGTCGAGCGCTACGAAAACGAAAAAAGCGTCCTGCGAATGGATGCAAGACGCTTCGCTGTAAACACTTTCACACGAAAGGTCTAATTCTGACTAGCGGATCGTGACGTGGCGGCACCCCTGGTCCGCTCGGCCTGTGCACGGCGGGATGTCTCTTGCACCACTTTCATGGCGACAGCGACCTCTTGCGGAGCGAAGTACTTCTCGGTGTAGCCATTGCTCAAGTGGACCTTTTCCTTGACGACCAATTGATCCCAAGTGAGGCCGTTGGTCAGATGCCAAGCCGCCGCTTGGGCCGTGTTCTGAGCGACTTCTCCGCGGCCCAGCATCTTGCACAATTCAACCACATCCTTGTTCTCGGTAAAACTCTCGATCGGCCGCAATTCGTACGGAACACGGGGATTCGGGTCCTGCTTGCCGTGTTCCAGACAAACGGTGGCAACCTTGATCTTTCCGATCTTCCCTGGATCCACATTCATGAATCCACCCATGCCGCCGCCACCCATGCCACCCATACCGCCGCCACCCATGCCACCCATGCCGCCGCCACCCATGCCGCCGCCCATGCCCTGCTGGCCGCCGCCGCCACCCATGCCGCCGCCACCCATGCCGCCGCCACCCATGCCGCCGCCACCCATGCCGCCGCGCTGAGCTAGCACCGGCACGCCCGCGAAGGCATCCGGAAGCTTGATGTGCAAGGGCTTATCGAGCTTGTTCTCTATCAGGACGTTGGCCTCTTTGACATTCTTGGGGATCAATTTGACCACCACGTCCCCCGCTTTCATGGCGGCGAACAGTTCCACCTGTTCGGCGTCCGGCGCCAACTTGTTCTTGATCTGATCGGCGGACCAGGCTGCTGGTAATGCCAGCAGCGATCCCAACACGAGAACCGATGCGACCGCGAATTCTTTGATCATCAACGACTTCATTTTGTCTCTCCCGCCAACTTTTCCTTGTTTGCCGCGTCTTCTGCTTTTGCGGATTTTTCCCTTACGCGGACCCGTTCTTTCAAGATAGCCGTTTCGACCATGTCTTCCTAGGATAATCTTCGTGTTAGCGCAAGGTTTTCGGCGACAAATAATTCCGCTTATCATGCGGTGGGTTGGTTTCCGCCGTGTCAGCCCGGTACGTCGTGCTCAATCTGCCGTCACGGCGGACTAGGGCTTCGCTTACGCTCCGCGACCAGCCACCCGGCCCGTTGCCAGCACCAACAGCCGTTGGCGGCCTTCCGATCGAGGTCACCAATTGACAATCGCCGTTGACCTAGTCCGGATAATCGTTATAAACTACGCTAAGCGAAGATGTTGCGTCTATTGACACCGGCCTGCCAGCTCGGTGGACGAGACATTCGCAAAACCGCCTCGACCGGGGACTTGATAGACATGGAAATCTTGGAACGTATTTGGGAACTGCTCGGCGTGTTTTTCGGGGCGATACTGAAGGCCTTTGAACGCACGGTGACTTCCCTTTTCGGGTCATCCAACGCTCGCTACATCCGGAAACTGCAGGCCCAAGTCGGGGCCATCAGCGATCTGGAGCCAAAATACGAGGCCCTGAGTGACGCCGAACTCAAGGAACAGACTGCGAGGTTCCGGGAGCGGCTTCGCGCGGGTGAAACCTTGGACGACTTACTCGTGGAAGTCTTTGCCGTCTGTCGCGAAGCGGGACGACGTTTCCTGAATATGCGCCATTTCGATGTGCAGTTGATCGGTGGGATGGTGCTGCACAGCGGAGCGATCGCGGAAATGGTCACGGGTGAAGGCAAGACGTTGGTGGCCACCCTGGCGGCGTATCTGAATGCCCTGGAAGGCAAGGGCGTGCACGTGGTGACGGTGAACGACTATCTGGCTCGCCGCGATATGGAGTGGATGGCCCCGTTGTACATGGGACTCGGTTTGACGGTGGGGACCATTCAGGCCGACATGTCCGTGATGGACCGTCAGCAGGCTTACGCCTGCGACATTACGTACGGAACGAATAACGAATTCGGCTTCGACTATCTGCGCGACAACATGCGTCCGGCGGCACGTGGCGACAATCGCTATCCGAAAGAGTACCAGCAGTCCCAAGGCCGCTTGCACTACGCCATCGTGGACGAGGTCGACAATATTCTCATCGACGAGGCACGCACGCCGCTGATCATCTCCGGTCCCGCCTACGACGACGTGCGGAAGTACGCCGAAGCGGATCGCATTGCGCGGCTGCTCAAGAAGGACGTGCACTTCCTCGTCAACGAGAAAGATCACACGGCGCACCTGACGGACGAAGGCGTCCGCGAAGCGGAACGGTTGGCCGGTGTGGAGAGTTTTTACACGGCCGGCAACATGGAGTGGCCCCACCTGATTGACAACTCGCTGAAGGCCCATCACCTGTATCAGTTGGACGTGCGTTACGTGATCAAAGACGGCCGCATCGTGATCGTCGACGAGTTCACCGGCCGTTTGATGGAGGGCCGGCAGTGGAGCGATGGTCTGCATCAAGCCGTGGAGGCCAAGGAAGGGGTCAATGTCAAGGAGGAAACGCAGACGCTGGCCACGATCACGCTGCAAAACTTCTTCAAGCTGTACGACAAGATTTCGGGCATGACCGGTACGGCCATGACCGAGGCGAATGAGTTCTGGAAAATCTACAAACTGGAAGTGGTGGCGATTCCCACGAACCGGCCGTTACATCGGCTGGAGAATCCCGACGTGATTTACCGTGCGGAAAAGGAAAAGTTTGCGGCGGTGGCGGACGAGGTGGAACGGATGAATCGCTGGGACGCGTTGTGGTTGGACGATGACCGCGAACTCTGCGGTACAATCCTCAAAGAAGACGAGGCGTCCCTCGAATTCCAGCCGCGGGAGAGCAAGAAAAAGGATGTCATTCCGCTGAGCAGCATCCGCGAGATCGAGCGCAAGGGGCGTCCGGCTCTGATCGGTACTGTCTCGATCGAGAAAAGCGAGCGGCTGTCGTCCCTGCTCGACAAACGCGGCGTCAAACACCAGGTGCTCAATGCCAAGCATCACAAACGGGAGGCGGAGATCGTCGCTCAAGCCGGGCGTTGGAGCGCCGTCACCATCGCCACCAACATGGCTGGGCGTGGCACGGACATCGTGCTCGGCGGCAATCCCGAAGCCATGGCCTGGGCGCGCTTGCAGGATAAGTACGCCACGCGACTCGACGTGCCTCGGGAAGAATGGAACACACTGGTCGCCGACATCCGCCAGCAGGAGAAGATGGAGGAAGAAGGCGCCCTCGTGAAACGCATCGGCGGTCTGCACGTGATCGGCACCGAACGCCACGACGCGCGGCGCATCGACCTGCAACTGCGCGGACGATGTGGTCGGCAAGGGGACCCCGGCAGCAGTCGCTTCTATCTCTCGCTGGAAGACGACCTGATGCGAATCTTCGCCGGCGAGTGGGTGCGCAAGATCCTGGAATCGCTGGGCATGAAGGAAGGCGAGGCCATCGAAAGCCGCATGGTCACGCGTCGCATCGAGGCGGCCCAGAAGAAGGTCGAGGAACGGCACTTCGAAAGCCGCAAGCACCTGTTGGAATACGACGAGGTGATGGATGAGCAACGCAAACGCGTGTACGGCTATCGGCAGACGATTCTGGAGGGCGGGAACTGCCGGAATTTGATCCTGGAGTCCATTCGCCAACAGGTCGATCGCCGGGTGGGGGCGTACTTGGATCGCGACTGCGGAGTCGATACCTTTGCCGAGTGGGCCGGGGCTCGGCTGGGAACCACACTCGAATCCCGCGATTTTCGCGGCCTGGATTTCCCGCAAGCGGAGACGCGTGCCAAAGACACTGCCGAGCGGTATGCCGAGACTCAGGTGCTGGACGCCATTGAGGAGAACCTGCCGATCGCCGACGGGGAGGAGCTGGCCGACGAAGACTGGAACTGGCAGGCGCTCGCCAAATTTGTCAACGCCCGATGGGGGCTGAATCTCCGTGATCGCGACTTGAAGAAATGCGGTCGCGATGGGGTCGCCGAAATGCTGCTGGAGCGAGCTCGCGACGCGATCCAGCGTGTCGACTTGTCCGCCGGGGCGCCCTTCTTGCAAGAGGACTTCGGTCTCCGCAGCGCAATCCTCTGGGTGCGAAACAAATATGGCATCGAACTCGACTTCGACGAAGTTCGCCAACTGGAGCCGAAGGAACTCAAACGCTTGGTGTGTGGCCGGGCCGAAAAGGCGTACGACGAGAAAGAGGCCGAATACCCCGTGATGGCCAGCCTGTACCGCTTCTCGTCCGGCGTAGGTCACTCGCGGTTGGATCGGGATGGCTTAGTGGCTTGGGCTCGCGACCGGTTCAAGATGCCGTTGGACCTCGAAGATCTCAAACACAAGCAGCGGGACGAAATTCGCGGCGTGCTCCTAGATCACAGTCGGGCCTATCTGCGTCGCGGCCAGGAAGTGCTCCGTGATGTCCGGCAGCAGGTCGCGACGCTGTTTGGCCCGGACGCGACCGATCGCTCGACGACGGGCGCAGCTGAAGACGGCGAGTTGGCCTCGCTGTCGCAATGGTTGAAAGACACGCTGGCTGGTGACGTCTCGCCCGCCGACATGGCACGGTTGGAACGTCCTGAGTTGGAACTTAAGCTGTCCGATGCCGTCGAAGAACGGTTCCGGCCGGAAATGCGGCGCATGGAGCGGGCGGTGTTGCTGCAAATCCTCGACGCGGCCTGGAAAGATCACTTGCTGGCGATGGACCACCTGCGCAGCTCCATCGGCTTGGTCGGTTACGCCCAGGTCGATCCCAAGGTGGAGTACAAACGCGAAGGCATGAAGCAATTCGAGCAGATGTGGGAGTCCATCGGTGAACGCGTCACCGAACTGATCTTCCGCATGGAACAGTTGGACGAGAGCTTTGTCGGCAGCACCTGGGTCGAGACGGCCGCGACGCACGCCCAAGCCGAGACCGCCAGCGACTTCGCCCGCCAGCAGCAGTCTGCGATCGAGGCCAGCCAGGGCGAAGTCGTGATCGAGACCATCCGCAACCGCGGGCCGCGCGTCGGCCGTAACGACCCCTGCCCCTGCGGCAGCGGCAGGAAATTCAAGAACTGCTGCCTGCGGAGAACGGGAGCGGCATAGCTTGGGCGAGCGGCAGCAAATAACTTACCGAACTGAATGTAGGATGGTCTTCCAAGACCGTCCCGATCAGCTTGGAAAGGCCGACCTACGGGTAAGTTATTTCCTGCCGCTCGCCTTGCCCCCCTACGGAAACCGAACCGTTGGGTATTGAATGTAGTTCCAATTTCGAAATGTGGATGAACTCGTGAGACTTCAGGGGTTGGGCGAAAACCCCTGAATTCTCACGAATTCAGCTATGTCAATTAGCAACGCCGCTGCGAACTTGGAACTACTGATTGAGGCTGCGGTGCAGCCGCGGGCTGACCACCGCTTCCGGAAGGACTCCTTGAGTGGCCTACTTACTGAATTTCGTCTACCTGCTGCTGCTCGTCCTGTGCTCGCCTTGGCTGCTCTACGCAGCCATCCGCAAAGGGAAGTACCGGGAGGGCCTGGGAGCCAAGTTCATGGGCCGCGTGCCGCAGCGGACGGGTACGGGCCGATGCGTCTGGCTCCATGCCGTGAGCGTCGGGGAAATCAACGTCCTGGGGCCCTTGTTGCTGCATCTGGAACAGGAGCATCCGACCTGGGAGTGCGTGATCTCAACAACCACCAAGACGGGTTATGCACTGGCGCGAAAAAAGTATGCTCCACGGCACGTCTTCTACTGCCCCTTGGATTTCAGTTGGGCGGTCCACCGGGCACTGCGATCCGTCCGCCCGGATCTGCTGTTGCTGGTGGAGCTGGAACTTTGGCCTAACCTGATTTGGGCTGCCCAGCGGCAAGACACCAAGGTCGCGATTGTGAACGGGCGGCTCAGCGAGCATAGTGCCCGAGGCTATCGCCGCATCCGGCCGCTGGTCGCTGCGGTGTTGCGATCACTCGATCTGGTCGCCGTGCAGAACGCCGAGTATGCCGAGCGATTCCGCCAACTCGGCGCCCCGCCCGAAACTGTCCACGTGACCGGTTCGATCAAGTTTGACGGAGCGGAAACTGATCGTAGCAATCCCAGGACGCAACGGCTGGCCGCGATTTGGGGCTTGCAGCTTGAGGACGTGGTGTTCCTCGCCGGGAGCACGCAACATCCGGAAGAAGCTTTGGCGTTGGAGGTGTTTCGACAGCTGGTGCCGAATTATCCACATCTGCGATTAATTCTCACCCCACGCCACCCCGAACGGTTTGCGGAAGTCGCCGAGTTGCTGGACCGTTGTGGTTTGCCCTGGCAGCGTCGCAGCACGCTGGAGACGCAAGGACCCAACCCGGAGGCGCGCGTCTTGTTGATCGACACCATCGGAGAATTGGCCGCCTGGTGGGGTGCGGCGCGAATCGCGTACGTCGGTGGCAGCATGGGTCGCCGCGGTGGACAGAATATGATCGAACCGGCCGCCTATGGCGCGGCGGTGTCCTTCGGCCCGAATACCAATAACTTTCGCGATGTGGTGGCCATGTTGTTGGACCGGCAAGCGGCCGTGGTGGTCCACGACGCCGATGAACTAACTGCGTTTGTACGCCGCTGCATCGAAGAGCCTGCCTTCGCTGAGGAACTGGGCCGACGATCTCAACAACTGGTCAACGAACAACTGGGCGCTGCCAAGCGGACCAGCCAGCTGATCGGCGCATTATTCGAAATCGATCCGGACAGATCGAGCCGCTTGACGGCGACTTCGGCCTGAGCGGTGCACGCCGCCACGTCTCGCCGTAACATGTTTATGCAAAAGTACGTATGTCGACTGCCTTAGTTTCGAAAACGACCCCGTCCAGTTCGCCTGGACGGTGAGAGAAGTCCTGTAAGCGAGATCGCGACCGAGGCCTTGATCGTAAGGTTGCGCACTGCGGTCCGTGCTGGCCACGGTCCGGGCGGCTGGGTGCGAAGTCAGGCAGTCGATTTCCTGGGACTCGCCCGACAATGGCGAGAGCATCCGCCCCACAGGTTTTGTGATTTTGCTCCTTGCTTGGCAACCACTATCGACGACTCGCCCTATCGTCTGCTAAATTACCGGCTTCGAAATTCGTGCGCGTTCGGCCCTCGTGAACGCGTTGTACTGTCTGCCCGCAACCTGAGATCTTCACCAAGAGCCTGAGATCTTCACCAAGAGGAAGGCAATCACTGTGAGACGCCCGTTCATTGCCGGTAACTGGAAGATGAATCTGAATCGTGCCGATGCGGTGGCATTGGCGCGCGGGATCAGAGAAGCGATCGGAGATCCGGGCAGCGTCGAGGTGGCCCTTTGTCCGGCCTTTATCTACCTGGACGCTGTGGGCGCCGCGTTGGCTGGTTCGCCGATCGCCTTGGGCGCTCAAGACATGTACCACAAGGAAAAGGGGGCGTTTACCGGTGAGATCAGTGCGGCCATGCTGCTGGATGTCGGCTGTCGCTGCGTGATCCTAGGCCATAGCGAACGTCGCCGAATCCTGGGTGAGAGCAATGAATCCGTCTGCCGCAAGGTGCATGCGGCGCTGGCCGCCAAGCTGACGCCCATCATCTGCGTCGGTGAAACGCTGGAGGAACGAGAAGCGGGTAAGACCGGCGACGTGGTCACCGAGCAGTTCTACGGATCCTTGGCCGGCCTGACGGCCGATCAGGGCGCCGAAATCGTGATTGCCTATGAACCTGTGTGGGCCATCGGCACTGGCAAAGTGGCCACACCCGAGCAAGCTGAGGAGGTGCACGCGGTGCTCCGCCAAGTCCTGCAGACGCGGTTTGGCGCCGAGGTCGCGGCGCAGGTGCGACTGCAGTATGGGGGCAGCGTAGACGCGGAGAACGCCGCAAAACTCCTGTCACAGAAGAACATCGACGGAGCGTTGGTCGGTGGAGCGTCCATGAAAGTCAAGGATTTTCCGAAGATCGTGGCCGCTGCCAAGCCATAGCGCAGGCACAGCCGATAAACAACTTCTTCTGCCCGGTACTCCGGGGAGATGGCTGGGGTGGTCCGACAAAACGGGGGAAGTGACTGAACCCAAAGGTAAACCTGCTTTCGTTCCGGTAGACAAAAAGATTGATGACAAAAAGATGGGAGGAATTCCGCGTTCGCAATGAACATTTTTTTGTCATCAATGTTTTTGTCTACTAGCTCCGAAACCTATGTTTTTTGTCAGCCTACGGTTGGGGTGAGGGGGGAGGAGCAAATGACGAAGCTATTTTTCTGCAGCTCCTTTACCCAGGCACAACCGAAAATTTGCGTGGATACAGTCAGGGCATAATCCTGGCGGGATGGAAACCTCACTTAGGAGTCGCCGGTCCTATGACTTTGGTTCTGTTTGCGAGTTCGTTTATCAACTATGTGATGTGCACCCTGCTGTTCATCACGGCATTGTTCCTAGTTCTACTGGTTCTCGTCCAGCGCGGGCGTGGAGGCGGGCTAACCGGCGCTTTGGGGGGCATGGGCGGACAGAGTGCTTTCGGGACAAAGGCCGGTGACATGTTCACCAGGGTGACGATGATTACGGCTGGCGTCTGGATCGTGCTCTGCATGGTCACCATCAAACTCTTCAGTTCTCAAGACCCTTGGGCTGGCTCGACGGGCGTGAAGCAGAAGGTGTCAGGGCCTGTGGATCCGGGCAAAGAGAGCACCGCCAAGGAATCCGATTCAGCAAAGACCGAAGAGAGTTCTTCCAGCGGGGCTAACAAAGACGTGGCAAGAGAAGCCCCTGACGGAGATGCGGCGCCGGGCGGTCAGGCTCCTGCCGACACGTCGAAGGCTGCGAATCAGCCGGCGGCACCAGGCAAGTAGGCAGGTGGCGGCAGACGCTGTAGGACGCGAGCGTTATGCTGCCCGCAGGCAGCTTTGTCGTGGAACGGATTTCAATCCGTTCAGTGAAGCGGAATAAATTCCGTTCTACGAAGAGACAAGCCTGGCCGCGGGCAGTAAGTAGGTGCATCTGGCAGTTCGGACATCCGCGTCCGTCGCCAGAACCGGACAGCGTTGTCCGGCCTGTTGGGGTAGCGGTCAAGGGCCGCGTTTCACGGGGGGAGTCGTTGCCTTGCTGCTTAGCATGACCGGACATGGGGAAGCGCGCGGCCTGCACGAAGGCGTCGCGGCAACCGTCGAGATTCGGACCGTCAATAACCGCTATCTGAAGGTCTCGTTGCGCATCAGCGATGGCTACAGCGTGTTGGAGTCGCAACTGGAATCGCTCTTGCGCCAACACCTCCGACGCGGTTCGCTGCAAGTCAACGTGCAGGTCGAACGTGAGACGTCGTCGGACGACTTCCGGATCAATGAGGTCGTGTTGGCCAGCTACCGCCAACAACTTGAGAAGCTGTGTCAGAGTGCTGGTCAATCGGATCTGGTTCGCGTGGAGTCGCTGCTGGCACTGCCAGGCGTGGTGCTGGAGCGGGGTGCACATCGCCTCGACGCCGAGGCGGACTGGCCGTTGATCGAGAAGACGACGCTGGCAGCCCTGGAGAATCTGGCGCGGATGCGTGTCCAAGAGGGCGCCGCGATGGAGGTCGATCTGCGTTCGAACTGCCAGACGATCGCCGGAGATCTCGACCAGATCCAACAGCGAGCGCCCCTGGTCGTCGAGGCTTATCGCAATCGACTGCTGGAGCGGCTGAACAAGTTGCTGGAACAATACCAAGTCAGCCTGGAAGCCACCGATGTCGTGCGTGAGGTCGCCATTCTGGTGGACCGTAGCGACATCTCGGAAGAACTCTCGCGGTTGCGGAGCCACTTGGAACAATTCGAGACAATCACGGGTGGCCCTGAGAGCAACGGTCGCAAGCTGGAGTTCTTGATTCAGGAGATGTTCCGCGAGGCGAACACGATCGGATCCAAAGCCAACGACTCCGAAGTCGCGCGCCGGGTGATCGACGTCAAGGCCGCCATCGAACGGATGAAGGAAATGATTCAGAACGTGGAATGATAGCATCGGCGACAGGCAAGTTGGTAATCGTGTCTGGGCCGTCGGGAGCGGGGAAGTCGACGGTGGTGCGGCAGCTGCTCGCCTGCGGCTCGCTGCCATTGGAATACAGTGTGTCGGCGACGACCCGCGCTCCACGACCTGGGGAACGGGACGGGATCGACTACCATTTCCTGTCTCGTGCGGAGTTCGCCCGCCGCCGTGCAGCAGGCGATTTTCTGGAATGTAAGGAAGTATTTGGACGCGGGGATTGGTATGGAACGCTGCGGAGCGAGACAACCTCTGGCCTGGCCGCAGGAAAATGGGTAATTTTAGAGATTGACGTGCAAGGGGCGTTGTCGGTGATGGAACAGGCCCCCGACGCCGTCTCCATTTTTATCCATCCCGGATCCCCGGAGGAATTGGAGCGGAGGCTTCGCTTGCGAGGTACGGAAAGCGAGGAATCCATCCGCTGGCGGTTGGAGGCGGCCAGCCGCGAGATGACCTTCATCGGCCGCTACTGTCACGAAGTGATCAACGACGACAAAGACCGCGCGACGCGTGAAATCGGTGAGATCCTAAAGTCATATCTGGGGGCAAGTCTTGATGCTGGATGAACTGAAAGAGGAAAGCATTGTTAACAAGGTGGGCGGACGGTTCAAGTTGTCCACGCTGATTCAAAAACGGCTGGTCCAATTGAATCAGGGAAGCCGTGCGCTGGTCGACCTCAACACCAGCGATCGCATGAAGATCGTGCTGCAGGAGATCGTGCAGAACAAGATCTATCTGGACGTGTCCAATGTGGTTCGTGTCCGGGGTGATCAGCCGGTGCAGGCTGAGGAACCCGACTTGGATTTATCTGACCTATGAACGGCCGGGAACTGGTCGTCGGGGTGACGGGCGGGATCGCGGCGTACAAGACTGCCGTCCTCGTCAGCCGCTTGGCGCAGGCCGGTGTCGGCGTGACCGTGGTCATGACCGCGTCGGCCCTGCGATTTGTCGGCCCCACCACGTTCGCCGCACTCACGGGGCGCCCGGTCCGAACCGAACTGTTCGTGCCGGCGGACCAACCGCTTGGCGGACACATCGAGTTGGCGGAGAAAGCCGATTTGTTGTGTGTAGCGCCGGCCACGGCGAATTTCCTGGCCAAGGCCGCGCAGGGCATCGCCGACGATCTGCTGAGTACCTTGTATCTCGTGTTTCGCGGCCCGGTGCTGGTGGCTCCCGCGATGAACTCGGCCATGTGGGAAAAACCCGCCGTCCAACGCAACGTCCGGCAGTTGCACGAAGATGGTGTTCAATGCATCGGTCCAGACGAGGGTTGGCTGGCCTGCCGCACGACCGGCGCAGGCCGCATGGCCGAACCGGACGCGATTTTCGCCGCCATTGCCGAACGGCTGAGGGTCTGAGATGGCACGCATCCTGATCACGTCCGGACCGACGCGGCAGTACCTGGACCCGGTTCGCTTCTTGACCAATGGGTCCAGCGGTCGCATGGGGCGGGCTCTGGCTGCGGCGGCACTGGATCTCGGACACAGCGTGGTCGTCGTCAGCGGTCCTGTCGAGTTGCAGTATCCGCCGGAAGCCGAGGTGATCCACGTCGTCACGACCGACGACATGTTGGCCGCCTGTCTCAAGGTCTTTCCGCAATGTCACGGGCTGATCGCGGCCGCTGCCCCGTGCGATTATCGTCCCGTGCGGGTCGCGCCCCACAAGATCTCCAAGACGGGTCGTCCGCTCGAGCTGCAGTTGGTCGAAACGCCCGATATTGTGGCGACGCTGGGGGCGGAGAAGACGGAATTCCAATGGTTGGTCGGTTTTGCTCTGGAGACGAGGGATCAACGGATCCGCGCCCAGCTCAAACTGGAAAAGAAGAGTTGCGACTTGATGATCGCCAACGGCTTGGCGGCCATGAACTCGACCGACAATCAGGTCGAAATCATCGACCGCCGCGGTCACCTTGTGGACACCCTGAAAGGTGCCAAGGCGGACGTGGCGCGGGGCATTCTAGAAATCATCGATCTGCGTCTGATCCACGGCACCTGGCAAGCAACTTGAACCGATTTCGGAGACTCAACTGCCATGAAAATCGACGAATTCATCGAACCGTTGCTCGTCCCTCCGGACCGTAAGATCTCGCTGACCAAGGACTACGACCCCGCCTACAAGGCCAAGTACCTGACCAAAGCCGATGCCAAGACCAAGTTGGCGGAAGGGGTCGAGAAACTGGCCGAGTATCAGGACATGCTCTACGCCCAGAACAGCCGCGCACTGCTGATCATCTTCCAGGCGATGGATGCCGCCGGGAAAGATGGCACAATCAAGCACGTGATGTCGGGACTGAACCCCCAGGGCTGTCAGGTCTACAGCTTCAAGGCCCCGTCGGCCGAAGAGTTGGATCACGATTACCTGTGGCGTTGCTGCAAAGCATTGCCCGAGCGAGGCCGGATCGGCATCTTCAATCGCTCGTACTACGAGGAAACCTTGATCGTCCGGGTGCACCCGGATTATCTCGATCGACAACAATTGCCGCCGGAGGCCTGTGGCAAGGACATCTGGAAACGGCGTTTCGAGGAGATCAATAACTTTGAACGGTATCTGGTCCGCAACGGCATCGTGGTGCTGAAGTTCTTCCTGAACGTGTCCAAGGACGAGCAGAAGAAACGGTTTCTGGAGCGGATCGACCGGCCGGAGAAGAACTGGAAGTTTTCGTCCAGTGACGCCAAGGAGCGCGCCTTCTGGGACGATTACATGGCGGCCTACGAGGACATGTTCAACCACACCAGTACTGAGTGGGCACCCTGGTACATCATTCCGGCCGACCACAAATGGTTCACCCACATCGCCGTGGGCGCTGTGATCCATAGGACATTGCAGCAGCTCGACCTGAAATACCCGACCGTCAGCGAGCAGCAGAAGCAGGAACTGCTGCACGCGAAGGAGGTGCTGGAGAGCACGTAACGCGGTGGCGGTTCCGACAAAAAACCAGCTGTCAAGACTTGGCAGCCATCTGCCGATCAGTTAGATTGTCTTTTTCCGTTGATCCCCTGTAGCTCAGTTGGTAGAGCAGGCGGCTGTTAACCGCCGGGTCGCAGGTCCGAGTCCTGCCGGGGGAGCTGTCATAAGTCTAGCCGAACGCACGAGTTAGCGTACCTGTCCGGCGTAGGGCAGTGCGGCAATGAGGTTCTCAGGAAACGGTACATGTACCGTTTTGCAGAACCCAGGAGCCGCACAATGCCTCGTAAAAAATCGCCACCGTGCTATCGTCTTCACAAGGCCCGTGATTGCGCGGTCGTCACGATCGAGCGGAAGAACCACTACCTCGGTCCCTTCGGGTCACCTGAAAGTCACGCGAAGTACGCCCGACTGATTGCCGAATGGCAGGTCAGGCGGGTTGACTCATCGCGGACCGAGACGCGTTCCGCCGGGACCATCACTGTCAACGATCTGATCCTGGCCTTTTGGACATTTGCCGAGCAGCGGTACGTCAAGAACGGCAAGCCCACCAGCGAAATCAAGAGCTTTAAGACTGCCCTGCGGCCACTTCATGATCTCTACGGAAGCGAGCCCGTAACGAGATTCGGCCCTTTGGCACTCGTCGCGTCTCGTCAGCAACTAATTGAGCAGGGCCTCTGTCGGAAGCGAATCAACCAGCACGTCACCCGCATTCGGCAGATGTTCAAGTGGGGCGTGGCCCGCGAGCTGCTGCCGGAGACTGTCTGGCGAGCCCTGTGTGCCGTGCAGGGGATTCGCGTTGGCGAGGCCGTGGAGACCGAGCCCGTCAAACCCGTCCCCGAAGAGCACATCCCTGTCGTCCAGGCCATCGTGATGCCGCAGATTTGGGGCATGGTCAATCTGCAGCTCTGGACCGGGTGTCGTCCTGGAGAGGCTTGTCTCATTCGCGGCATCGACCTGAAGATGGACGGTGACGTCTGGGAGTACCGGCCGCACTCGCACAAAGGTCAGCACCACGGACGCGAGCGAATCATCTTCCTCGGCCCACACGCCCAGGATGTCATCAAGCCTTGGCTGAAGACTGACCCGCAAGCGTACCTGTTTTCGCCGCGTGAAGCGCGGGCCTGGCACCAAGCCCAACGAGCCGAGAAACGAAAGACGCCCGCTTCATCGAAGCCCAAGAACAAGCGAAAGGCAAATCCCAAACGCAAACCGGGCGAGTTCTACACGACGTATGCCTACGACCACGCGATCAGGCGTGCGTGCATCAAAGCCGGAGTACCGGCCTGGGCCCCGAACCAGCTCCGGCACAACGCTGCGACGAAAATTCGGACAGCCTACGGAATTGAAGCGGCCCGGATCATCCTGGGACACGCTTCGGCGGTGACCTCCGAGATCTACGCGGAAATCGACCGCGAGAAGGCCAGGGAGATCATGCGCAAGATCGGATAGGCCCGAAACCAAAGGCGATATGCTCGCCCTGGCGGCTTGGCGCACGCGCCGCTCGTGACAAAATGAGTCTGGCGAGCGGCTGGAATGCGGCGTCTTGTTCGGAATCGCCGGAGGATCTCCGTGAAATCCACGAGCAAGTTGGAAATGGGCCTGTGCAAGTACTTGGACTGGCTGGTCAAACGGCCGGACGCTGAAGATTGCGCGCCGCTTTATTGGCACGAAGGGCGAGCGGATTCCCGGCGCCAGGAGAACGGCATGGAGTGGCCTTCGAGGGCTGCAGCAAGTGCTCGGCGCTGCGCCCTGTCTTATACACCGAAGAAGGCGACGAGGAAGAAAGACACGGCGAGGCGGAGTAGCCGGACATTCCCGGCAACCCTGGGGTCGGGTTCAGACCCCGAACGGTAAGCAAGGAGGGCCGAATTATGGCTGGGGTGCGAATTCCACAGCCCCGGGCACGTTCACCGCCGGCTTCACACAGTGAACCAATTGGATCGTGATCGGAAGTTCGCGGCGGCTCCTTCCCGGCCAGCGCGATCAGTTCCCAAAGGGAAGAAAAGACGGCCTCCAACGCCCCTGAGTTTTCCCGACCGCGGGGCGTCGGGGCCGGTTGTTTCCGGCCAACATGTTGTTGGCCTTCTCAACACGCTTAGTTTAAGGAAATGTTCTAATGACTGCAAACGATCCTGTCCCCCAAGGGGACGATGTCTATAGACCTGAACAGGTCACCACGAAACTGGAGTACATTCCTCTAAACCTGATCGACGACGACCCGGAGAATTTCGCGTTCCGGGACGACGACGAACTCACGGACGCAGCGATCAATGACCTGGCGGAGGACATCGCCGTTAACGGCCTGACCACTCCGTTGTTGGTCGCGAAACGTGCCAACGACCGGTATTTGGTTGACGACGGCCATCGGCGCCTTCGCGCCCTCCGACTCAATGCCAAGCAGGGAGTCGTCGGGTTCAACGAGAAAATGCTGGTGGCCGCGAACGTCATCGCGGAAGGGGCATCGGAACTGGCCCTGGTGGCACGCGCGGTCGCCGCGAACGTTCAACATCGCCCGTTGTCAGCAGATGGACGGCGCAGGGCCGTCATTCGCCTGAAGCAGCTCGGCATGCCCAACGACGAGATTGCTCGTTGCGCCGGTGTCAGCAAACAGACGGTCGAGCGCGATCTCGCGCTGGCGAGTTCGGGATGCATGTGGGACCACGTCCGCGATCACAATATTCCGCTCAGGTACGCGACTTTCCTGGTGAAATTGGCCAAGGATGCGAAAGACAAGAACGACAAGATCGTCGACCGCACGGACGACCTCTGTGCCGCGATGGCCGGCTTTGTGGACGAGCAGAAGGCCGAAATCGAAGCGGAGCAGAAGCAGCGGAAGGAGGCCGACGAAGATCCAATGTCGCTCTCCGAGACCTGGCCAAGCCGGTACTTCACCGCAGAGCTGGCCGCTTCGTGGAAGATGGCCTTGGAGAAGGGGCTGCCGTTGACACGCCCCAGTTTTCGCTACCGGGCCGATGTCAAGGAAGAGAACGGCGTGCATCACATCCTCATCGATTCCGTGAAGATGTCGGCTGCCAAGATGTCCGCCCGAGATTTGGCCAAGGTCCTCGAGCGCCTCGTCACCTGCGCGGCGAAGATCAAGCCCATTCTCAAGGAAAAGGAGCAGGCGGAGGCTGCTCGTCAAACAGCGCAAGCGACGGCATCCGATGCTGGTCGCAAAGTGCTGGAGGAACTTGGCTTGACCGACGGCATCTTGATGATGCGGTATCTCTTTGATCCCAACGGCACTTGGGGAGTCAGCGATGCGCTCGGCTTCGGAGCCACCAGAACGACGAAAAATGCTGTCAAGGCCGCGCTGGATCAGTACCGGCCGGTGGCTCCCTCAGCTCAAGGGGAAGCCGAGGCTTCGTCGCCACGGTCTATGCCCGCTGAAGCTGAGTCAACTGCGCGGCAATTGATTTCGGCCACACCGCAGAACGCCGTCGCCGCTCTGCAAGGCACCACGACCATCGACGTGAACCATACGACAGATCCAGCCGACTCCACGTTGACAGGACTGGGACTGCGGCTGCACTACAATTCGTCCGCGTTGACGTTCAAGAACTTTAGTAACGTGTTCTCGACGGCGCTGTTGTCCCAGCAACTGCCGGCGGACGATACGGTGGACTACGACAACGATCCGGCCACGGACAAGTACGTGATGTTGGGCTGGGCAGACTTGGCCGGGAATTGGCCGGGAGCACTGCCTAAGCGGCTGTGCTCCGCCAATTTCGAGGTGAATTCCAACGCCATCACCGCCAGTCGCATCAACTTCACCGCCAGTTCCATCGCCGCCGGTTGGCTGTTCGATTCCCTGCCGGCCACGATCCGCATGGACAGCGACATCGACGGTGTCCCGGATACCGAAGAAGCGGCTGCACCACATGGCGGCGACGGGAATAGCGACGGCGTGCCCGATAGCCAACAGCCCAACGTCAGCTCGTTTTTGAGTCGAGTCAACGGCAAGTACGTTACGCTTGCGGCTGCGGGCGATTGCCCAGCCCGCAGCGTGATCGGTCAGGCAGTGGCTGCATCACGGTATCCAGCCGCTTCTTCAGCTCGTCCAGGCGTTTGGGCTTGCCGGTCACACAATTGGCTTTGACGACCAGGTCCACCCACGAGGCCTGCTCATGGTCGCCCGGAATGATCGCGCCCGAGAGCATCTGCTGGGCCTTGCCTACGCGTATTGGAAGCTTGGGCCTGCGTTTTGCGCGGTGGCAATGGTGTGTACCACCGATTGGGTTTCGGATGGAAAAGTCGCCCTGGCCGAGACTCGCTTGTCATGTTTACTTGCTCCTTGCTCTTGTAGTGATCAAACCGGTTGTCGATCGTTGGTGGGATAGTTGATTGGTTGATTGGTTGGAATAAATCAGACGGTGGCTGTCGGCGCACCGCTGAGGGCTGCGACCACCTCAGCCGTTATCTCCTGCAACCAGTCAGAATCGAACTCGCAGTCGTCCGCCCAGATGTCGACATCCGGCGGCTGGCCTTCGACATCTCGCAGCACGGGCAGACTCCCTAGCAGTCGGGCCTGCTGACACTTGGGACCGCCGGGCTCACAGGCCACGCAGACATTGGGGCGAGTCGGATAGATCGCACAAGCACACGACCTGTCTCGAACAGTTTTCAGGAACGGGCAGTGGTGCTTCTTGCGGTCCCAGAGCAGGACGATCCGGTCCTCGTCGCGGAGATCGTCGAGCCTCAGTTTCGAGTGTACGAGGATACGAGACTCTCGGAGACAATCCAGCCAGACCGCTTCGACGATTAGATTTCGGCAGCAGGCCCCGCAGCGATCGCATTGAAACGACTGCCGGGACAGTTCACTTGCAGCAGACTGCGCGGTGGTTGTCACGGAGCACTCCTTGTTCGTAGGCGGCCTCGATCGCGGCCCCGGTGTCGGTGCCTGCCAGCTCGCTCAGCGGTTCCAGCTGCATGTCCCGGACATGGGCCGCGCAGCTACCTTCGTGCAACGCTACATCGACGATGCTTGGCTCGCCGGGAAACGCGTCACCGACATCCCAGTCGACGACGAGAAGTTGCAGGCCGGGCACGGAACAGAACACGTCCCGCACAAGACCGCCGTACAGGTTGATCACGAGTTGGGGTTGGTGCATCTAGGGATCTCCAAGAAACGAGAAAGCCGGCAGATGATCCATTACGGATCGCCTGCCGGCATCGAGATGTTGAGTTGTTGGGTGACGATCGGAGCAGACGGATCAGTCGGGCACGATCTCGAAGGGCGGAAGCGGCGGGACGGACGGTGGCAAGACCTGTCGCAGTTGCTTTCTGGCCGCTCGTACCGTGGTCATGGCCCGCTTGGCGTCGCCGGATCGGGCAAGCTGAAGTGCCTTTGTCAGTTCTGCTTCGAGGGCGATCAGCGGTGACGCTGGGACGACCGTTTCGCCCGATCGGTCGGTGGCGAGATCCACTTGCTCAGTGCCGGGCCGGAACTCCACTTTCACAGGATCGTACTCATAGCGGCCATCGGTCCGCCGGATGAACGGGATGTCGTGTGCCTGCAGGAACGACTCCAGCACGTCGAATTCGCCGCAACTTGCTTCTTCATCGCAGAACCACAGCAGACGCACGCCTTGGTGGTTTTCCTTGATGGCTGCGATCAGGTCATCTGGGCCAGTGGGATCGACACGCGGGCCACCCCACTCCAGCGAAACACCTTCGTCGGCAATTGCGGCGCAGAGACTTGGAACCAAGGACGCAGCGATCTTGCCGCCGATCCAGATCTCGGCCGGGATGCGATCAGACATGGAATTTCTCCTGCGAATAGAATCAACAATCAGGATCGTGGCGAGTTGTCCTGGATGTACTGGGCCAGAATGTGTTCACGGATCACCCGCACGTAGTCGTTTCGGGCGTGACAGTCCGCGATTCCTTCCGCACCAGGGATAGGGCCGGAGAAGCGAACCCGCCAGTCATCGGCCCAGTCCACGGGTTCTCCGCTGACGTCCAGTTCGTAGTCAATCGGCCAAAGACGTTCCTTGCCGGGTTCACCGAGGTGTACCGGCAACCTCACCTGCACAGTGTCTTGCATTAGCGTCTCCAGAAGTCTTTACACTTGCGACCTGTACCCAACAAGGGCCGAATCGCGGATTGCCGTACTCGTCCATGATGCCCGGTATCGACAGCACAGTCTCCAACAGCCGATCGACCGCGTTGGCCAGTCCCTCCGGATCGGTCAGCCTGGGGTTGAATTCGACCTTCAGCCACAGCTTCGTCGTCTCCGTCTTCCTCTTCATCTTCAGCGTCTCCTATGGTTCGCTTTCGCGACTGTTGTTGATTCGCGGGCACGCTCTTTTCCACCCGCATGGCCCAAGTCTGGCTCGCGCGGCTGCGGGCCGGAACCAGTGTGGCCGGCTCGCGGGCTGAGGCTTCCGACTGTGCCGCCGCGGCAGCTTCGGCCGCCACGACCCGCAAGCGGGTATCCCGACGCATTCCCCGGGCCTTGTTCGAGTACCAGCCGTAATAGCGGATCAGGTGTGCGCACTGGGGAGGAATGGGGCACCCGGTACACCGACTGGTCCACGCTGAAACCGCTGTGCGGTCAGGTCCGCATGTTCTCGACCACTTCCGGCTCGATCTCGTCCTCGGCCAGCGGGGCACCCGGTACTCCGGGTCGGGGCGAACACGGCCTCCTACCAGGCGGTCTGCAGCCGCTCCAGGTCCAGTTCGGGCAGTTCCAGAAACTGGCCCTGCGGCGTGAATGCCCCGCAGGTCAGCAAAACGTGCACGTGCGGGTGCCAGTGCAAGAGTTCGCGGCATCTTCAGTGCCAGATTTTGCAGTTTGGCAAAGCCTGCTTGAGTTTCTCCACGCCCGCGTCGGTCACTTGTCGGTCACTTGGTAGAATGCAGCATCAGGTCTTGGAGATTCGTCAACCCTTCGAGATGCTTTAGCCCTGCATCAGTCACCCTGGTGAAACTCAGATCAAGCGCAAACCGCGTCGAGGATTTGGCGTCGGGCGGTATTGTTTGAACGGCGCCAGAGAAGAGGGTGGGATTCTCTTGGCAATATTTTAGCGACAGGTGTCGGACAGGTGTCGGACAGGTCGTTGTGTTACGGTGGGACAAACACTACGATGGGTAGGAATTTCCATGCTCAGGAGTCCGTTCGATGCGCCTGGTGCTTGGCTATCACGGTTTCGCCCTCATCTTCACCGGAGATTTATATGTCTAGGACGCGGTTGAAGCGATCAGCCTTTACACTCGTAGAACTGTTGGTGGTGATTGCCATCATCGGGATTTTGGTGGCCCTGCTTCTGCCGGCGATCCAGGCGGCGCGAGAAGCTGCCCGGCGCACGCAGTGCAACAACAAGATCAAACAGTTGTGTTTGGCTGTGCAGAACTTTCACGACAGCTACAGGGTTCTTCCGTCTGCGTACGATGTCTCCCCAGTGACAATCGCGACCCCGGGAACACCTGGTCAACCGGCCGGCGGTCAGCCAGCCACGGTATTCTACCACATTCTGCCTTTCTTAGAGTTGGCGGGGATCGTGGACGGGAGTCAGGGAGATGTCTACAACATCGACATTCCCGGCGGCGCGTACAACAAGAGGGCTCGGTGTCAGCCCATTCCGGCCTTCTACTGCCCATCCGCCAGCGAGAACGACGACGGGATGTGGGCTGCGGACTGGGCGCTCGGCAACTACGCGTTCAGTTACCAAGCCTTTGGGACGCCGAACGCGACGTATGGCCTGAGCGGATGGAAATCGAGAGGTTCTATGACGAGTTGGACCGATGGAACGGCGAATGTGATGATCTTCGCGGAGAAGTATGGAAAGTGTGGCGGCCAAGGGTCGCTGTGGGCTCACGGGAACTGGAACGAGCCCTACATGGCCATGTTCGGCGGTTCCCAGAGGACCAAATTCCAAGCACGTCCATTTCCTCGCTCGGCCTGCAATCCGTACTTGGCCGCCAGCCCCCATCCGGGCGGAATGAACGTGGGCGTTGGTGATGGCAGCGTGCGATTCGTCAACGATAGCATTGACCAGCAAACCTGGGACTGGGCGCTGTGTGTCAGCGACGGCAATCCGTTGCCCAGCGACTGGTCGAAGTAGCTCCTGCCTTCACCCTGTTGCCCGAGTGGGGCCCAGCATCTTATGCGTTGCGAAGCGTGCGTTGTCAGACGGGTTTCCGGAAGTTCCTTGGGCGACGGAAAGCATTTGTTCAGAGTGTCTGTGGATGGTTCGTGAGCCACGCGCAGAGAAATCTGGAGGTAAAGAAAGAATGGTAAACCGCTATCTGCTTGCCTGCCTGGCCATGGCGATTGCGAACTGCGGTCTGGGCGGTTGCACTTCACGTCCGGGGACAGCGTCCGTGTCTGGGAGCGTTAGCTATAAGAACCAATCGCTGCCGGTTGGTACGATTACGTTCATTGGAGAGGGTAAGGGGAGTCCGGTGGCTTCAGGCGAAATCAGGAACGGGTCGTACAAGGTCGACGCCCCTGTCGGTCCGGTCAAGATTGCGATCACAACGCCGCCACCCACGCGGGCCCCGCCGCCGGGCGTGCCTGCCGCCGATGCCAGACAGCCCGTTCAGTCTGTTCCTATTGCCGACCGGTATGGCAACATTGGAACGTCCGGACTCAGTTTTACGGTGATCCGGGGTGCCCAGTCGCACGACATCAATCTCGATTGAGGTTCATTGGGTGGGCTGCAGTGATGCCAAAGCTTCCACCACCAGCGCCGTTTCCTCGACGCTGCCGGCGGTCTGAGCGGTATCGTTGCCAGCCGGGGCAGGCCCACCGCCCCAAGCTCCGTCCGGGTTCTGCTGAGCGCATAACCAGCGAATCGCTCGTTGTGCGGGCTCCCCAGTTCCCAGAGTGATAGAAAAATGCTTTTCTGCCACAGGGCTGACGCTAGCCGCCCAACTCGAACGCCGTGCAGCACGTCCAGACGACGGTCGTCAGCTTCCGGGCCAGTTCCTCGGCAGACTCGATGGGCGTAACACACCAGGTTCGTTCTTGAAAGAACATCTGCAGCTCCTTGCGGTACTGGGGCACTGAGGTACTGGGGGCGGGATGAACAGGGATGAGGCTCGTGCGATTGCGGCAGCGTGTTCAGGCCGGCAATGGCGCCAGCACGGCATCTAGCCGTTCCCGCAGCGATTGCTGGCCGGGTGTATTTGGGGACTTCAACGCTTCAACGCCGAAACCACCGGTAGTTGATCGCTTCGCACAGATGGCTCAGCCCAATCCGCTCGCACCGGTCCAGGTTCGCGATCGTGCGAGCGACCTGCACAACTCGGCTGCGCGTGGCCTCGTCCAAGCCGTGCTCCGTCGTGGCGGTGCACAACAAGCGGCCACCGTCGTCGTCCAGCGTCGCGTCTTCGTAAGCGGTGGCGTCGTCGATCTGTTTCCGCATGTCCCCCAGCGTCGTACCCGGATGCTTGCGGTCCCGTTCGTGTGGCCGGACCACTTCGACCGTGATGTCAGTGACCGGAAAACGGCTAATCTGCCGTTCGATCTGCCGTGCTGTGCAACGGCACTCGACGGTCCGATCAGAACGGTAACCACAGGGACACGGTTGCACCTCAAAGGTGTCGTCCAGCCCCAGTTCCACGGCCACAGCCCGCAGCATGGTCTTGCCGCAATTAGGCGGTCCGACGCACAGCAGCGAGTGCTTTCCGGCAGCGGCCACGAGCAGTGCCCGTTTGGCGGCTTCGTTACCGTAAATGATGGCAGCCGCATCGTGGCCATTGATCGACACCTTGGTTCGTCGCCCAATTTCCTCGGCTACCCTGGTCCTCACGCGAGCCAGTTTTTCGTCGGGCAATCTCAGCAGATTCATCGTATTTCTCTCCTTTCATGTGCATGTCGCTAGACGTTGACTGGCAGACTTCCAGGGCACCCACCGGCCGCGGCCTGGCCTTTGATGAGCCGGGCGTAGTCACTCTCGTCCAGGCTGTACGATTCAAACGGCAGATCTTCCAAGTACGTCGCGTTGACGGTCACCTGGCAGCACGCTCCCGCGGCCTGCCAGATGGCCAAAGTGAGCCGTTCCACGAACGCTTCTTCCTCCTCGCCGCTGCAGAGCTTGTCCTCCGCATACGAGGACAGTTCTCCCGACTGTCCATCGCCGGTCCAATTCTCAAAGGGCCATTCACCCTCCGCTGCCTGTTTCATCTGGTCAATCGCCCCGGACGGAAATCCCGCGATCCTGACCGACATGCCGTAGAATCTGCTCATCGGTGTTCCTTTCGTGGTTCGTTGTGGGTGGCATCGAGGCTATCGGCTTACGGTCTGCACAGGGTTTCGGGGAGGACGAATCGTGTGACTATTAGATCAGAGCCAGCCTCACGGCTCTGGCGACGGTGTCCCGCCGCTGGGCTTCCCTGGCGTCCTCCAGGTCGATGATGTGGCTGGGGTCTTCGAGGTTGATGTCGTCCCACACGAGCAGCCGCAACCGGCCTTCGTAGAGTTCGAGAAGGATCGGGCCAGCGGTGCCATCCGCACAGCCGAAACAGCCGTAGCCCGCTGGGCAAATCACCAAGCCGCATTGTTCCTCCGCGACTTCAACACGGATGGTTCGGTCATCCCATGACGGGAATTCCTCTCGTTGTTAAGAGTCAGTGAAGTGGGTCGGCCATCGCCTTCACGGTCGGTTTGACGGTGTCGGTGGAGGCGAGGCCATGCAGTGTCAATTCCGGCACAGAGCTGCGTCGGAATCAGGGATCTTGTCTGGTCGACGAGTTGCGGAAATTCGGCTTACGGTGCGACGGCTTCGACGTAGCCTTTGCCGATCTTGGCCGTGACGAGTTTCTCCGCGTGCCGGGTCGCCGCCGCTGGGTCCGGGAATGACTTCACTTGCGTCTGGCCGTCCGTGCCGATCCGCCCGAAGCGGACTGTCACCTCAGTACCGCTGATGCCGAGCTCCCATAACTTCGCCGAATTACCGCCGACGAACTCGAAGTAACGCTTGTGCATGTTGAACTCCGTCAGGTTGTTGATGATGTCGATGAGGATAGGGCCGAGCAGCCGGAATACCCGGCTGCTCGGCGACCAAGACGCGGATGGTTCAGGCCAACACGGACATGCCAGCCTTAGACCGGACTCGCACGAAGGATGGAAATCGGGGCACGCCGCGGTCGGTCAGTTCCTGGTAGCGAAACGTGATCGAGCTGCCGATAGACGGCGGGTGTTGACGCTCGGCGTCCGTGAACCCGGTGCCCACCGAGAAGGTCAGCGGCCCATGTTCCCGCAATGTGGCCTCCAGAAAGGCTTGACGGTTCTCAAACGGCCCAGCGGCGGCCGGTGCGTCGAACACCACAAAGGTGATCTGCCGCCAGTGGTCGCTTTGGTCGTGCCGGCGCACGATACTCACGGTCCGCTGAAACGCTTTGCGATCCAGCCACAACTCACCGTCCAACGGCAAGCTTGGCAGCCCCGCCACGAACCAGTCGGGCGCGTGATACACATTGCCCTGCCGTGAGAGAAACTCGCGGCCGGTCCACCACGCCCGCACTCCGTCGAGCGTCTCGCTCATCCACCAACCGGCCAGGTCGATGTCGTTTTCCCACCGCTCGGCCAGCAGCAGGTTCGGAACGGTGCGTGTGGCTGAAGGCGTGGACGCCGAAGGCTTCGAGAGCAGTGCGCCGAGGCGTTCCTGTTCGGCCTGTTCCCCACGCCGCGCTCGCAGGTGTTTGCACGTTCGACGTTCGATGGGCAGCGACTGGTTGCGCCACGCCGGACACGTGCAGGAATACACCCCGCCGACGTTCTTCAAGATATACGGTAGGCGAGCCGACCCTTGCACCTGGGTCGACTCGCCGTCTTTCAAATCAGGCATGTTGATAATCCTTGCTTCCTTGGTTCCTTGGTTAAGAAGAGGCCGTTGTCAGTTGCTCAGCGGGTTGCGGGCCACCTTGCGGCGCGTGCCGGTCTTGCCAGCCTCGCGTGAGTAGATCCCGCCCTTGTCCGCGTCCAAGCACCGGCCGATGGCCCAAGTCCGCAATCGTTCCACCGACTCAGCCGCCGTCACCGCTACCTGCCGGCACGACGTTCTGCGCTGCCTGGACCAAGGGCACGTCCAACAGGGCAGCCAGTCGGCAACAAGCTCTGATTTCCGCACCCGTGAAGTTGTCGTCTGGCGGTAGCTTCTGGTTGGCGTCGATCTCGAACAGGTCCAGGTAGATTTGCCAGATGGCCTGCTTCTGGTCTGCTCCCGGGAAGTCCAGGAAGAACGTCCCGTCAAATCTTTCCGCTCGACTGAACTCCGGTGGCAGCTTCGCGACATCGTTGGCCGTGCACACCACGAACACATCGGACTCGTGGTCGTTGAGCCAGCTCAGGAACGTGCCGAACATTCGGGACGACACGCCGCTGTTCGCTTGGTCGTCTCGCCCGTCGCCAACGTCTTGGCGATACGTCGCTTGTGTTTGGGCAGACTGTCGAACCACTCTCCGATGTCGATCCGGGCTGCTGCGGTCTCGGCGGGGCCGGCATGGCGGTCTTCGATCAGGACCTCACGCCATTCACCCTTCTGCTCGTCGTACAGATCCAGACGCTCGACGGTGATCTGTTTCAACCGCTGGGCATACTCGGAGCTGATATCCAGAACATTGAGCTTGGCGCCGACGCGGCGACCATCACGGACCTGTTTGATGGCGTATGCCGTGCTCGACAGCCTCGCGACCTGGTAGCCGGGAGCATGGCGGGCCGGATCGCTTCCAGGGCCGGCGGGTTGATCGTGGCCCGTGGTCCGGCGGGCGATCGTGGCCATGCTGCCGAGCCGGCGGCCGTCACCGCGTTGGCCAGCCTCGCGACATGGTAGCCGGGAGCACGGCGGGCCGGATCGATTCCAGGGCGGTCGTGTCGATCGTGGCCCGTGGTCCGGCGGTTGATCATGCCCATGCTGCCGAGCTGGCCGGCGGCGCCAGGGTGGCCATCCAGTCGGGATGGGAGATGATTTCTTGGGGCGAGTTGCGGAAGTTTGGAGTTGTCACGTCGGGGTCCGTCGTACTTGTCTTCCGGCCGCCAACAATCCCTGTGGGCAGCCGGGCTTTGTGCTCCCCATCCAGGGGTGCGTTAGGGTCACTTGCTGGTGTCGGCCTCGGCGGTTTCAGCGGCGGGATGCTTGCCTGTCAGGGCCGCGAGAACCGCATCGGGGTCGAATCGGATACACCGCGATGTCAACCGGAGGGACGGGATCAGTCCCTCGGATTTCCACTTGTTGATTGTTTGTGGCTTCACCCGCAGCCATTCCGCGAGCTCTGACGTTTTCATTACTTCTTGCATGGTCCGATCCTTAGTTGATGTTTGTCTTTCAGCGTTTCTTAATCTGATACCAGTTTTTCGCGAAAGGTCTAGAGTCAAAATGGGGTCGAAACGGCTTTTTAGTTTGTGGCAAGTCTTTCATTGCAAAGGGTTTATATCGCGGCGATATACCACAAGACTGACCTAGGCGTTTCGGATGTTGTCATGGGCGGCGTACGAAAAAAGGCCCCGCACTGGGGGCCTTACGAAGTCGCTGCTACGCCTGTTCGCCGGTCAGATCCCGCCGCCCGAACCCTCGCTGGTGTCCGCTGTGGCCTGGGGCGCCGGCTCGGCGAACAACCAGCCGCGCACGTGGTTGGCAACGGCCTGCAGGCGGTCGTCATCCACCCTCTGCCGGTAGACTGCCGACATGTCCCCCGAGGCGGCAGCGTGGCCCATGATCGCCTGGACAGCCACAAGATCATGGGCGTTCTCGCCAATCGTTTGAAATGTGCGACGTAGGTCGTAAAAACTCCGGCCGATGACACCGGCTTTTCTCGCGGCTGGCAGAAATTCGCCATGCACCCGGTAGCCCTTGGCGCCGCCGATGTAGCTTAGGCCCCGGGGACTGATGAAGAGCAGGGCGGAATCCTCTTTGCTCTTGGGTGTCCGTCGCACGGCCAACACGGCCTTGATGGCTGCGACGGTTTCCGGCCAGAGGGGAATCCTCCTCGCGATCGCCGTCTTGGCTCTCGCGTAGTCGAGCCAGCCGTCTTGCAAGTCCACAGCGGTGATCGGCAGTAGGGCCAGGTCCGTGTTGCCCAGCGCCGCGTTGACGCCAAGCAGGACCATAGCCCGCATGTTGATGGTGCCGTGTTCCAGTAGCTTGCGAATTTCCTCCGGTGTGAACATCTGCGGACCCTTGGCCGCGCGGGTGGCCCGGATCGTCTTGGCCGATGGCTTGCGGAACATGCTGCCGAACCGGACCGGCTTGTCCATGATGCCGTTTTCGTACCCGAACCGAAAGACGGTACGAATCATCTGGATCTCGTTTCCCAGGGACACAGCCCCCCAGCGATGCGCCATTCTGGTCCGTAGCGTCTGGAAATCCTCCGGCCCCAGGTCGTCAACGGGGCGGCTCTTGCCCAACGCGTCAACGAGGTAACTGCACGTCTTGAAGTACCGATCGAACGTGCGGGGCGCAAGCTCTCCGGCGTCGCGCAGGCTCTCCCGGTCGATCAGGTACTTGTCGCACAAGCCAGCCACGGTCAACCCGTCGTTCTCGATCCGCGGGGTTCTGCCGGCCAACAGTTCGTCTTTCTGCTCCAACCACTTGGCCAGCGCCGCTTGGCCGTTCTCATCGCCTACGATCTTGCCGAAGTAGCGGAGTTTGCCTTTGACCTTCTTGCACCAATATCCGCGGGGGTGCCGGGTCAGGGGGAAATCCTTGGGAGCTTTCCGCGAGGATTGGGATGGGGTAGAATTCTTGGACATGCTGTCACCTCCGGTAGTGGTTGTACATACAACCGGGTCTTGGTGATGGTCGCCTCGCGGGTCACAACCCCGCGGGGCATTTCACGTCCTGATAGCGTAACGGTTGTACAACCGGTTGTACAGATGGGGTAAAGAAGACCGGGAAACGCACGAAAGGCTGTAAAAAACGGCATTGGATGGGTGGCAGAGTGGTCTATTGCGGCAGTCTTGAAAACTGCAGTACCCTTCACCGGGTACCAGGGGTTCGAATCCCTTCCCATCCGCTAGCCCGAATTGTTCTGCAGTTAGGCCCACCAAGTGTTACGCTCCTTTGGCTCAGCCTACCTGTCCTGCGACAGGATCAGGACGGAATAGGGGCCCAGGCCCACATTGGCTCGATAAGGCATTTGGTCCTGTGGGCCATTTTCGGCTACGGTGTCGTAGCCCAAGTGATTACCGAAGTCTTCGCTGTATCCCTGCCAGTCGCTGTTGAATCGCACGCGCCACCGGCCCGCCCGCGGAAAGCCGAGGGTGTAACGGTCGTAGCTGCGGTTGGCGAAGTTCGCGACCACCACCACATCGTCACGCGGCCCGCCATTTTCCCAGCGGTGGAAAGCGAGCAGTTTGTCCGTGTTGTTGACGTGCTGGATGTGGATCCGCTGTCCGCGCAGCCCGCGCGTCTGGTCGAACCAATTCCGGCTAAGCCGAATCAGATCGCGATAGAGCAGATGGATGCCGGCGAACTTAGTCAGTCTCGTCCAGTCCAGGGGCACCGTGTCCTGGAAGTATCCGTCTTCGAGGAACTCCTGCCCCTGAAAAATCATCGGAATGCCGGGCGCGGTGAAAACCATCGCGGCACCCAGCGTGGAACGTTTGCGGGAGTACCAACTGCCGGCCTGGCCGGGCCAGATTTCCTCAGGTACCCGCTGTTTGCCGTTGGCCACTTCATCGTGCGACTCGGTGTAAATCACCCGCTGCATGGCGTCGCCGTTGTAGCTGTGAGCGAGGGCATCGCGTACGGCCCACAGGTCGCGATCGGAATCGTTTGCGGCGATGATGGCGCTGCGAATCGGATGCACGAAGCCGGCGTCCCACTGCGAGCCGAAGCCCGCTCCGCCGGCGCCGGTGTCCTTGGTGATCCACTCGTTATTCTGCAAGTCCTCGGCCACCGTGATCTTCCAGGGCTGGGTGGCGCGGATTTCATTGTTGATCCATTGCAGCAGGCCCCAGCCATCCGGCAGGTCGCCCGCGGAATCGCTGTTGCCGTTCCGGTTGCGGATGTTGACCACGGAATCGAAACGCAGTCCGTCCAACCGGTACTTGTTCAGCCAGAACAGCGCGTTGTCACGGAGGAACTGGCGGACTTCCCCCCGGCCGTAGTCAGGGCGAGTAGCGCCCCAAGCGGTCTGAGCGCGGTCGTGGTCGTAGAAGTAGATGCCCCCGTCGTGATCGGCACTGCACCAGCCGTCGAAACGCCAGAGGTCTAAGTCACCGGGGCCAAAGTGATTGTAAACCACGTCGAGCATCACGGCGATGCCGTGCGCGTGGGCCGCCTGGACAAACCGGACCAAGGCCTGCGGTCCGCCCAACGCGGTTTCCACCGCGAAGGGCTGCGATGGATTGTAGCCCCACGAGAAATCCAGCGGAAACTCGGCGACCGGCATGATCTGGATGGCGTTGATCCCCAAATTTTGCAGGTAGGGCAGTTTCGGCACAATTCTATCGAACGTGCCGGGGCCGTGGCCGGGCGCGTCGTTGAAGGTGCCCACGTGCATTTCGTAGATCACCAGTTCATTCCACGGCGGCATCGTGAAGTGGTCGCCCGTCCAGTCGAAATTGGGATCGTGAATGATGGCGTTGCCGGACGAGTTGACCAATTCACTCGCGTAAGGATTCTTATGCCAGATCAGCGGCGCCGCGCCGTTGCGGATCACGAACTGGTATTCATCGCCGATCTTCGCCCCTGGCACGTCCACCGACCAATATCCATTCCCCTCGCGGGCAAGCGGATGGGCCGTGGTGCTCCATTGGTTGAACGTTCCCGCTGCGAAAACGCCCGACGCGAAGGGCGCCCAAACGCGAAAGGCGACGCCTCCCGGAAAAAGCATGGTTCCCATTCCCGGCCGGCTGGACGGTGAAACCGCAGATACCGTTACGGATGATACTGTAGCCATCGAAAGTCCCTCGAGAAAAGGCTGATTTGATCGAGCGGCAAAGCTCCACGCGAAGATCGTCGTTTGAACCGAGGCTGTGATCGTCGGTTGAAACTCGGCCGCTCGGACGGTTTCCTAACATGCTCGACGAAAGTCATGAGGCAAGCGGACAAAAATAGTGTACCCACTCTAGCCCGCCGCGCAAGTGGGCTGTTGATTTAGCAACGAGCCACCAGGGGGCCGACGCCTCCCGCTCGCTCTTGGCGGGGCGAGCCAGGCTTGTGTCCGACCACGGGGACGTCAGGCCGGCCGCTCGTGCGGCGACTGCTCGGCGGCGTAGAACTGAATCTGCACGGCGACTGGGTCACGACTAGGGGTGACCAGTCGCACTTCCAGGCACGCGCCGAAGGTCTCGATCAACGAGGGCTTGAGGGTGGCTTTCGGACCGTGGATCTGGTCCGCGTGCAGATGGGGTTTCTGCGCCAGCGGAGGACAGAAAGCGACATGCACGTTTTGCTGCCGCTGATCCGCCGCAAACTCACATCGCACCAAACCGTACACCACAGCGCCACCGTCCTCGGCCTTCGCCCGGATGATGCGTTGGAAGACGTTCGGCGGCAAGGTCTCCAACTCTCCCTCTTCCTCTTCCTCTCGCCACGCGGCGACGCGCTCGCCGGTCGGCAGATTCGACGCTGTTGACGCCTGGTCTGTCGGCGGCGCTGGTGCGACGTTGCTACCAGGCGAGAACTCCTTTCGAGTCGAGCCGTGACGGAGGATGTAAACGCGTGGACACCAGTATGCGAGTTCGCCGCCGCAGACCGTGACCCAGTAGAAGACTAAGGCCCAAGTCGGTGACGCGGGGCCGGAGACGGCGAGACCCAGGAGACCGGCCGCCAACATCGGCGGCCACCCGCAAGCGTCGATTCGACGCGATTCAGCGGCGTGGTCGTGCTTTGTCAGCCAGTGTCCAACCGCTCGAATACCACCCGCCAGACCTGCCACGGCGAGACCTGCGGCGATCAGTCCCCCGGCCGGAAGCGGCTGTTGGAACGCGCCCGCCAAACGCCGCAGCAGCAGGACACAGGCCAACGTCACCAGCAGTCCCGCCGTGCACCAGACGCCGCCCCGCGCGAGCTTGAATCGGTGGTGCGATGTGCCGCGAGCCGGCCAGCGGACTGAATTCATGGAACGAGCGGTCATGCTGTAATCTCTAGCCCGCAATAATCTAGGAAGACTTTGCCGATTATAACGATTTTCTTGATTCCAGGGGCTGTCCGTCCGATATTTGTTCCTGGACTTCCCTCGTTGGACTGAGCTTGGATGGGAATGAAAGGAGACACGACATGCTTCACCGGATGCTATCAGCCTGGTTGCTAGCTGCGGCCTTCGTCGCCGCAAATGGCTGTTGTTGTTCGCAGCCGTTTATCGCTCACGGAAGCTCCGTCGCCGAAAGTTGTGCGGACGGGGATTGTGGTGAATGTACCAGTTGCGGAGTTCACAATCATCCCGCGTGGCAGGGCACGAAACGCGAGTTAACCTGCGGCTCCGGCTGCGGCGAAATGTATTGGGGCGATTGGCTCAGCTATCCGCCCACGTGCAATGGCTGCGACGGTTGGGCGTGTGAATCCTGCCGCTCGCCGTGGCACGCGCTGTCCGGCCTGCGGAGTCTCTGGGGTTATCGCTACCGGTCGGGAGGCTGCGGCATGTCCGATTGCGATGGCAGTTGCGACTCCTGCTCCGCGGGCTATGCGGAAGGCCCATCCAGCGAGTACGTTCCCGAAAGAGCCGTTGAGCGTCTGGTGCCGCCGAGTCCCTCGCCAGAACCGGCTCCCGGGCGGAAGGCAACCGAGACGACCTACCGGTTTCGGCAGGCGACGTACGCAAAACCAGCGCCGAAGCACGCGCCCAGGCCGACGAAGACCAGGCCCGTGCGTCAGCTGAAGACGGTCGACGACGAGACGCCTGAACCCGAACCACGAGTCTCCCGGGACATCACTCGCTGACATCTCGTGCGGACTGGCTCGGACGACGAGGCCGATGCCGAAGTGTGTTGAGTTGATTGGTTAGCTGGCTGGACAGTTCCTTCGCACAGGCCATGTCTGCGTCAAGCGGCATGGCCTTTTTTCGTGCCCGCATGTCGGCCAGCCTTTCCGCCTTGCGGCAAGCAGGGCCTTGATCGTAACCTTGCGCAAAACGCTAGTAGCAGGGAGTCCGGGTGGCTGGGGCAGAGTGCAGCGATGCCCGAGAAACCGGGTACTGGGGCTTCGCTTAGGCTCAGCCACCAGCCACCCGGATCGTTGCCAGCACCGACAGCCGTGCGCAACGTTACGATCAAGGCCCAAGATCGACAGCTTAAGAGTACCCGGCTCCCCAACTGATCTGACACGCCTGTCTTGACGTTGCGCGTTTCCGCAATTTCTACGCCAAGGGCGTTACGTCTCATAGCCCATGGTTGCGCAGCTACCCCGGGTTCCGTCGCCCAAGTTCCCTCTTCAACCCCAACGGGGTTGTGTCGCGGCGTGCTCACCGCGAGACGAAACCCCGTTGGGGTATGGGGATCACTCCGTGGGCCTCGCGACCCAGGGTAGCCGCTGCGCGGCAACCCTGGGCTATGTGACGTAACCGCTTCGCGGTACGCCATGCCGCTCCACGCCAAGACACGCAACTTCACAACTCGCCAGCGAAGGTGGCACCGGCAGCGTTCTGGCCGGAATTTTGGGGCAAGCGGTAGCCTTTGAAGTTGCCACTTTTCGACGAGAAATAGCCGAAATTGCCAGATTCCGGACGGAAGCGGGGCAACAGCCGCCCTGCGAAACGGCCAGAATTCTGGTGAATTCTGCTACTCGCAACTTCAAATGCCGCAGCGCCGCCCACCCCACCCTCGCTGGCGCGTCGGGCTAGTGTGCGTCCATGGTTTCTGTCCGCCTGCGTTGACGCGTGTGGCTACTTGCTCAAAGCAGTTTCTGCCGTACAGTTTAGCAATTCTTCTGGAGTATTTTAGGTCTGGAGTCCGAGATGACGCGTACCGCCGGTTTTCGCCCTGCCTGCATCCTTCACCAAGTCAACACTGCGGCCCTGATTTTGGCGTCGCTCGTCGGCTGTCGGCCCTCCAGCGAAACTCCCGGCCCCTTGGTGCCCGTGCCGGAAGATGCGCAATTGCGGCGTCAACTGGAAGAGGTCCTGGACTGGACCTACACGAATCGCCATCTGAACCTGCGCGATCACGCGGCTTGGCAGGTCATGCACGGCGCGCTGGTCTACAAGCAGGACTTTGTGGTCGAGATCGAGCCGGGGGGCGAGCGGAAGCCGGCCGTCGACTACCTGCTCGCGGGCGGGAAGATGAAGGGCTGGACCTTCGAGCCTGGCTCTGTACTGGACGAAGCCACGGATCGCCGCGGGTTGCGGGCGGTGTTGGAGGCAGGCAGCAAGACCGGACAGGGCCACGCGGAACAGTGGTTGGCCAATTTGGCGCAGTGCAATTTCCCACCGACGCAGACCATCCTGGTCGACGGCCGCACCTACACGATCGCCGACTATGTCTCTCAGGTGCAGCTGGACGTGCCGCGAAATGTTCTTCGCGAATACAGTTGGACGTTGAGCTCGCTGACTGCCTACATGCCCACCGACGCCAAGTGGACCGCGTCCGACGGACAGGAGTGGAGCATCGCGCGGCTGGTCGAAATCGAGGCCGAGCAAGAACTGTCGACCAGTGCCTGCGGGGGCACGCATCGTCTGGGTGGCCTGACGGTGGCCTTGCTGCGTCATTTGCAACAGGATGGCAAGCTCGAAGGGGCGTGGCAGGCGGCGGAGAAAAAGATTCAGGAGGGGATCCAAACCGCTAAACAGTACCAGAATCCTGACGGCTCCTTCTCTGCGAACTACTTCCAGCGCGGCGGCAAATCATCCGACCTGACCTCCGACGTGGCCGTCACAGGGCACATCTTCGAATTCCTGACGTTAGCCCTGAAAGACTCAGAGCTGAAAGAGGCTTGGGTCAAACGCGCCGCGGCGCACCTGTGTGAGGTCTTGGACAAGACGAAGGAAGTGGCGTTAGAGTGCGGGTCGCTGTACCACGCCGCGCATGGGCTGGACATCTACCACACGCGACGTTTCGAACCGCGCAGCTACAAGCCGGCTGCCGCCAAGCCGCTACCCGCAACTTGAACCCGCAGGAATTTGTTACAGGGGGCGAAGCTGGAGAAAACGCTTGCGCAGGGATTTCGCGAACGCTGAAGACAGGACAGGAAGATGAAAGCCTGCATTCATTTTTCTGTCCGTCATTTTTCTGTCGAAAACACACGCCAAAGACATTGATCGGGTGGGGCCCGCACGACTGCGGTGTAATCCCAGGCTAACTCTGGCCTGCCGTAATGGGGCTCTACCCCGTTCAAGCCGCTTGCCAATTGCGAGGCAAACGGGTAACTTCAATCGGCAGCTTGATTAATGACTGTTTGGGAGGTGGCTTGGGGCGGGCCGAGAAAGAACTTCGACACTTACGAATTTGCCCCTCACCCCGCCCCTCTCCCCGGAATACTGGGGCGAGGGAGTTGTATTTTAGCGGTGGCTTGGCCACCTGAAGAGAAAGGTCGCGGGTCGGACCGTCCGCTCGCGTGCAGGATGTTGACATGATCGCTTCGACTGGTCCCAGCCGTTTGGCCGACAATCCGCGGATTGTGATCACGGGCATCGGTCTGACTGCGCCCAACGGCAATAGCCTGAAGGAGTTCCGTGCGAACTTGCTCCAGGGCCGCAGCGGCGTGCGGCCGTACGAAATCCGTTACGTCGGCAAAACCCTGGCGGGGATCTGCGATTTCGACGCGCTACGGTATCAAGGCCGCAAAGAGCTCCGCCGCGGGACACGGGCCGGCAGCGTCGGCATCTACTGCGGTCACGAGGCGGTGGGGGATGCGGGGTTGGATTGGAGCAAGCTTGACAAATCCCGCGTCGGCGCGTACTTGGGCGTCACCGAACACGGCAACGTCGAGACCGAAAACGAGATCTACGAACTGAAAAACTACGGCTACGACATCAGCTTTTGGTCGCATCACCATAATCCACGCACGGTGGCCAACAATCCGGCGGGGGAAGTGGCGTTGAATATGGGCATCACCGGCCCCCACTACACGATCGGTGCCGCCTGCGCGGCGGGCAATGCGGGGCTGATCCAAGGGGCCCAAATGCTGCGGCTGGACGAGTGTGATCTGGCCCTCTGCGGTGGCGTGTCGGAGAGTATTCACACGTTCGGGATCTTCGCCAGCTTCAAGAGTCAGGGGGCCTTGGCGGACCACGCGGATCCCACCAAGGCCTCGCGGCCGTTCGACCTGCGCCGCAACGGGATTGTGGTCGCCGAGGGTGGTTGCCTGTTTGTCGCCGAGCGATTGGAGGATGCCCGCCGCCGTGGCGCCAAGATCTATGGGGAACTGGTCGGCTACGCGATCAACACCGATGCGACCGATTTTGTGTTGCCCAACCCTGAGCGACAGGCGGAGTGCATGGAACTGGCCCTGCAACGGGCCGGACTGGCGGCCGAGCAGATCGACATCGTCAGCACGCACGCCACCGGCACCACCAGTGGCGATTCCCAGGAGTGCCGCGCGCTGCGGCGAGTCTTTGGCGAGTCGGCCAAGACGTTCTTCAACAATACGAAGAGTTTCATCGGTCACAGCATGGGCGCCGCCGGGGCATTGGAACTGGCCGGCAACCTGGGCGCCTTCGAAGACGGCATCTGCCACGCGACAATCAATGTGGATGAATTGGATCCCGACTGCGAATTGCGGGGGCTGGTGCTGAATCAGCCGCGGGAAATCGGCCCGGCGACATATATCCTGAACAATTCGTTCGGGATGTTGGGCATCAATTCGGTGGTGATCATCAGGAAGTACTAACGCGGCCTGTGGCCGCCAACAGAGTAGGTCAGGCTTTCCAGCCTGACACGGTAACCACGTCAGGCTGGAAAGCCTGACCTACCGGGTGAGACGCAAACAAGGAGAACCGACGGCATGAGCCCTGCCGAAATCCGCGAACAGGTCATCGATATTCTCAAGGACATCGCTCCCGACGAGGACTTGAGCCAGTTGCAGGACGAAGTGCCGTTCCGTGAGCAGCTGGAACTGGACAGCATGGACTTCTTGGACATCGTGATGGAGTTGCGAAAGCGGCACCGCGTCCAGATTCCCGAGGAGGAGTACAAGCAACTGGCCAGCATGCAGAGCACCGTCACGTATTTGGCACCGCTGATGAAGGATTTGTAACGACGTAGCGACGAACTCTTGCGATTTCAGCGACGGCAGTCGGTCGTCCTGACGGGCCTTAATCGACCGTAGTTCATGTACGACACGCTCATTATCGGCGCGGGTATGTCAGGGCTGGCGGCGGGTATCCGCTTGGCCCATTTCGAACAGCGCGTCTGTATTCTGGAACGTCACCTCACGATCGGCGGCCTGAACTCGTTCTATCGACTGCGGGGCCGCGATTATGATGTCGGCCTGCACGCGGTGACCAACTTCACCCCCAAAGGCGCGAAGCAAGGGCCGTTCTCTAGGCTCCTCCGGCAGTTGCGATTCCAATGGGACGATTTTGCGCTGGTGCCGCAGGTCGGTTCCGCCGTAGTGTTTCCCGGCGTCGGCCTGAGGTTCGGCAACGACATCGGTCTCTTGGAAGCGGAAATCGCCCGCAAGTTTCCCCAGCAGAAAGACAACTTTCAGCGGCTGCTGAGGCGTTTGGTCAACTACGACGAGCTGGCGCCGGAACACGGGCAGCTGTCGGCCCGTGGCATTCTGGCGGAGACGATCGACGACCCGCTGCTCGTGGAAATGCTGCTCTGTCCGCTGATGTGGTATGGCAACGCGCGCGAGCACGACATGGACTTTGGCCAGTTCTGCATCATGTTCCGCAGCATCTTCCTGGAGGGTTTCGCCAGACCGTTCGCGGGCGTGCGGGTGATTCTCAAGAATCTGGTGCGGAAATTTCGCGGCTTGGGCGGCGAATTGCGGTTGCGGTCGGGTGTGGCACGAATCACGGTCGAAAACGGGCGGGCCACGGGCGTGGTTCTGGAAAGCGGTGAGCGCTTAGAGGCCCGCCGCGTGCTGTCCTCGGCCGGCTTGATGGAGACGCTACGGCTGTGCGAAGACATCACGGAACTCGACGACCGTCGTAGCGGCCAACTCTCGTTCGCGGAAACGATCTCGGTGCTCGACCAGCAGCCGCAGGAATTCGGCTATGACCGGACGATCTTGTTCTTCAACGACTCGGAACGCCTGCATTGGCACAAGCCGGAGCACGACCTGTGCGACCTGCGCGGCGGCGTCGTCTGTTCGCCCAACAATTTCCTGTACCATCCTGCGGACGGCCAACTGCCGGACGGCGTGATTCGCATCACCGCCATGGCGAACTACGAGCAGTGGGCCGCGCTGTCTGAGGAGCAGTATCGCCTGGAGAAACTTCGCTGGTACGATCGCATCGTGCAGTCGGCGGTGCGGTTCGTGCCGGACTACCGGGCGCGGGTGATCGATACGGACATGTTTACTCCCACAACGATTCGCCGGTTCACCTGGCACGACAACGGCGCGGTCTATGGCGCGCCTGAGAAACGCAGCGACGGCACGACACACTTGAAGAACTTGTATCTGTGTGGCACCGATCAAGGCTTCGTGGGGATCGTCGGGTCGATCATCAGCGGGATTTCGATCGCCAATCGGTATTGCCTTAGGGACTAGCATGCCCAAGGATTTTCTTTCCGGAACGAGAGACGCCTACGACGTAATCGTCATCGGCAGCGGTCTGGGCGGTTTGACAGCCGCCAACGTCTTGGGCCGCGCCGGGCACTCGGTGCTGCTGCTAGAACAGCACTACAAGTTGGGCGGCTTGGCCACTTGGTTCAAACGGCCGGGCGGGTACACCTTTGATATTTCCTTACATGGGTTCCCCGCGGGCATGATCAAAAGCTGCCGGCGGTACTGGACGGCGGAGATCGCGGACCGCATCGTGCAGTTGAAGGGGATTCGTTTCGACAACCCAATGTTCTCGCTGACCACGACCTACAACCGCGAGGATTTCACGCGATTGCTGGTGGAACGCTTCGGGATCGCTGCCGCGACGATCCAGGCTTTCTTCGACACCACGCGGGGCATGAACTTCTACGATGACCAGCAGCTGACGACCCGCGAGTTGTTTGCACGCTTCTTTCCCGGCCGCCAAGACGTCGTACGGCTGTTGATGGAGCCGATCGTCTACGCCAACGGCTCCACCTTGGAGGACCCGGCGATCACGTACGGGATCGTGTTTTCCAACTTCATGTCCAAGGGCGTGTTCATCTTCGAGGGTGGCACGGATCGGCTGATTCAGCTGCTGCACCAGGAATTGCTCCGCAATCGCGTGGACGTGCGGATCCGCTGCGACGTGCAGCAGATTGTGGTCGAGCAAGGCCGCGCGACGGGCGTGGTGGTCAACGGCCGCATGATCAAGGCTCGGGCGGTCGTTTCGAACGCCAATCTGACGAGCACGATCCAGCGGCTGGTCGGGGCCGAGCAGTTCGATCCGCAGTTCCTCGCCGCCAGCCAGGCGGTCCGCCTGAACAACTCCAGCACCCAGGTCTACCTGGCCTTCAAGCCCGGCGAGTCGATCGACGAGTCGACCGGCGACCTGCTGTTCAGTTCGACCGCCCGCGAGTTTCGCACGGACCTGCTGCTCAGCCGGGACATCACCAGCCGCACCTTTTCGTTCTACTACCCCCGCACAAGGCCGCACGCCGCGCCGCGCTGCTTGGTGGTATCCAGCACGAACGCACGGTACGAAGATTGGGCGAATTTGTCGGAACAGGAATACGCGGCCGGCAAACGTGAGTTGATCGACACGACGTTGACTGCCCTGGAGAAATATGTCCCGAATTGCCGGGAGCGGATCGCACTGGCCGAGGCGGCGACGCCCGCGACGTTCCAGCACTACACGAAGCATTTGGCCGGAGCCAGTTTCGGCACGAAGTTCGAAGGCTTGGCCGTCAGCCGTGGTCTGCCGGAGCAGATCCGCGGACTGTATCATGCCGGCAGCGTGGGCATCATCATGTCCGGCTGGCTGGGCGCGATCAATTATGGCGTGATCGTCGCCAACAACGTCGACTCGCTGTTGGTGAAATGAGGCCCCTCACTTCCGACCCCTCTCCCCGAAGTGCCGGGGCGAGGGAAGACGCAGCGCAAGGGAATTGGTTCCTGGGAATTTGGAGATTGCGGTGATGAGCCTATCCGAGATCGAAGCGGCGATTCCGCACCGCAGCCCGATGTTGTTGGTCGATGAGATTGTCACGCGGACCGACAAGGCCATCGTCTGCCGGAAGACGTTCCGCGCTGAGGAGTTCTTTTTCCAGGGGCATTATCCGGGTCATCCGCTGGTGCCCGGCGTGATCCTGTGCGAGGCGGCGATGCAGGCCGGGGCGATCCTATTGTCCGCCTTCCTGCAGGACGCGGCCGGCGTCCCGGTCGCGACGCGGCTGAACGACGTGAAGTTCAAGCAGATGGTGCGGCCAGGCGATACCGTCGAACTGGCCGTGACGTTGAACGAGCGGGTGTCCGAGGCATTCTTCCTGACCGCCAAAGTGACCTGCGCCGGCAAGGTAGCCGCGCGGTTCGAATTCGCCTGTACGCTGGCCCGGCCTGACGCGTAGGTCAGGCTTTCCAGCCTGACACGTGCGCGGCGCGCCTCAATCCGCTGATACTTTTCCTGCCGACACTCTGCGTCGTTGGGCAGACGACGCGGAGCGTCGAGACACTTGCGTTCCCACGCGGAGCATGGGAACGAGAGACTGCGGGAGGGCGACGCTCCTGCGGAGCTGCGGGCCGTCTCTGACGGCCCACTCCGGCTCGGCATGAGCCTCGCCTTCCCAGTCCATTGGCAACCTAGGACTCAATAACGCGATTCTTCCGCGGACTGGCCAAGGTCGGCCAGGACCTGTTCCCAACGCTCGTAGAACGCGGTTTCGGCAAAACGCGTGACCACTTCGACGGCGTGACGGCCCAAGCGTTCGCGTTCCGTGGCGTCGGACATCAGCCGGTCCAGGGCGGCGGCCAACGCATCGATGTTCTCCGGCGGCACCAGCAGCCCGTCGACGCCATCTCGCACGATTTCACTCGGACCGCTGTCGCACGCGAAACTGATGACGGGCAGGCCGCTGGCCATGGCTTCCAACAGGGCGTTGGGAAAGCCTTCGTAGCGGGACGGCAGCACGAACAGATCGGCTTGCTGGAGCAGCCTACCCGGCTGCTCACTCCAGCCCGGCAGTTGGACTCGCCCACGCAGGCCGAGTTCCCCGATCAGATCCTCCAGCGTCGACCGTTGCTCCCCGTCGCCGACGATTTGCAGCGTCCATTGGCCGTGTTGAACCGCAACTTGAGCAAAGGCCCGAATCAGTAGATCAAAGCCTTTTTCACGGCTGAGTCGGCCCAGACCCAGCACGCGACGCGTGCCGGTGGCGCACGGTGCGGGGAACTCCGGAGTCGGCTGGGCCAACGGCACCGCCGGGTTCGGGATCACGTAAATCGGTCGCGTGCCGACCAGCGCACGGCAGGCGACGGCGACGGCCGCTGTCTGGACCACGAGCGCCCGGCAACGCGGATAGCTCAGCCGCCGCAGACGATCCCAGCCCGGGCTCAGCGATTGGTGGGTCGGCTGACTGCGTTCGGCGATCACCACATCGACTGCCAGTCCGCGGCAGGCCAGCAGCGTCAGTACGTTCATCTTGTCGGTGAAACTGATCACGGGCCGGGCGCCCGCCTGGCGGATCGCCCGGCGAAGCTGCCACAGCCGCCCCAAATTGTTGAGCACGCCCTGCCAGCGGGACGTCGCGGGCCGCATCGCGTCCAGGCCGATCCGGCCCACCTGAGGATGGAGTTGCAGCGTGTCCGACTCGACCGCGTCCAAGGTGATCACCGTCACCTCGTCGCCGGCCGCGGCCCAGTGATTGGCCATCCGGGCCAGCACCCGTTCGGCGCCTCCGGTGTGCAATGCGTGAATGACGAGCGTCAGCTGGCGGGACATATGTTCTTCCGATGCGGTATACTACCGCCATGTTGCGAAACAAGCGTGTCTGGCTAAAGCTTACACTCGCCGCCCTCGGTCTGGCGACGGGGTTGCTGTTCGCGGAGGGGCTGCTACGGGCGTTCGGAATCGGCTATCCCCTGCCTTACGCGCCGGATGAATTCTGTGGCACGCGGCTGCAAGCCGGCGTGCACGGTTGGTGGTGCAAGGAAGGCCACGCGTTTTTTGAAGTCAACCGCTACGGCTTCCGCCAAGGTCTGCGGGAGCCTCGCAAGCCAGTCGGCTCGTTCCGCGTCGCGGTGCTCGGCGATTCGTTTGTCGAAGCCTTCCAGGTGCCTTACGAACAGAGCTTGTGCGCGGTGCTGGAACAGGAGTTGGCGAGTTGTCCGTCGCTGGCAGGTCGCTCGGTTGAAGTCCTGAATTTCGGCGTGTCGGGCTACGGCACCGCGCAAGAACTCCTGATGTTGCGCCACTATGTGTGGGACTACGAGCCGGACATCGTGTTGCTGACGTTCTTTGCGGGCAACGATTTGCGGAACAATGCCCGCGACCTGGAGCCGTACCAAGTCCGTCCGTTCCTGTGCCGGGCAAACGGGGCCTGGGTCTTTGACAACTCCTTCCGGGAGCATCCCGATTACCTGCGGGCAGGCTCGGCGGGGGTCCAGTGGAAGGTCGGCCTGATCAATCGGGTGCGTGTCCTGCAACTGGCGAACGAGTGGCTGGGCCGCTGGCGGCAACCGGCGTCCGAGCCACCGCCCGCGGGGCAAGTCGGTGCCGGTCTGAACGAGTTGGCGCTGCTCCCGCCGCGCGACGCCGCCTGGTCGGAAGCCTGGGAGGTCACGGAACAGTTGCTGGGGATGTGCCAGCGAGAGGCCCGCGACCATGACGCTCGGCTGTTCCTGGTGACCCTTGGCCAGGACCTTCAGGTGCACCCGGACCAGGCGGTCCGCGTGGCCTGCCAACGGCACCTGCAGGTGTCGGACTTAGGGTATGCGGAGCGGCGTTTGAAGCAGTTCGGCCAGGAACACGGTTTCCCGGTAATCGACCTTAGCCAGCCGATGCGACAGTCCGCGGAGGAGCACGGCGTGTTCCTGCACGGGTTCGACAAGGCCGCACCTGGCTGGGGCCACTGGAACGCAGCCGGACACCGTTTGGCCGCCCGCACGATCGGTGCGGCGGTGTGTGCGGAATTGCCACGTTAAGGGCTGTAGGGTGGGCTGTGCCGGCCTTGATCGGAACATTGCACATCGTAACCCGACGCTTCAGCGATGACGAGCAGCGTTTCCTCGCTGACGCGTCGGGTTACCATGATCCGCTGCTAGCGTTTTGCGCAACGTTCCGATCAAGGCCTCAATGCCTTGGAAAGCCTTACTTCTCTTGTCTAGTTTCGCCAATCGAAACTGACGACGCTTAACGTTCCGAAGTGGTTCAAAAAAGTCAACCACATGCTTGCGGGTTCTCTCACCTCGCGTACAATCACGCGATGGGGGGGAAAGCTCTGCGGCTTGGGCCGTGCGTCCCTCGGAAGCGATGGGGTTCTGACTTCTTTCGCCTTTGCTGCATCCCGACGTGAGGGTGTAGCAGTTCGAGTGTTCGGTTTGGAAAGACGGGTTTGCCGTTCGAATTTACCGTTTGGAGGATCGACATCATGACGCACCGACATCAGCCAGCCCTCGTCTCCCAGGCACTGGGCCGCGCGCAGAAGGGCCGGAAGGCTTCCCGAAAACGAGCTCCCCGTCCACGGTCTTTGCGGGTGGAACAGCTCGAATCGCGTGTGCTGCTGTCCGCCAATCCACCCCCGGTGGAAACGTATTTCTTGCCCTTCCCGGCAGCGGATGTGTTGACGGCGCTGAAGACCATCCAGCCCCCCCCCACGCCCCCCGCCACAACCGTTGTTCCCACCAGCCCGGTCTCCACCTTTGTTTCGATCGCCATTGCGGCCGACGGAGCCCGAGTCTATTACGATCAGTGGGAAAACGGGTACGTCAGCAACATCGTCAATCCCAGTCCGGCCGAGATCTACAACAGCGTCACCAATCCAGCCGGTGTGCAGATTTGGGGCGATGGAGACCTATCGAACGGATATCCTCCGTCTAATCCGCTCAGTTCCCCGACCAGTTACCCGACGGACGTGTTGCGTGCGGGTAACGTCATCATCCTGCAAAGCGACAGCATTCCGATCCCCAGGATCTCGAGCGAAATCCGTTTCGATGGGGGCGACAAACTCGCCGCCAGTACGTCCGTCTCGATCGGCCTCACCAGTTGTGCCAGCAGCACCGTCACGATGCTGACGGATGCGCTGGTCGTGAACGACACCAGCCAGTGGGGCAGTGACTATGATGTGCCGATCGGAACAAACACGAATCTCCCGTGGATGGGAGCAGACCCCAATGATCCGAGTTTATTTGAACCGAATTTCTTTGATTACACCGGCCTGACCATCATGGCGGCCAAGGACGGGACGACCGTCAAGATTGACCCGAATGGAGATGGTGTGTTTGAGGCCACCGTGTCCCTCAATCAAGGCCAGTCGTACTTGGTCAATAATGGCGTCACAGTCACAAATCCTGACCTGTCGACGTCACTTGTGCCCCTCCTGCAGGGGGCGCGCGTGGTGAGCGTTGCCAGCGGGGATCCGAACACGGCGGACCCCACCAAGCCGATCCAGGTCGATCTGATCACGGGGCGCATCGGCGGCGCCTTCGCCAGCCGCTGGGTCACACTCAGACCCAGGTCTGATTTGTCCAGCGACTACGTCTCTCCGGTGTCCACCGGTTTTGGCAGAACGGATGGCATTAATCACCCGACGGCGGTGTATTTATACAACCCCAATCCCACCGCCATTCTGGTGACCTACGTCAGCCGTGACGGGAGCGGCTTGGGGCCCCTCACAACCGCCTTCATTACCGTCCCTGCGCGGAGTTCGGCGAAGCAGATCGTTCCGGTTCCGCTCGATCCTGGAGAGCCGCTCGAGCCTGGATTTCCAGAGCCGCTCGTTCCTGGATTTCGACAAGGTTCCGGAACGCACTTCTACACGGCTGGCGGCGAGAAGTTCTACGCCACGTCCATCACCGATGTCGCCGACGACTACTTGATCACTATTGAAGGCGGCCAGGTCGTGGTCAAATATAGTTCCCAGTACGACTGGGGCTTCGTGGTCAGGCCGGTCAGTACCTTGACACGCCAGGCCCAAGTCGGCTTGGGGTTTGGACGCGACCCCACGGAGCTTGTGACCCGTCTCAACGAGAATGGCTCGCCCGTCTGGGTGACGCCGGTGGGCAACGGTGAGACACCGGTGCCAGTTTATGTGGACTACAAGGGAGATAATGCTGGTCCCTACACCGATCCGAATGGTTTCCACTATGACCGGGAGTATGACCTGCGTGAACTCCAGCGTCAGAAAGTCTTCGACCCCAGCGGTAACCAGAGCGGCATGCTGCTGTACACCCTCAGTCCCGACCCCCAAGTCCGACTTGCGGTGGCCTGGGGTGAGGATCCCAAAAATGCCAGCTCGAATGTACCTGGCGTCGACGCGGGCACGAGTGTGGCGCCCCTGCAGGATTTTGCGGCCGGTAAGATCGGCTCGCTCGCGGTGGATGCCAACGCGGACGGCCTCGTCACTCCGGGGGATACGCTGCTATACACGATCAACGTCAATAACGGCAGTCGAAAGGAATTACTGGATGTCAAGCTGGTGGACTATCTGCCCGCGAATTCGACTTACGTGGCGGGCAGCACAGAGTACACCATCACCCTCCCCGGCGGGACCCCCTCTCCCGTACCACCCGCCGTCATTCCGGACGGCCCGCCGGGTTCCTTGTTCCCCTTGGACGGACTTGGTTACACACTGTCCACTCTGCCCGCCCTGGCAACTTGGACCGTGACCTTCCGAGCGAAGGTCAAGGATGCCCTAACGCCGGGAGTTTGCTCTGTACCCGTTCCGGGGTCTAACGCCTGCGTAGTCAACACGGGCACCGTCAGCGTGTCCTCCTTGTTGCATACGGTCCCATTGTTCTGGGAGACGCCCGTCTTTCAGCCGTACGCCAATCTAAAAATCACCAAGGACGACGGGGCGCTTACGTACGTGCCGGGGGCGATCACGGTGTACACGATCGAGGTCAGCAATCTCGGCCCCGACAGCGTCGTCGCCGCCCCGGTCAAGGATCTCTTCCCGCCCACCATTATCAGTGCTACCTGGACGGCCTCGCCATCCGCCGGAGCCAGCGTTGCGGCCTCCAGCGGCATCGGCGATATCAACACCACCGTCAATCTGACACTCGGGTCAACGGTAACTTTCACGGTGACCGCCCAAACGGATCCAGCGGCCACCGGCGATCTGGTGAACACGGCCACCGTGGAACCACCCCTCGGGACGATCGACCCTGTTCTGACCAACAACACGTACACCGACACCGACAGGCCGACGCCGCAGAACAACGTGGGCGTGACCACGGTGGATATCAAGGGCGGGTCTGCGCTCACCAACACCGTCGGCACGGAGGTGCCCGGCACCAGCTTCATCTACAACCTCCCCGTCAGCAACGCCGGACCAAGCACGGCCACCAACGTGACGGTCAGCGACCCGATACCCGCGGGCCTGGCGTCCTTTGTCTGGAGCGGCAACGGCAGGA
>JAPLNJ010001036.1 GCA_026692885.1 Planctomycetota bacterium | reverse complement strand
TGGGCGAGTTTGGCCGCAGTCCGCAGAAGGGCGTTAGCACGTCGGGCAACGGCAACAGCGCCGACGGTCGCGACCACTGGCCGTATTGCTACGCCTCGGTCATCGCCGGCGCCGGGATCAAACGAGGCTACGTGCACGGCAAGTCGGACAAGACCGGCTCTGCGCCGTTGGAGGATCCAGTCCACCCCGGTCAGCTCTTGGCCACGATCTACCATGCCTTCGGCATCGATCCCAGCACGATCGTCTACAATCACTTGAATCAACCCCGGGAACTGGTCAAAGCCGAAAGCGTGACGCAGTTGTTTGCGAACTGAGATCGTAATGTTGCCCAAGGGTACAGGATGGAAACGTGAACAGTACGGCGAATGTTCCTCATCCAACATAGGATTGAAACTTGTGCTTGGCCAGCGATAGAAGCAGTTCGTACTGGTCGGGGCGGTTAAACGACAACGCAAGAATCCTTTTCAAAGACGCTGTCCTGGCAGATTGCTGCGAAATCTTCGCAGAAGTCGGGCGGAGGCTGGACGGGCGGCCAGAACTTTTCGGCGCGCAGGTTGCGAACCACGTCGCGGGCCACAGCATCGGCTGCGGCTAAGTCGTCAGGGGCCCATTCCGCATCGCAGAACTGGACTTTGGTCGTATCCTTAGGCAACAGCACATAGCCGAGCTTGACGGGTCCTGTGATACCGATGGCCGTAGCCAAGTGCCGGTACAGCGGCAACTGCAAGTCGACCCACGCGTTGCTCCGCTGGTGGACCTGCTTGGGACTCTTGGCCGAGTCGGACGACTTGTAGTCGAAGATAAAGCGTTCGCCCGTGTCGCGATTCACGTCAATCCGGTCGATACGACCGCGGAGATAAAACGGCCGGTCATCGACTAGCAGCGACGCTTGGACAGGAAACGCCGCCGCGGAACGATCCGGCGTGTTGGCCTCGTTCCGAGTGGTGTGCCGAACGGAACTCGGCACTTCCGTGTGTTCGATCAGCCAGCCCTTGGAAGCCCACTCGGCTTGTTTGTCGGCAAAGGCCGAGAGACGCGCGCGAAGTTGCTCGACTTGCACACCCACGGACGACAAGGGCCGGCTTCCAAACTGCTCGGTCACGAGCCGGTTCAGGAACGCGTCTAAGGACGTGCGAATTGCTTCCGAATTGGTCGAGTCGCGGCAGGGGCTTTCCCCGAACTCTTTCAAGATCTCATGCAGCAGACTGCCAAAGGCCGCCCCGTCCAGTTCCTCGGATACCTCGCCGACGGTCTGCAGGTGCAGGATGTGTCGCAGATAGAAACGATAGGGACACGCCAGATAGTCGCGGAAAGCCGTCACCCGCAGTTCCGTGATCGGTTCAACAAGCGGAGTCGGCCGCGGCACAAGCAACGCCGGTTGCTCCCGACCGGCGCTGAGTCGCCCCCTGAGAAGCGGCAGTTCGTGCTTTGACTGCGGTGGCTGAAAAAACGCCAGGACCCGTTGGGCGATTGCTTCGGCGTCAGCGGCGAACAGCAGTCGGCTGGGGTCGAGCGGGTCGCCATCGCGATTGCGGCGGGCAACGATCAGATCGACGCGTGCCCGCGTGGCCAGCAACAAACTCAAGGCATACGCATCACGGGCATAACGCCGCGAATTGTCCTGCAGACCGAGGTGGCTGCGCAGGGCGTTCGGCAGAAAGACATCCGAATTGATTGCGGATGGCACGTGGCCTTCGTTGAAGGTGGTCACCACGAGAGCTGGCGCATCGTCCCACGGCAATTCCAGCCAGCCCAGCAATTCGATGGCTTCCAAATCAACCGGCGCGGGGATCTTATCGGTCTGCAACTGCTGCAGTGTCAGTCGTAGGGCCTCCGCGGCGGTCACGTCCGGCATCAGCCGTTGCGGGATCTTATCCGCGCTGTGCCCGTCCAAGATTTCGTTGATCGCCTCGAAGGTCTTCAACTGCAAACGGTCACGCGGATCGTCGCGGTTCCACACGCGGTCGGCGTAGACCGCCAGGAGCAACTCGCGAATCAGTTGGCTCCAGTCGCCCAACGGCTTTGCTGTATCACGCAGCGGCTGGACCAATTTCAGCACCAAGCGATGCGCCTCGCCGCAGAGGCGATACCGGCTGCCCTCGCCCAGCCATTGTTCGCCTAGCGTTGGCTGCAGGTGTTCCGCGAAGTACGTGTCCCATTGTTCGAGCCACCCCTGACCGACGCCTTGCCGTTCAATCCAGTCGTACACGTCGGGGTGACGCACCAGCGCCGCAAATTCTGCAGGCCGTTCGCGCTGGAGATACTCGACCATCGCGGAGAGAATTCGATAGGGTGCTGTCTGAGCCATCGCGATGCCAGTGGCGGAACGCGAGGCCAGCCGGCATTGCTGCAATTGCTGCTGCAAGTGTGGCGTGATCTGCTCGTCGGCCAGGCCGATGGTGATCTCGTCCGGCCGGTACCGGCCATGATAGGCGGCCAGGCACCTCGCGGCCATGTCGGCTTGTTCGGCAGGGCCTTCGACCACGTGGACCTGGTCGGTTGCGATGGCGATGAAGGCGGTTTCCCAGACCTCCGGGACCAGACATCCGTAGTGATCGAATCGCTCCATCCACTCTTCCGGAGCAAAAACCAAGGTGGTGACTCGGTCCGCCACTTGTTCCAGCATCTGCCGCAGGGTGACGTTGATGTCCACGGCACCAACCAAGAAAGTCTCCCGATCGGTCGCACATTCACGCTGTTGAACGGCCACCAGACGTGCGGTTTGTTTATCCCATAGGCCCAACTCGTCCAGCAGCCGCAGGTAGGCATCCTGGATCTGACGCAGGGCTTTCCAGCGTGCGCCTTCGCCAAAGCCTTCAACCTCGCTGCCCCGCTCGGCGACATCCCCGAAGTTCAAACCGTCCGCGGCTAATTCGGTATGTTGCCGAGCCAGCAGTTGGCCCAGCTCCCGCCAGGACCCACGGTCATCAGCGGCAGGTGGCGACGCCAGAATCGGAGCGAGTTGTTCCGGCGTGGCACCTCGCAGGACTTCGGCCCAGGCCAACTGCTGCACCAAGTCGGTCGCAAACGGTTTCTTAGGGGAATAAAGTTGCTCCGGCAAATGCCCCACCGTTTCGATCTGGGGCGGCGTGAGGTTCAAGGACTGTTGTTCCGCCCGTTCGACCAGGATCTCCAACAGGCGTCTCGCAGCGCGGCTACCGGGCAAGACCACGGTGGCCCGGGACAAGTCGGCTGCCCGGCCCCGGGTGTAACGTTCCAGTAGAAAATCCGCCGCCAATTGCAGGGGCGGTCTCGCCAATCCGAGAAACTCGCAACGAATGGTCATGGCTGGTGTAGGTGTCCCAGAGAGAAAACGATGGAAATGATTTCAGACGAATTGTAATTCTGTCGAGAGCATCGCCCAACCCGGCCGGACGCGAATTCCCTCGAATTTGGCAGCTAAAGCCTTAGTCGTTAGGAACTTCCAAACCATTCACCTGCGGCATCCGGCCTTTGGCATGGCGGCTGCATTGGTCTTGACACGCACGTCGCTACTAAAGATTTTCTTCTCAACTCTGCACAACGCGAAGGAGTGTGTCATGCTCGTCCTCACACGCAAGCAGCAGGAACGAATTCACATCGGAGATAACATCACGATCACCGTGGTCCGAATCCAGGGCAATGGGGTCCGCATCGGTATCGAGGCTCCCAAGGCCGTGCGAGTCGTCCGCGGTGAAGTCGCGGTCAAGGACGCCCAGGCCGAACGTGCATTCGCGGTGGTCTCTGCGGAGGCCGGAATGAGCGGTGCCAGCACTGCCGAAGGGGACGTGCCGACGGGCACGCTTCGAGGGGGACACGTGGACGGACCCGCCGCGTCACGGCGGCGACCGCTTCTGGCAGCGCCCGTGCCTGTCGTGCCGGCTCACGCGGTGTAACCCGACGTCTTGAGTAGAGTGGTCGGCGGCCCGTCCGCTGGCTTTAGGCGTCATGTACCCGGCCCTGATAAAGGTGCCAAATAAGTTGGAGTCCACGCCTTAGCGTGTATCGGTGGCTGGCTTCGCCCGCCCTGGCAGCCTAAAGACGGGTCTCCAACGGAATCATCCGACCTCTGCGGCCCACCCGGCGTCGGTTCTTCCTGCAGCGGTGGCAGCCGCCGCAGGAGCGGGTCGAGCGGTACGAACGCTGGCGCGACTTGGCACGTCGGCAATTGCGGGTCGATACTGTAACCGGCAGGAATGACCGTCGGCGGCCTCGTCGTCTCGGCATACATCTGGGCGGAGTGCGTCAACAGGATTCGCCGGACTTCCAGGATCGTGAGCGGATGCTGGTGGATGTTCATGTGATCCGCCTCCACCACGATTTCTGATTCCGCGTCCGCCTCATCCAGATGTGCACTCTCGAACGGCACCACGCCATCTCCTGGCTTGGAGATTTTGCGCAGCCAGAACCCCTCGTCGATCAAGCCCGCGATGTTGTTGTACCGGACCCAAGACGCCCGCTCAGCACGGAGCATCACCGGTAGCATCCGCGAGTCCGGCGACAGGGAATCGATGCTGGTGTGGACCGTCAGGACCTCTGTGTCATGAAAGAAACCAGGATTCTCGCGAACCAGACGCGCTCGTAACTGCGCGAAAACGGTAGACCGAATCAACTTGCGGCCGAGCCAGCGGGTGGATTCGTTGGAGTAGGTGCTGCCGCGGTGAGGCGTCCCGATGGTGACCACACGCCGGATGGCAGGATTGGGACCAAAGAACATCATCTCTTGCAGCTTCTGACGCGTTTCCGGATCCGTCTTTAGCTCCTCGAACGGCCGGTCGCTGAGGATGTGCCAGAAGTCGTCGCCGCTATCCAGCGTCTGCAACCGCGCCACAAGACCGCCCATGCTGTGGCCGATCAGCACCATTTGGTCCAAGGCAGGAGCACGACGCTGCGGATCCACGGCATTCCGCACGCATTCGAGATCCTCACGCAACTGGGTGGCACTGATCCAAAACGGCTGGCCCGTCGGATAGAGGTACGTCCAGAACTGATAACGGTTCCGCACTTCGGGCAGGGCCCGCAGTTCATTCAGCATCTCGGTCCAGGTGTCAGGACTCGACCACAACCCGTGGATCATCAATACGGGGATCTTCTGCGGATCGAAGGCTTCCAGCATGTACAGTCCAGTGAAGCGACTGGCCGAGTTGGGATCGAACAACCCCCAGGTGGCGATCTTCGTCCCCTTGAACTCCCGATTGTCCAGAAAAAAGCCCAGGGGCGTTGTCAGGTCCGTTTCCAGCGGCACCACGTGTTTGGCGACTTGGACCTGGTCGCTGAGCAACGGGTCGTGCAGTTCGAGACCGCAGGAGACCACGCCTCTGTCACCGGGTTGGCCGCTGGAGCATTCGGCGCGCAGAATGGCGGTCACCGGGAAACTCAGCCGTTGGGGATAGTACTGCGAGGCCGGGTCCTGACCGGCCTGTTTGTCACGCACCGCAATCAACGGCACGCCCAGACCGTAAGTCACATGTCGATTGACGAGGCCCCGGACTTCGTATTTGGAGACGAATTCGAACCGTTCGAAGTCGCTGGCCTGCCACAAACCTTTCAACACGATGGCCACGTCCAGACGTCGCCCGTTAATATCGATCGTGAACGTCTCGCCAGGACGCAATCGGCCCCGCTTGTTGACAATCCTCAGCAGGTCCTCCAGGCCACTGTTGTACAGGTCGCACGCTTGACGAAACTGAGGGTCGTAGAAGTTGCGTTCCGTCAGATAGGGGGCAAACAGGTACAAATAGGCGTGGGCGACAGAGGTGCTGTACAGTTCGAAGGCGTGCGATTGGTTGCCCTTCGCTTCTGACTTCTTTCCCTGGACGTAGGCCAGTTCGGCGAAGGCATACATGTTTTCCGCCGTGGGCTCTTGCAACTGCTCCTGCTGCTTCTTGGCCGTGGGATCTGGCAGCAGCAGCTTTTCCTGAAGCCTCGCTAGCACTGCCTCTGGATCGTGTTTCTGCGTCCGCTCCAGGTCGTATCGGCGAAGGACCTGTTGCGTGCGTGCGGTCGGCTTCGGGCCGCTGAAGGATGTCAGGCCAAGCGGATCCGCTAAGACGTTACGTGGCACGCGGCGTACCGATAGATAGCCGGTCGACACGCAACCGCCATTCAAAACAGCCAGCATGACCAGTGCGGCAACGCCGGCCCCTCTCGCCCTCAAACAGGGACGGCGGGCGGGCGACATCGGTCTGCTTGTCCTGCTCATCGCTGCCCAAATTGTCGGATCGCTGCAAATGAGAAACAAACGGGTGGGGAGAGTAGTGGAAACCTGCTGGCAGCGTCAACCGCGATTCTCGCCCACCTACGCCCGGCAGCCACGGAAAACCCAAGGAATCGGGCCGTCCTAGCCGATATAAAACGTACGGGTCGATCTCTCCGCATTCTCACCCTTGGGGTCAACAGCTTCTCGAAAGATCGTCCCCAGTGGGAATTGGATGGTATTTCTTGCGGTTGACAAAGCGATCGTCGGCAAATCGTTGGCCCGTCGAAGTCGTTGCTACCGGCGAAAGCGATTCGTACGTGACGAGCGGAACGTTTTTCGTAGCTAGCAGGTGAAGTTCGAATCCATGATGACCACAAGTCGCTAATGACGATGTATATAACGCAGAGGACGCATCTTCCCTACCCGGACGTTCCGGTGTTACTTGCCCAGCCGAGCCAGATGATTCTGAAGCAGAATTCGGCGTTGCGGGACGCAATTTCTGCTTCTGCCCGCCATCTGAATCAAGGTCAAAACGGGCGGAAACCGAAGGAATGACGGATAGGACGAAGCCGCCAACGCGGAAAGCTTGTAACCCACCAAACCAGACCTGACCGATGCGTTCACGCTTTGTCAACCAAGGAGATCGCACAATGAACACGAGGATTGGCCTGCTGGCAGTGGCGTCGATATTGGTCGCCTTGTCAGCAAACACGGCTTCGGCGTCGTGCTGTGGCGCCGCCAGCTACCGGAACGCTAGTTGTGGCGCGGACCCCGCCGACTTTTGCGAGGTCAAACAACAGTGCCACACCGTCATGAAGACCTGCCGCAAGGTGGTCTGGGAAAAGCAGACATATACCTGCTTCAAGAACTGCGTCGAGACGGTCTACGAAGATCAGACCATCGACTGCGTGAAGTATGTGCGGGAGACGTGCTATCGCGACTGCACGTACACGGTCTGCAAACCGGTGTACGAGACCTGCTACAAAACCGTGAACTACACGGTGTGCAAGCCGGTCTGGGAAACCAAGACGAAAGAGATTTGCTACACGGTCATGAAGCCCGTCTACGAGACCAAGACGAAATGCTACACGGTGATGAAGCCAGTGTATGAAACCTGCACCAAGCAGGTCTGCTACACCGTCTGCAAGCCGGTCTGGGAAACCTGCACCAAGCAGGTCTGCTATACCGTCTGCAAGCCGGTCTGGGAAACCTGCACCAAGCAAGTCTGCTACACCGTCTGCAAGCCGGTCTACGAGACCAAGACCAAGACGATCTGCTACAACGTGTGCAAGCCGGTCTACGAGACCTGCACACGAGAAGTCTGCGAGACGGTCTGCAAGCCGGTGTGCTACCAGAAAACGGTGCAGGTTTGCTCGGGAAGCTGGGAAACCCAAACTTGCGAGATTCCCGGCCGAGTGATCAAGAAGTGCGTGCGTGAGCCTGGCTGCTGGACCTGGGATCCCTGTGCGTGCCGGTGCGTGTATGTGCCGGGCTGCGTCAAGGTGTGCGAAGTCCAGTGCCCGCCGCGTCAGATCTGCAAGAAGGTCTGGGTGCCGTGCGTTCAGGAAAAAGTCATTGACTGCGTGCGTTACGAACGCGAGGTCATCAAGAAGCAGGTGCCTTACACGGTCTGCCGTTACGTCACCGAGCCGCGCACCAAGACCTGCACGTACACTGTCTGCCGCATGGTTTCGGAGCAGTGTGTGAAGGATGTGACCTACAAGGTCTGCCGTATGGTGAAAGAGAACTGCGTGAAGAACGTGACCTACAACGTCTGCCGCATGGTGAAAGAGAACTGCGTGAAGAACGTCAACTACACCGTGTGCAAAATGGTACCTGAAACGCGCACCTGCAATTACACCGTCTGCCGCATGGTTCCTGAGCAGTGCGTGAAGACCTGCACCTACCAGGTCTGCCGTATCGAGAAAGAATGCCGGACCAAGCAGGTCCCGTACACCGTCTGCCGCATGGAGCGCCAGACCTGTGTGAAGCAGGTGCCCTATACGGTCTGCAAGCCGGTGCACTACACGAAGTGTGTCAAAGTGCCCAAGTGCGTGACCAAGCAGGTGCCTTACTGCGTCACCCGGTGCGTGCCCAAGGTGGTTTGCGAACAGGTCCCAGTGACCGTCTGCTGCCCCCCGCCGTGCCCGACTCGGAAGACTAGCTGCCTGACCTGCGGTTAAGCCGACAGGCACACGACGCTGGGTAAGACAAAGCGGTCTGGTTTGTGAAGGCGGCGTCTCCGAGTAGGCTCGGAGACGCCGTTTTTCGTTGGCGAGCTTTGCGCAGTGACGACGTTTGAACACGCCCTGTTGGCAATCAACGGTGTGCTGGCCACCGGCCTGTAGCAAGGGGGACAGACGGTCATGAACAAAGCCTTTGTGCGAGAGCCGGACAACACGTCTCATTACTGCCCTCGCTGCGGATCGCAGGGCGAGACGGTCGGCAGCGAGACGCTGCGGGCATGGCTCACCGACCGTGGAGGAGATCGAGCAGGACGTGCGCGAGGGCGTCACGACGCGTGTCAAGACGATCCTGCAGAAGGCCGCTTCGCCTGCGGCACACTGTGCCCAACGGGCCGCCAATGGACGTTCCTGCGTTCCCTACGTGCGAAAGTACTACCTCCAGTGCCGCAACGCCGCGTGGTGAGTGCTCTCGTTCCCACGCTCTGCGTGGGAATGTCGGATCGGACGCTCCGCGTCTCGTCACTCGGTGTAACGCGTCGCAAACGTGAGTTTCCGCGCAGTGCATGGGAACGAGATCCAATAGCTCAGATTGCGGAAAGGATTGCAGCCGATGAAAATCGTCGTCCTGAACGGCAGTCCGAAGGGCATGACCAGCGTGACCATGCAGTATGTGCGGTTCCTGCAGAAAAAGTTCCCGCAGCATGAGTTTACGCTACTGCATGTCGCCAGCGAACTGCGGCATCTGGAAGACAGCCCGTCGGCTTTTCAGAAAACGATTGACGCGGTGGCCGAGGTCGAGGCGGTGCTTTGGGCGTTTCCGCTGTATGTGTTACTGGTGCACGCCCACTATAAACGCTTCATCGAACTGATTGGGGAACGGCAAGTGCAAGCGGCCTTTCAGGGAAAATACGCCGCCGTCTTGACCACCTCGATTCGTTTCTTCGATCACACAGCGCACAACTACGTGCACGGCATCTGCGACGACCTGGACATGAAGTATTGGGGCGGCTACTCGGCCGAGATGTACGACCTGCTCAAGGACGATGAGCAAAAACGGTTCCTGCGGTTCGCCGAAGATTTCTTCGCCGCCGTCGCGGCCCGGACCGCAACGTCCAAGGTCTATCCACCCGTCCAGCGTCACCCGTTCGATTACGTACCGGGCCCGCCGGGTGGCGTCATCCACGCACGGCAATGGAGGACCCTTGTGGTCACCGATGCCCAAGCCCGCGATGCGAATCTGAACCGCATGATCGATCGTTTCCGCGCTTCATTTGCGGAACCACCGGAGGTGATCAATCTGCAGCAGGTGAAGATTCGAGCCGGCTGCATGGGTTGCACGCAGTGCGGGCTGGATAATGTGTGTGTCTACCGGGAGACGGACGAGATCTACGAGGTCTATCAGCGGCTGATGCTGGCGGACGTGCTGGTGCTGGCAGGGTCGATTCGCGATCGGTATTTGTCGTCGCGTTGGAAGTTGTTCTTTGATCGGGGGTTCTTCAACAATCATGTGCCCATCTTCGTGAACAAGCAGATGGGCTACCTGATCTCCGGCCCGCTGCAGCAGATTCCGAACCTGCGCACGGTGCTGGAGGCACATACGGAGTTGCAGCGAGCCAACCTGGCCGGCATTGTCACCGATGAATGCGTCGCTTCCCAGGAGCTCGATCAGTTGGTGGATGGTCTCGCGAGGCGTCTGGTTTGGTGTGCCCAGACCGGCTACATCGGACCGCCCACGTTTCACGGGGTGGCGGGCAGGAAGTTATTCCGCGACGAGATCTGGGGGAGCCTGCGATTTGTCTTTCACGCCGATCATCGCTACTACAAGCAGCATGGTCTGTACGATTTCCCCCGGCGCGGTCTGAAGCAACGGCTGATGACCGCTGCCGTGACGCTGCTGACCAAGATCCCACCCTTCCGCAAGAAGTTCCTCAAGCGGATCCGAACCGAGATGATCAAGCCGCTGGAAAGAATCGTGGACAACTCTTAGGCCCACTGCTGTGAACATCTTGCGGTTGTCCAAGTCCTCAATTTTCTCGTTCTGCTGGTGGCTCCGCCGCATGCATTTACAGATTGAGTTGCTCGCGGGCGTAGGCCAGTGATTTTCTCACAGTCTCCTGCTCCAGCGTGACCTGTTCCTGCAGCGACAGGCGGCTCGGTTCCAGCAGGGCGGACGCGGTGTGGGCGCGCACCGTACGCAGTGTGCGAGCCAGGTCGCGACCCGGCAGGTCGCTGAAGGTCGCCCAGTACTTGTCGGTCAGGCAGGGGACTCGGAGCGGATCCCGCGTGATGGTCTCCAGACAGAAGTGGATTCCAGGGTTCGCTTTCCGTAGGATCGCCACGAGCTGCGGCAGGTCCAAGAACCCGTCGCCCAAGGCGGCATCGGCCAGCAGGAACCCATTCTCGAATTCGCGAACGAAGTGGTCCTTCAGATGGACCGCACAGGCCCAGGGGGCGAAGGCCGTCACGGTCTCCTGCGGATCTTCCAGCAGGGCCAGGTTGTTGCCCACATCGACACACACGCCCACGTGCTCGCTGCTCAGTTGCTTCAGCACGGCCAGTTTCTCTTGGATCCGATGGTCCTTGTGATTCTCGACGGCCAAACGCACTGCGTGTCGTGCCGCGATCGGTTCGGCCAGTTGGAGTGACTTCAGGCCAAGGTCCGCGAATTCGCGAAACTCCTGCAGCGAGCTGAAGCGTTCGTAACGCCGACCCGGCAGCAGCACCACTCGAGCCACGTCCGCTCCGGCACGTTTCGCGGTCCGAACCTCGGCTTCGAAACGCTCCCGATCAGCTTCATTCCGCGGCAACTCCAGGGTGCTTTCCACGAACATCTGGTAGCGTTCGGCTTGCTCTCGAAGACGCGAGGCATAGGCGTCGTCGCGAACTCCCAGCGACGTCTGGATCCCGCCGGCACCTAACTGGCGGCAATGTTCCAAGAACGTCAGCGGGTCCGCGAGGTCGCCGGCCTGCCCGCTGGCGCGACGCGTCTGTTGCAGGATACCGCAGCAGTAGATCACCACGCCAAGCTGCGTTGTCTTGACCGCCGTTGGTTCTGCTCCCCACGAGGCAGACTTCAAAGCAGAGGCAGTCAAGCCGCCGGCAACTGTCCGAAGCAGGTCTCTGCGATGCATGCGTGTCTCCCGTAGGGTGGGTCGAGCAAGCCGTGTTCCTGGTGGACCGCTTGAAGACGCACTAGCGTGGATTCCGCCGATTCCATTCCATTACGGATTTGAACTTGGGCTGATCGTTTTCGGTTTCGTCCATGAATTCTGCCAAGCCCCAACTGCCCCACTTACTCCATGCGCCGGTCGAGGCAAAAATGCACATCAGGTCGCCGCCCATGTCGCGCCAGGCGTTGAGGTACTTGGTGTAGATCGTTCCCATTCTTGGATGGCGGTTGGCAGCCTGAAACAGCTTGGTCAGGGCCTCGTTGTTCTCGCCACCCCCCACACCAACCAAGTGCTGGCCGGCTTCGTACGCCAGCAACCGCAGACCGTGCTTGTCCGCGACCTGCTTATGCGTTTTCATCCAGGCGATGCATTCCGGCAAGGCCTGGCTTTCGGCGTAATCCAACACTTGATCCAGGCTCCACCCGGCGACCGTGTCCGCGTTCGGTTTGCTGCTCGGACCGATGCACATAGTGATGTACGGCGCGATGGCCAAAGCGTCGGTGTGCTTGTACGTCTCCTGGTGCGACAGCACGATGCCGTCGCTCCAGTAGGCCCCGCCACCGGCTTGCCAAGCGATCACTCGCACGAGTCGTTGCCGGCCACCGAAAACCTGCTCCCAGATCTTGAAGATCTCCACGGAACGTTGAGCGTAGTACTTGCCGCCGCCCTCCCACGGTCGTTCCGGCGGGCCAAGCCCCCGTTGCTTGGCCTGTTCCTGAGCATAGCGATTCTGGACGAAACCGCTGTTCCAGACTTCGTTGCTGTACTCGAGGCAAGTTTGGAGCGATGGATCCAGTGACCGCTGAACTGTTTCGGCGAACTTGCGGACGTAGTCGTCCGTCGCCTGATGCGGCAGGCAGAACCAGGGATTCACCTTCAGCCGATTGCACAAGTCGACCATCACCTCCACCGGAATTCCGCGTTCGGTCCAGTTGCAGTCCTCCGGTCTCGGCCGGTCGGACCAATCCTTCTGCGGCGAGCCGTTGGTCAACATCCAATCCATGAATCGGAAAGTGTTGAAGCCTCGCCACCGCTTCACAAACGTCGGCTGAAAGGGTTCCTTCTGGTAGGTCGCTGCGAACCCCGGCATGATCACGCGGATGTTGCGCACGTAGTTCTGCGGATTGGTCTTGCGCAGAATCAGGAACGTGCCGCCCTGTTGACCCTCAATGTGCACCACGATGCGGCCCGGTTCTTGCGACACGATCCGATCGCTGGACCGGAACTCGATCTGGCCTTCGCCTTCGTACAGACAGACATAATCGCCGCTGGGAGCGTGGCCACCCGTGAGGACCGGCGTCTCGGCCCAGCAGCCTGGCTCGAATCGCTTGATCCAGCCGTGGGCGTCGTGCTCCAGCTTCGGCCCTTGGCCCCACGCTGCTCCTTGACGCTGGCTGATCCACTGGCGCGACATGCGAAACACATCGACAAACGGGTATTCGGTGTTCCAATCGGCGGGGCCGTTCAGGTTGATGCCCAAACGGCTTTGCGCCGGCAGCGAGTCGCGGGCTGGAGCGACTGCTTGGCCCGCCTCTGCCGCGGTTAGGGCAGACTCGCAGCCGGCCATGCAGAGGCTGACCACAAGTGACAGGATGGCGGACGTCGTGACGTGGGAGTGTCTCATCGTGTCGATTCCTTTTCCGGCTGGGTAGGGGCTGGGTTCTGATCGTCCCCGTAGATCCTGTCCGGCAGACGGGACCTGGGGCACGTGCATGCCGTGCGGCTCGGCACGAGCCTTGCGATTTCGATTCATTGACGACCCAAGACGCAATCAGGGTGCGAAGCCTGCATCCCGCAGGTCCGAGTATACCGCCTCTCCGGCTTAAGTTCGAGTCGTGGGTCGAGTTGGGCGAGCGGCAGGAAATGGCTTACCCAACTCAATGTACTGGTCCAGGGTGGCCTCAAGTTGTTCCGCACTCTCCATCCAATCGTCCTCGATGGTGTCCGGCCGGCCGCCGAAGATGTCAAACTTGTCTTTCAGGCGGCGCGAGAGCACCCGGTAGACCTGTTCGTCCTGCGTGTCGTGGTACACGCCCAGCCTCGGGTTTCACCCCGGGCTTCTGCGATCCGCTCAACCGATGTGACGTAAGTCGCAGTTTGGGCGATTTGCGTCGGCCGGGCGAATTCTGGTCTTGTCCGCCAGGAATGCTGCGAGTACTCTCCCCAACCACTTGCCTTGTAGTCGTTCCCTAAAGCCTGTCAAGGATGTTTGAAATGCTGCGGCTCACTCCCTGGTACGATGCGGGTGGCGATCATCAATGGGGTGCGATTTGGCCCCTGACCCGGGCGCTCTTGCTGGCCATCGTGGCGATGGTAGCTACATCTCTGCGGGGATCGGCCGAGGATGTGTCGTCCAACCAGGACTCGACCAAGGCACGCACCGAGCTGGCATCCAAACGCCGTGAATTGGCCCAGCGGATCCTGAAACTCGGTTCGCTCGCGCCGCCGGGACAGCTGACGAACGGGTCCGCCGACGCGACCGCCGAACTGGAACTCCTCCATGCCTTGGATCTCATCTACCAGAGCCACCAGTCGGCTTTGGACGAGACTACGGAGCAGCGCCGCAAGCGGGATCTTCGCCGGGAAGATCTCCAACGTTTGTCGGACAGCAGGACGAAGTCGGGGCGTGCCGAGTCGTGGCTGGTGCTTGAGGATTACCGCGACCAATTAGAGGCCGAAGCCAGCCGCGGTCGCACCTGTGCGCACCAGATTACCGTCGCGCAGGACGCCTTGCAGGTCGCTCAAGAGAAACAGGATCAGGCCGCTCGTGCGCGGCGTCGCCTCCAGGAAGACCTGAGCAACAAAGATACGGCGATCGCACCGGGCGAACAGGAACGACGCCTGCTGCTGGCGGTACTCGAGTCCACGTTCGCGGATGCCTCGGTCGATCTGCGCCGCGCCGAACTAGAGCGTCAAAAGACCAGGCAGGAAGTCCTTGTACTCAGCTGCCGTGTCCTCCAGGAAAAGGTTCAGCAACTCGCTCCGCACGCCACGTTCAGCGAAGACGACTTGCAGTCGCGACTGCAGGCGGTCGCCAACTACGAGGCCGAGCTGCAGCAACGGTTGAGCGCGGCCCGCCAGCGGCTGCTCAAGCTGGACACCGCCGCGGCGACGTCGGCGATCCCGGCTACCACCGCTCCGGCGAATTCCGCCACCGGAAAGGACGCGGCCCCCGGCCCGTCGCTGGAGACGTCGCAGACGGTCCAGCGGTTGTGCCAGGATGAAGTCGAGCAATGGGAGCGGTGGCTGACGGAGCTGGCTGCGGCGAGCGGCGTCCCCACGCTGCGTTACCGGTTGGCCAACAACCAGTTTACGCCAAAAGATGTCACCCCGTGGCTCGCCACTGCCGACAAGCTCATGGTGATGCTGGCCGAAGAGGAGCAACTGCTGACGGCGCGCTCGGCCGAACTGATGCAGGATCTGACCACCCTCTATCGGCAGATTCGTACCGTGGCGCCGGGGGACGGTTCGGCAACGGCCGGCCTGCAAGTGCTCAAAGAGGCTTTGGAACGTTCGCTCCAGGTGACCCAGTCCGGGCAGCTTCACGTGCAGATGTTGCGGCGGAGCGGGCAGCGGTTCCAGCAGGAATTGCACGATCGCGGTCCCGCTTCGACGGGGGCCCCG
>JAPLNJ010001035.1 GCA_026692885.1 Planctomycetota bacterium | reverse complement strand
TAAACGCCACATAGCGCCCGTCGGCGCTGATCGAAGGCGTGTCGGCGGATGTATATCTGGACTGAAACGGGAGCAGCGGATCCCCTACGGAGACCGCCTGAGTGGAAGCCTCGAGCGTGTCCCGCACGAAAATGTCCCGCGAGTCATTGGTGTCGCCGCTCACCAGGTTGCTGGCGTCGCTCTGAAACGCCACATAGCGCCCGTCGGCGCTGATCGAAGGACTGTCGGATCGGAAGCGGTTGGCCTGCGTGCCCGCGGTGTCCACGCTGACGCGGCTGGTGGTGTTGCTCAGCGTGTCCCGCACGAAAATATCAGGCGTGCCATTGGTGTCGCCGCTTACCAGGTTGCTGGCGCCGCTCATAAATGCCACATAGCGCCCGTCGGCGCTAATCGACTGCGTTAAGGAGAAGTTGTTGGCCTGGTTCCCCGCGGTGTCCAGGCTGACGCGGCTGGTGGTGTTGCTCTGCCTGTCCCGCACGAAAATGTCCCTCGTGCCATTGGTGTCGCCGCTCACCAGATTGCTGGCTTGGCTTTCAAACGCCACATAGCGTCCGTCGGCGCTGATCGACGGCGTATAGGAGTCGCTGTTGGCCTGGGTTCCCGCAGTGTCCACGCTGACGCGGCTGGTGGTGTTGCTCAGCGTGTCCCGCACGAAAATGTCGATCGAGAAATTGGTGTCGCCGCTTACCAGGTTGCTGGCGCCGCTCATAAATGCCACATAGCGCCCGTCGGCGCTAATCGACTGCGTTAAGGAGACGTTGTTGGCCTGGTTCCCCGCGGTGTCCAGGCTGACGCGGCTGGTGGTGTTGCTCAGCGTGTCCCGCACGAAAATGTCAGTACTTCCAATGGTGTCGCCGCTCACCAAGTTGCTGGCGTTGCTCCGAAACGCCACATAGCGTCCGTCGGCGCTGATCGAAGGATCTTCGGAGAAGCCGTTGGCCTGGGTGCCCGCGGTGTCCACACTGACGCGGCTGGTGGTGTGGCTCAGCATGTCCCGCACGAAAATGTCAGCCCAGCCATTGCTGTCGCCGCTCACCAGATTGCTGGCGTCGCTCCGAAACGCCACATAGCGTCCGTCGGCGCTGATCGACGGCGTGTCGGAGTCGCTGTTGGCCTGGCCGAAAGCAAAACCAATGGACATGAGATCGGTGGCCAGAAGTCTTCGATCCTCCAAAGCCTCCATCAGCAGCCGCCGCCGTCGCTGCCGAAGGTCCTTTTCTCGCCGCTGGTTGGTGCGTTTCGTGGACTTGCGCGTCGAGTCGGAACCGAAGAGCGAGAATCGCGAAAACATGGTGGTTACTCCTTGGGGTCAGGGGAGTTGTCAGTTGTCCGTTGTCCGTTGTCCGTTGTCAATCGGTAGGGGTGCGAAGTCGAGAGACGCAGAGTCGTAAGTTATGAGCGTTCTATCAGCGGTTCTCACGTCGGGCTGGAAAGCCCAACCTACTTGGTCAGGGCAACGCCGCGGATACCACCCCTCACCCCAACCCTGGGTTGACAAAAATAGGGGTTTCGGAACTGAAAGGACAAAAACATTGATGACAAAAAAAATGTTCCTTGGGAACGTGGGATTCCTGCCATCTTTTTGTCATCAATCTTTTTGTCTACCGGAACGAAAGCAGGATGAACTCTGGGTTCACTCCGTTCTCCCGTTTTCTCAGCCCACCCCAACCCTCTCCCAGGAGTACCGGGGCGAGGGAGTCATTCTCTTGTGCCTCAGTTCGCCTCAGTTTGCCCTCGTTCACGCCCCGGCCACATCAAAGGCCAAGTCGTTCAAGACCGACTCCAGGTCCAGTATTCCCCCGTCTGCCAGGTCCGACGACTCGCCACGCGACGACAGAGGAGCCGCCTGCCTTGGCGGTACATCACAGCTGGGACCGCGTCCTCGTCGACCGTCACGTCGGCCGACGGAGTCACGCAACCCGTTTGATAATCGATGATTCGGGGCTATGATTGCTTTCGAGTTTCGTTGTCCACGTTGGCGCCAAGTTTCTCCAGGGATCACTAACAACCCTTTATCGAACCAGGAAACAGCTATGAGTCATGCACGCCGTCCTGTCAGCGGGCGTCAGAGCAAGAACCGGAGGTGTGGTTTGGCCGTCCGTGCGGCACAACGGAGGTTCAGTCAGTTTGAACGCCTCGAAGACCGAAACCTGCTGGCGGGAGAGCTTCTTCCTAACGTCTGGCACAACGCCTCGGACCCCTGCGACGTCAACGTCGACGCCCGCGTCACGCCGGTGGATCTTCTGGTCGTCATCAACGCTCTGAATCAGGGCGGATCACGTGGGCTAATCGCGAGTGATCCGCCCAGCCCAACGACCGGCGGAGGCGAGGCTGAGTCGGGCAGCATCCAGGGGATGAAAATCGACGTAAACGCTGACCGTGCTCTGACACCCCTCGACGCCCTGATGCTGATTGAGAGGCTTAACGCGGAAGCGGAACCGCCGCAAGCCCTCGTCGCCATCTCGGCGTTTTCCATGAACGACCCGCCGCACCTGTCGATCCCAAATCCGATCACGGTGCCTGAGGGGACGCAGGAAGTCCCACTAGCCCTGAATGTGACGGACTCCGACGTGGGCGCGGGCACCATGCAGCTAACCGCGACAGTGAACGGCGGCACGTTGACGCTGGGCGACGCGAGCCGCTTGACGTACAGCTCGGGTGGCGGGACGAACAATACGTCGTTCAGCGCCACCGGCACGCTCGCAGACATCAAAGCCGCCCTGAACGCCGCGTCGGGAACCAAGTTCTTCCCGCAATCGGCGGACTACAACGGCACGGCCAAGGTGATCTTGACGGTCGATGACTTGGGCAACACGGGCGGCGACGGCGCAAAACAGGACACGAAAACCGTGACCATCACCGTCACGCCCGACAACGACGCCCCCATCAATACCGTGCCCGGTCAACAGACCGTGCAGCAGAACGCCGCCTTGGTGTTCTCCGCGGCCAACGGGAATAGACTTTCCGTCGCCGATCTTGATGGGGACGTCACAGTCCAGACCGACTTGCAGGTAGACGTCGGCACGTTGACAGCCCCTGCGTTCTCGGGCAGCGGAACGGCCAGGTTGCGGTTAACCGGCAAGGTTAGCGCCGTCAATGCTGCCCTGGCTTCCGTCGCGTACACGCCGGGCTCCGCCTTGGGGATCACGAGCTTGATGATGACTACCAGCGACCTCGGAAACATTGGGCAGGGCAACGTGCTGACCCGCACGGACTTTATCAATATCAACGTCGTCCCGCCGACCCTGCCCTACGCGGGTAATGATTCGAAGACCGTTATCGAGGACAGCACCAATAATGCAATCGATGTACTGGTTAACGATCTCAAAACCTCCGGCGGAACGTTATCGATCACGCACTTGAACGGAGCCGCCGTCGGCAGCACCGTCGCCACTACCCACGGGGCGGTGACACTAAGCGGCACGAGTGTGCGGTACACGCCGACCGAGAACTACTACGGACCGGATTCGTTCACCTACACGATCGCCGACAGCAACGTCGGCAATGGTCCGAGTACGGGCACGGTCGCGGTCACGGTCATGGCCGACAATGACGCCCCCACGCTGGAGATCACGGGGGAGACGCGGCAGGTGGCCGAGGAACGGACTCTCGCGCTGAATCCCGGCACGGCATTCACCGTGGCCGACATAGATGCGGACGGGGGTAGCGGCGTGCAGGTCGACGTCAGGGTGTCGCACGGCACGCTGACCGTTGGCGCTGCCAGCGGCGCCAACGTGACGCACCCCGCGCCGGAGCGCGTGGTGCTCACCGGCCTGATCGTCCAAGTGAACGGGGCCTTGAACAGTCTGTCCTATACCCCGACGGATAACTACAGCGGCAGTGACAATCTGACCGTGCTGGTCGACGACCTCGGGAACACCGGCGGCACCGTTGTGGACAGCAAGAAGGCCGCCGGCACGGTGTCGATCACCGTCACGCCGGTCAACGACGACCCGACGGCCGTGAATGACTATAGCGCTGCGGTTCCGCTGTTCATCTTGCAGGACTCGAAGGACAATCGTATCGACGTCCTGGGGAACGACAGTTTCGCACCGGACATCAATGAGACCCTAACGATCCAATCGTCGACGGCCGGGACACGCGGTACGGTCACAACGGACGGGCAATACGTGTACTACTCGCACACTCCGGCGGCCGGCCCGGGGACAGATCAATTCACGTACACAATCAACGATGGCCACGGCGGAACCGCGACGGCTACCGTGTACGTCCAGGTGGTCGATTTTGTGCCCAGCAATGTGTCCGGCTACGTCCATATCGACCTGGACGGCGATGGCGTCAAGGACACTAATGAACTGGGCGTCGGCAATGTGCCGATTTCGCTGACGGGCACCAACATTCAGGGCACCGCCGTCAATCTGACGACGATGACCGACAGCACAGGCTGCTACACCTTCCACAATGTCCTGCCGACCAAGACGGGGACCATGTACAGGATCACCGAGACACAACCTTCGGGTGTGACGGACGGTGGGGCGCACGTCGGCGACCAAGGCGGAACGGTGGTGTCGAGCAACGTGATGGATGTCTTCCTGCCGATGTTCAGCTACCCGACCGGGATCACCGGAGCGGGCAATAACTTCGTGGAGTTGGGCCTCAGCCAACGCTATGCATCCTTGTACCTAGGTGACCTCTTGCACTCTGGGATGTCGGGCCAAACCGGGGCGCAAGGCATGGTGTTCGGCGTCGATGCTACTGGCAATGTTCAGTGGTTCATGAATCTGGGCGGTTGGGACGGGCTGACACCAACTCAGGTCGTTGCCGGCAAGCTGAACGTCACCAATACCGCCACCGGTACGGTGACCCAAGTCTCGCTCAGTTCCAGCTTGGTGCAGTCGGCCACCGACGCCAGCGGCGGCATGGCCTATCGGCTGTATGGCAGCGCGACCAGCTTCATCGCGAACTCGGGCGGTGAAGGCGAGGGCGGTGGAAGCATGGCCCAGTATGAACAGGCCGTGGACGCCCTCTTCGCTCAGGCTGGGACGGCGTTGTAGAGGTTGGTGTCGCTAAATGGAGGTTTGGGCGGTTTGAGATGAGTGTTTCGTATGTATCGGGTTTTCTGCAATAACCAGTTTTCCTAGTCGATGTAGATTGTGCGGGTGACTCTTGACACTCTTCTCTTACGAGTCGTGACTATGAAACCACACAGGACGCTGCTGGGTCTTGTTGCTCTCGCATTGGCGCACGCCGCCCCCGCGTACGCAGATCAGAATTCGAAGCCTTCCGTCGTCCAAGCTTCCGCAGCCCAGGTCGTCAGTTCGCCTGAGGAAGGCTTCCAGGACGCGATCGGTGACGTCCCTGTCAACATCCCGGCGAGTTGTCACACTCAGGTGGCGGAAGCAGACCCGCCCTGTGAGTCTGAATGCATACCCCGCTGCACCGGCTCTAGCCGCTGCGAGCGGTCCGTCTACGCAAATGGTTTGCTTTGGGATCCTTGGGTCACGCTGGAGTACATGCATACTTGGCGTAAGGCCCGGCCGCTGCCTGCCCTGGTCACGACGAGTCCGCCGAGCGTCGATGGCGTCCTTCCCGACGCGGCCATCCTGTTCGGCGGCGACGTGGGGGGGCACCTTAGGGCGGCTGGCGAGTTGTCGTTGGGGGCCTGGTTGGATGACAGCCACGTATGGGGAATCGGTGGCGCGTTCTTCATTGCCGAACTCGATTCGACCGTGTTCGGAATCGCGTCCAATGCCAACGGTTTTCCCGTGTTGGCGAGGCCGTTCTTCAACACAAATCCGTCTGTCAACCGCCAGGATACGTTGGTGGTGACCAGTCCCGGCGTGCGCAGCGGGAGTATTCAAGCCAGGGAATTCAACGACCTGTCGACCGCCGAAGCGTATGCCCGATACCTGCTCTACGCGTGTGGCGGCCGACGCTTGGACCTGATCGCGGGTTACGAGTTTGCGAGGATCGACAACGGCCTCTCGATCAACAACAGCATGACGCAAATCAGTGGTGGCTATCCGCCCGGGACGCAATTTACGTTCCAGGATGTGTTCGAGGTGCATAATCACTTCGACGGGGCTGCCCTGGGGTTGTTGGCTGAGGCTGACGCCGGCCCGTTCACCTTCTCGTTGCTCGGTAAGCTGGGTCTGGGCAATATGCACGAAACGCTAAGTATCAATGGCAGTTCCTCGATCACCATACCTGGACAGGCCAATTCGCCCCCCGCGGCCGGAGGTCTACTAACCCAACCAAGCAACATTGGCAACTATACGTCGGATCAGTTCTGCTTGGCTCCGTCCGCCGAGATCAAGGCGATCTATCACCTCACCCACCGACTCGACTTCTCTCTGGGCTACTCGTTCACATACTGGAACCATCTTGCGATGGCGGCCGATCAGATCGATGTTTCCGCGGCCGGTACGCCCACAACGAACGCCTCGCAACTGCTCGGAGGGACACCGACAGCCCCAGCGAATCCCGCGTTCAACGGCATTCGGGACACAACTTTCTGGGTCCAAGGCATGACGTTCGGCCTGACCCTAAAGATGTAACTGCCGAGCCAGCCCCAGATCGCGCGGAGCCATTCCTGTGCCTGCCGCCATGTCGGATCAGACACGGCGGTCTAGCTCCTGGGTTGTTTGAGTTTGGGATACCCGAGCGGAATGAAGTCCGCTAGGACGAAACTGCGGAGTTGTGGTCCCTCACGCCGTGACCACGTCTGCAATTTCCTTGGGCGACTTGTTCTTGCGTACGCTTAGGGCTACGTCGCGCGCAGGCTATAGACATACAAGAAATCACCGTGACGGACATAGAGCCGGTCGCCGCAAACGACCGGATGGGCCCATACCGGCCCATCGCCGCCCTTAGGAATCTCGAAAGTGCTCGTCACGTCATGGTTCATTGGTGTCGCCCGTACCATGCCGACCTTACCCCTCTCGCTCAGGACGTAGAGCATCCCATCGGCATAGGTCAGCGAGCCTTGACCCAACCCCCGCTCGGCATACATCGTCTTGCCCGTCTTCCACTCGAGGCAGATCCACTTGGCATTGCTGTTGCGATCCGCCACGCCGTAGAGATACCCGTCCAACAGGATCACGCCGCCCTGGCGGTTGTCCAGGTCAGTGCTGCGCCATACCGGCTCGACAGTGGCCTTCTTTCCTTCGACCTTGATCTGCAACAACACAGAGCCCATTCCGTAGCCGGCCGTGAGAAATACCCGGCCGTCGTGGTACACAGGCATGGCGCAGATGCAATACGGGCCCGACTTGTAATGTTTGAATTGCCACAGCAGTTCGCCCGTGTCGGCGTTGACGCCGATGAGTTGAAATTGGCTGACTGCGAGGATCATCCGCAAGCCCTGGTAGCAGACCAGCATCGGTGACGTGTAGCCGGCCGGCTCGCCCACGCTGGGCGATCGCCACACCGTCTTCCCGGTGTTCTTATCCAAGGCCACCATCGCCGTTACGCCGCCGGGACAACAAATCACCCGATCGCCGTCGATCAACGGTGATTCGGACTGGTCGTACCCCCCTCCCTTGCCCTGGAATTCCGGGCCCAGGCTCAAGCCCCAGACGCGATTGCCCGTCTTGGCCTCCAAGCAGACGAGCTGCCCGCCGGCGTTTTCGTGGTACAGCCGGTCTCCGTCGATGGTGGGGGTACAGCGAGCGCCGGCGGGACTGGCTGTCGCCCGGCCCTTGCCGTTCTCAGACTGCCATTGGACATGGCCGTCCATCCCCAGGGCTGTGATCCGCGTGTCGTCGTTAAACTCGCCGGCAGTGTAGATGCGGCCATCGGCTATCGTGACGCCGGCAAAACCGTGGCCGATTCCCTTCGCGGTCCAGATGAGTTTGGCCCCCTCGTCCGACCATTTCTTCAATAAGCCCGTGGCGGGAGAATGGTTGTCCCCGTTCGGGCCGTGGAAGCGAGGCCAGCAGGGAGCCTCCGCAGCTACGGCCAACAGCCCGATCAGGCCTGGCCCCGACGCCAAGGCAGCTACGATGATCAACAGTGCACGTCGCCCGATCGCGCGACGCAAGAGTTTAGTGGTCTCCACGCAGTATCCTTTCGCGGTTCTGATGATGGTTCAGGACTCACTCCGAACCGATACGATCGATGGGAGCAGCCAGTGCGGCAGGCGAATCGGTTTGCCCGACGTGCGGGTAAGGACGCGAAGCAACTTGTTTCGCTCGCTTATCGCTGCCCTCCGGCGAGAATACCGAGCATCTTAGCCGCTGTCCTTGGATTGTGCAATTTTCCAGCCAATCATCATCTGCCGAATTGGCGCCAGGCGGCTAAAGTTACGTCGGCTGGTAGCGTGCGGCCACAGGAAGCAAGGACCTCTTGAGGCGGACTTAGAACTGTGACAGAATCCTATTGCGCCCACAACCGGCGAAGTGACGGTAGACAACAAGGTTTGGTGGTTACAGGTTCCAAGGTCACGGCTTGAAAGGAAAACGCCATGAGTGGCATGTTTGTTCCGCGTGCGTTGTCCGCCTTCGCCTTCCTACTCCTTGGGCTGATGCCAGGCGTTTCGCTGGCGGTGACCGTGCAGGTCTATCCGGCGCCGAAGGGCGAGGAGCTTTCCACGGACTACACGGTGCAGGTCGAAGGCCAGGACACACCCGTGTACGTGGCGAAAGTCTCACCCGCCGATCAGAAAGCTCGTTGGAAGGGAATGGACGACAAGCAGAACTCGGCGGACTTCTTCGAGAAGGCATCCTTCACCACCTTCGATTTCGAAGGCACCGTTCGCATTCAGATCACCTGCCCGGAAGCAGTCCGCTCGGCCAAGGTCTTGCCAGCCTCGTACGGCATCCAACCGTCCATCCACGGCAAGCTGATCTCCCTGCAACTGGACAAGCCGCGCCCTTTGACCATCGAGATCAACGACACGTGGGTGGGCGCGCTGCACATCTTCGGGAATCCGCCGGAGATCAATGTGCCCCGTCCGGATGACCCCCACGTCATTTTCTACGGCCCCGGCATCCACGAAGTCGGCAGTCTCACCGTGCCCAGCGGCAAGACCGTCTATGTCGCGGGCGGTGCGATTGTGCGGGGGGTGATCAAGCCGGACGAAAAATTCCACGTCAGCAGCTACAGCGGGCTGAAGACCTACGCGCCGACCTTCACGCTGAAGGGCGAGAAGATCGTCTTCCGCGGACGCGGTATCGTGGACGGGAGCCATTGTACGACGCACGCGCGGAACCTGCTGGTGGTCCGCGGCCAGGATATCCAAATCGAAGGCGTGATCCTGCGCGACTCCAGCACTTGGACGATTCCCATTCGCCAGTGCGACCGCGTGACGGTAAAGAACGTCAAACTGCTCGGCTACCGTGCCAACTCGGACGGCATCGACATCTGCAACAGCCGCGACGTGACGGTGGACGGCTGTTTCATCCGCACGCTCGACGACCTGATCGTCGTGAAGTCGGATCAAGGCCAGGGCGAAGTGCGCAAAGTCGTGGCGAAGAATTGCGTGCTGTGGAACGAGGTCGCTCACGCGCTGAGCGTCGGTGCGGAACTTCGCGAGAACGTGGACGACGTGCTCTTCACCGATTGTGACATCATCCACGATCTGGGCCGCGAATGGACCCTGCGCGTGTACCACTGCGATTCGGCGCGCATCAGCAATATCCGGTTCGAAAACATCCGCATTGAGGAAACAAAGCGGCTGATCTCGTTATGGATCGGCAAGGCCGTCTGGACGCGCGACGAGGCCCGCGGGCACATCGACGGCGTGGTCTTCAAGGACATCCGCGTGGTCGGCAAAGACCCTCGCTTGGAGTTCACCGGGTTCAGCGAAGCGAACGTCATCGAGAACGTGACGTTGACCAACGTGGTCGTCAACGGCAAATCTTTGAAACAGGCGGAGATCAAGTCGAACGCGTTCGTGCGGAACGTGAAGCTACTTCCGTAGACTGCCAGCGTTTAGTAACCCAGTCCGTTGCCGTCCAGGACTGCGGTACCCACGGTGCCGTCCACAATGTGGAACATGCTTGGATAGCGATCTGTCCAGCCCCGATTGCCGGCCGGGCAGTACTGGCGGCCATTGCCCTCAATCGCAGTGACGGTGGGAACGCGGGCGGCCAAGCTGGCGGAATGCAGAAAGGACGCGCCGACGCAGGTCAGGTCCTGCACGCAAAGGAAGAGTTCGTACTTCTGGGCCGCAGCGCCCATCAACAGGGCTTCGCTGTGACCTTTGCACGCCTTGAGTGCCACCCCGGAGTAGCCCTGCTCACGCGCCAGTAGCAGACTCTCCAAATCGACCAGCGACTCGTCAATGACCACGGGTTTGATCTGGGCGGCTTCGTGCATCCGGTTTTCGGGATTGGCCCGGAGGTCGCGATGGGTGGGCTGTTCGATGTACTGGACGCGCGCCAGCGCCGCAGGCGCCAGCGCCTGGAGCTTGGCCAGGAACTCGAGCACGTAGGCCACATTCGCACATTTCTCGTTGAAGTCGAGCGAGTAGTTCCAATTCCGACAACCGCGTTGCGGCTGGACTTCCGCCGCGACCCGTTCGACGCCGACGACTCGTTCGACGTCCCAGCGGAGATCGTCGCCAGCCAACTTGATCTTCAGGTGCGTGAGCCCGTTCGCCAGAATCCACTGCCCCAACGTCTCCGGCAGGCCGTCGTTCACCGGTGTCGACACATCGTCACGGGTCAGGGGATCGAGTGCTCCGACCAAGTGATACAGGGGTATTTGCGGCTTCGGCTGCCGAAGCGTGTAGCGGTCCAGGAACTCGCCGGAAAATTCTGCCGTCAGGTAGTGCGACAGATCGCGATTGACGAAGTCAGGGCCGAGGAGATTGTAGGAGTTCCTCCCCAAAGCTTTCCCGTAGGCGTCGTGAATCGCGGCTTCCAGAGGACTGGCTGCCACCAATTGCGCCAAGACCGGCATCGGTTCGGGCAGGCCTGCCTCCTGCGTCGTGCCCGCAGCCGCCGCAGCATAGTCCGCCGCCAGATCATGGGTGATCTCCAGCGGATGACCGGCCTCTGTGTAGTTGGCCGCGCTGGCCGCCAATCGCTCCGCCAACGCGAGCATACAGGATAACGTCGCCTCGCCCGGCAACGTCGGGCTGGGCCAAGCCCAGGCGTTGCCCAGGGGCATCGACCCGCAGCCTTGCCCCCGTCTGCCGTCGCGCGATTCGACCTCCACGGCGACGTTAAACAGCACGACGTCCACGACCACGCGCCCGCCGAATTTTATGGGCGTCCGGTAACCGAAGCGTTCGGTCGACGTCGAGATGCTCTTCACGCGGATGTCGGTAGACTTGGACAGCATGGTGACCCTGCGAAAAACGGATTAAGCCGAAACCGGCCTTGATCGCAACGTTGCGAAATGCTGTCAGGGCTAGCAACGCAGCGGGTGGCTGGTGGCCGAGCCTAAGCGAAGCCCCAGCAACCGTGGACTGGGGCTTCGCTTAGGCTCAGCCACCAGCCACCCTGCTAGTTTTTCACAACCTTACGATCAAGGGCCCGAAACCTTGGTCACGCCAACTTCTTGCGTACCGCCCACACCGCCGCCTGGGTACGATCGGTGACGCCGATCTTGCGGAGAATGTGCTGGACATGCTCCTTGACAGTTTCGTAGCTGATATTCAGCGCCTGGGCGATCTCCTTGTTCGTGAGGCCCAAAGCCAATTGCCGCAGGACTTCACTTTCACGCTGCGTCAACGGGACTTCCACTTCTGAACTCGCACGGGGCGTGGCCAAGGCACCACTCACGCGCCGCAGTTCTTCCCGTGTCCAGACATTCTGGCCCGTGGCCGCCTTGCGAATCGCTTCCATGATGGACTCACCGTCGGAGCCCTTGAGCAGATATCCGGCCGCCCCCAAGGCCACGGCCCTAGCCACATAGGTGGGGTTATCGTAGGTCGACAGCATCAACACCGGCATTTGCGGATGGTCCAGTTTGAGCCGGCCCAGTACATTCAGGCCGTCCATATCCGGCATACGGACGTCCAGGATGACCACGTCCACACCTTTCTCGCCGACCAAACGCAAGGCGTCCTTGCCGCAGGACGCCTCGGCCACGACCTTGATATCCGTCCCCTCGAAGATCGCCCTCAATCCGCTCCGCAAAATTTCGTGATCGTCTGCAATCAATACTCGAATTGCCATGGTATCGCACTTCTATGTTTGAGCCTGAGTAACACAACACGACCGCAGTGTTGCCCCCCCACGGAGCCTGCAGTCTCCAATTGCAAACACTATGTGAAATGCTGACGGGTTTGGCTATAGCCCAACCTAGGGGAGCTGCAAGAATATCCTACTTTTCTCGGATGATCACACGAGTTCAATCTCCACGAAAACCCCTCCTTTGGTATAATTGCGTGTCGGAAAATGATGCCGAAATGGATGCCCTGACAGGACGTCTGGCCAGCGTCGGTTGAATTTGCCGTCGGGTCGGGTATCGTTAGCGGCTGTTAAGAAATCCGGGACAGACACGAGCGTAGATACGGAGGGCCAAGATGCACGAACAATTCATGCGCCGGGCGCTGCAGGAAGCCGAACAGGCCCTGCTCGAGGACGAGGTTCCCGTCGGGGCGGTGATCGTTCGTCAGGGCCGTGTGATCGCGTCGGCCCACAATCAACGGGTCCAGTTGCGGGATCCGACCGCGCACGCCGAGATGATCGCCATCACGCAGGCGGCCGCCGCGATGGGCGACTGGCGTCTCGAAGACTGCACGCTCTACGTGACACTGGAACCCTGCGTGATGTGTGCCGGGGGCATCGTGCAGGCACGCATTCCCGTGGTGGTCTATGGCGCGACCGACCCGAAAGCGGGCGCGGTGGCATCGCTGTATCAATTACTGAACGACCCGCGATTGAACCACCGCGCACAAGTGATTCCGCAGGTCATGGCCGACGCCTGTGGCGCCGTCCTCAGCCGCTTCTTCCAGGCGAAGCGGCAACTGGGGAAGAAATGAGGTTGTCAGTTCAATGTACACGGGTTGCGTAAAATTTACTCAAAGCGTCAAATCTACAGAGTACGTTCGCTGGGACAACTGGGGGATTCACGGTAGCAAAGGGGACTTGTCGTGCTTTCATGGCTATGGGAAGGTTGGGTGGAAATTCGATTTCTTCGTGTCATAACGCACGATAATCCATGTTAGTGTCCAGACTTTTCCAGGAGGCGAGGTCCTTTCTCTATTTCTGCAAGGAGCGGCGGGATGCGGAGACTCTATTGTTGGTTGGCATCTATTTCTTGTTTTTCTTGCCTCCTGCTGGGAAGCCTGAACCGGGCCTCCGCGCAATCGCCGGAAGCTCGCGTCAAAGCCGCGCTGGACGACGCGCAGGCTTGGCTGGGCCAAGACGAGAACGCGCCGACGTGGCGAAAGTTCTTGAAGTCGGAGGAACTGGCCGCCCAGGTGCAGAAAGGTCGCGCGGCTGACCGCACGTTGATCCGGCAGATTCATCAGCTGTATTCCGGGACCACGCCAGGGTTGGACAAGAGCCGTTTCGTGGCGGTCCGCCAAGCGTTGGAAGCCTGGCTGCAAGACCTGTCCCAGCTCCACCTCGAGGAACTGCCGCAGGCGGCCCGCGACGCCCAGAAGAACTTCGCGCCAGTCCGCGCGGAGGATGTGCAGGAGGCCCGCTCCGAGCTGGTGGCAGTCATGACGCGATTGCAGAGCTTTCTGGCCGGCGGTTGTCCGCAAAACGCGGAGAACTGGCGACAGTTCCTGCGCTGGAACGAATTGGAGGCCCAGTTGAAATCCGAGTCCGCTCCGGATTGGAATGCGCTGGAGGCGATTGCGGAACGTTACTATGTAAATCAAATCGGATTGGAAGTCTCGCACTTCTTGGCCTTGCGCGAGGCGCTGAATCGCTACGCGGATGTGCTGGCCTTCGCCGCGACGCCTGACGCAAAACAGTCCTTTGAGAAGAACCTGGCAGAACTGGCCCAGCACTTGGAGTCCTATGCCAAGAAAGCCAACACGGACGACGCGATCGCGATTGGCAAGAAGCTGGGCTGGCTGGAGAAGTACGGTCAAGCGAAGGAGCTCGTCGCAACCGTGCGTCAGCACTTCTGGTGCCCAAATCTGTACGTGCAACTCTCCGAGCAGATGTTGAAGACGGCCATCGAGACCGACGTCGAGGAAAAAGTACCCGTGAACGAGGTGATTCTCGGCACGACCATGGTCGGCGAGGCGGAGATGAAGGGTCGCGTCAGCCTGGATCTGGTGCCTTGCGAAACCCACGCGGCTTTCGACATTATGCTGGCCGGTACGACGCTTTCCAAAAACGTTGGATACAACGGCCCGGTTACGATCTACAGCGATGGTGTGACGACCGTGGACGGCCGCAAACGAGTGCTGGTCGACGCGATGGGAATCTCGTCCCGTCCCGCTCGCGCCGTCTGCCAGACCGTCAGCACCATCAACGATATTGCTGCCAATTCCAGTCTGGTCCGCAATATCGCCTGGAAGAAGGCCCGGAAGGCCCAGCCGCAGGCCGAGCAACTCGCGTCCGAAGTTGCTGCGCGGAAAGTGGAATCCAAGATGAATGAAGAGGCCACCGAACTGCTGGACCGCGGTAGCTACATGTTCGCGGAGAAGTTCCGCAATCCGTTGGTGCGTCGTGGCGGATTCCCCAAGACGATGAAGATCAACACCACGGAAGACACGCTGTACATCACCGGTATGCAAACGGGCGCCGATCAGCTGGCGGCCCCCAATGCCCCGCCGCAATTGACTGGCAAGCATGACTTGGCCGTCCGCTTCCATGAGTCGTTGGTTGCCAACATGTCCCAGGCTTTCTGGGGCGGCGTCACGCTGACCGACGAGCGGTTACAGGAGATCATCGAGAACCTGACGGGTGACTTGCCCGAAGAACTGGCCATCGGTCAGGACGATGACCCCTGGTCGATCACTTTCGCCAAAGAGCGGCCGATCGAAGCCCGTTTTGAGGAGCAGGGCTTTACGGTTTGGATTCGCGGGACCCGCTTTACCCGGGGCGATCAGGAAGTCAAACGGTCGCTGGTGATCAGTGCCAAGTACAAGCTGGAGAAGGGCGCGTACGGCATCAAGATGAACCGGGATGGAGAAGTTGCCGTCGAATTTGCTAAGAGCAGCGGGACCCAGAGCGTCCAGCAAGTCACCATGCGGACGTTTATGAAAAAGAAGTTCGAGAAGTTGTTCAAGCCGGAAATCGTCTCTGATGGATTGGCCCTGCCGGGTAACTTCCAAGGTGGTGGCAAGTTCCGGCTCCAGCAGATGCAGTGCGCCGAAGGCTGGTTGGCCCTGGGTTGGCAGCAACCCGCTCGTACCGAGCGGACAGCCAGCCGGAAGAAAACCCCGATCGTGATGGATTAGTGGACAGACTGCAAGACTCAGAACCTCCCCTCGCCCCGGTACTCCGGGGAGAGGGGTTGGGGGTGAGGGGCACCGCGCTGAACATCTTCGCGCCGCTCTCGTTCCCACGCTCCGCGTGGGAACGCAAGCATTTCGACGCTCCGCGTCGTCTGCCCAATGACGCAGAGCATCGGAAGGAAAGGCTGGGGCTTCGCTTAGGCTCAGCCACCAGCCACCCAGACTGTTGACAGCACTGACAGCCGTTGGCAACTCTTGCGTACGGGACGATCATGAATCATTGGGTCGACATTACGTTTGCCTGCTTGCCGCTGCGGAGCGTCACGCGACTGGACATCCCGCTGGACGCCTCGCCGAAGTATCGCGCCTTCTGTGAACGCATCAAGGCGGCGATCGAGAAGCACGGCTCGTTCAACACGTATTACCTGTACAACGCCAAGTGCCAGTATCATCTGACCAACCGCGAAGACCGCGGGATGCTGGAGTTCCGGCTGGAAGGCACGGTGATCACGGACGCGGAGGATCGGCACACCGCCACATGCGATTTGGATGTCGAGCTGATCCGCGAGACGTGTGATTGGCTGTCGAAGCCGATTGTGCAATGGTTCCGAGAGACCGTCCGCCATTCGGTCTCCGTAGAATTCGATCGCTACATTGACGCCGGCGACTTGGAGCAGGCGAAGCAACGCATCGCCAAACTGCAAGCAGCTAGCGACGAAGCGGGTGGCTTCGTCGGGATGTTTTTGTAGTTGTCCGTTGTCCGTTGTCCGTTGTCCGTTGTCCGTTGTCCGTTGTCCGTTGTCCGTTGTCAGTTGTCAGTTGTCAGTTGTCAGTTGTCAGTTGTCAGTTGTCAGTTGTCAGTTGTCCGTGGGTCGTGTTCCCTATTCCCTTGCCCACAATCCCTTGCCCTTCTCCCCCTTCTCCCCGTCCCGTCGCGCCACAACGGGCATTCTTCCGAGCCAAGCCACCCCGACCGATATCTCTGCTAGCGTCTCCATCACTCGCGACTGTTAAACTTTTCCGATTGCGTAGAAAGTCGAAAGTTTGCCGGTTAGGAAGACGATAACAAGCTTGCCGATTGCTCTATCTAGGGAGTTCGCGCTGGTGGCGTACGAGCTGGTGGAGGCAAACGGTCAAGGGGGGCCTTGACTTTTTTTTGCGGTAAGCCGGGCGTCTGCGCGCAGCGTAGGCGTGCCGGCCACCGTCTCCCTGGACTGTTGGCCTCAACAGACGCGTACCACGGAACTCGCTAGGAACCCACGATGAGTCGGCCCTTCCAAACCGCTGTCGCCTTCCTGCTGATCGCTCTGACCGTCTGCACCGGTTGCCATCCCACGCAGCCCTTCTTCGCCAGCCAGGACAACGACCTGTCCCACTACCTGGACAAGGCCACGCAGAGCGAGTATCCGGACGTCGACACCGCCACACTGGCCGACGCCAAGGAGAGCAAGGATCCGCTGACGGTTTCCAACCCCGAATTCGATTCGATTTGGGATGTGAGCCTGGAAGAGTGCATCGCGATCACTTTGAAGAACAGCAAGACTATACGCAATTTAGGAGGGGTCACGCCGTTTGGGATGGCCGACGCGTTGGTCGGACGGTCGGGCACTTCGTCAGTCTACGACACGGCACTACAGGAGACCAACGGCAGCGGAAATCCGCAGGCGACCGACTCCGGAGGGGGTATTCAGCAGAGTCTCGCATCCCGTCAGGGCGGTCTGAACGGATCGTTCTTCTATCAGCCGGAGCGCCCGATATCCGGCATTCCTGGCGTAGAAGTGGCACTGTCCGAGTTCGACGCCAATCTGTTCGCCAACTCGAACATCGCTCGCCAGGACAATCCTCAGAATAACATAGTCGGTGCGACGGCGTTCCCAAGCGTCACGGACAATACTACGGGTGGAATGACCACGGGTATCCAAAAGAAGACTGCCACGGGTGCGTCGTTCCAGGTGTCGAACTCGACGAATTACATGCACTGGACCGATTCCCTCAGCCCGAAGCCGTCCTATGTGGCCCTCCAGGACTTCTGGCAAACTCAATTCGACGTGAGGTGGGATCAACCGTTGTTGCGAGGACGCGGCACGCAGATCAACCGGATTCCGCTTATGTTGGCCAGGATCAATACGGACATTTCCTTGTCCGAATTTCAAAGCATGGTGCGAAACCTGATCATGGACGTGGAGAACACGTATTGGGATCTCCACTTGGCCTATCGCAATCTGGAGACCGCGAAAATCAGCCGCGACAGTGCCCAAATCGCATGGCGGATCGCACGCGGAAAGAATCCTGGGCCGGGTTCCGCCGCCGAAGAAGCTCAGGCCACCGAGCAGTACTTCAACTTCCGCGGGATGGTCGAAACCAGTCTGCGCGAACTGTACAACAAGGAGAACCAACTGCGGTTCTTGATGGGCTTGGCGGCTACTGACGGTCGGCTCATTCGTCCCGTCGACGAACCGACGATGGCCAAGGTGACCTTCGACTGGTGCGTGATCAATGCCGAGTCGCTGCAGCGGAGCCCAGAACTGCTCAAGCAGAAATGGGCTATCAAACAGGACGAGTTGATCTTGGTCGGAATGAAGAACCGTTTGCTTCCCCGACTGGACGTGGGTGCCCAGTACCGCTGGCTTGGAGCTGGCAATAACTTGATTAATTCCGACAGCAGCGGACTACGGTTCGATAAACCTGGTTCGAATGCTTTCGAGACGCTGACCCGCGGAGATTACCAGGAGTTTTCGGTCCTGGGCACCTTCGAGATGCCGATCGGGTTCCGCCGGGAATTGGCCGCGGTGCGTCATTCCCAACTTATGTTGGCACGTAACAAGGCCCGACTGGAAGACATGGAGCTGAACACCACGCACTTGCTGGGCACTGCGGTTCGGAACGTGGATGGCAACTACGGGCTGATCCAGACGCACTTCAACCGCTGGTCCGCTGCCGAGACCGAAGTAAATTCCCTCCGCGCGCAGTACGAAGGTGGGAAGATCACGTTGTACGAATTGCTCGACTCGCAGAGGCGGCGGGCTCAGGCTCAAGGCGACTTCCACAAGGCCGTGACCGAATACAGCAAGTCGATTGCGGAAGTGCATTTCCGCAAGGGTTCCTTGTTAGATTACAACAACGTCGCGCTGTCCGAAGGTGCTTGGCCGCAGAAGGCCCAATGGGATGCGTTGGAGCGGGCCCGCGAACGGGATGCCAGCTACTACCTGGATTACGGTTTCACGCGTCCCAATGTGGTCAGCCTGGGACCGGTTCCTCAGGGTGCGGCCATGAGCGGGTCACCGATCTCCAGCATTGTCCCGGGCCAGCCGACGCCCGCGGACGGCGGCCCGGTTCCCGCTGAGATGCCGGCGGAAAAGGACCTGGGGCAGCCCGGTGAAGGTGGCTCGATCCTGAACAAGCCCGAGCCCGCAGAGCTCGGACCGGTCACCGGCGATTCGCCCCTTCCGGTGCTGAACGCTCCCGCCACGCGGACCGCGGACAGCGGCATGGTGCGCAGCATACGGCAGTCGCAAAAGAGTTCCTTCGACTGGGACACGCTGGACCTGGACGCCAAGTCCGGGCCAGCCCCTGCCAAGTCGGGCGTCGTGCCCGCCGGCTACTCGACCCAGATCGGCGATCACCGGTAGGGGGGGGGGCCTCGTTCCCAGGCTCCGCCTGGGAACGCACTGCCTTGCCGGCTCTGCCGGCCGGATGCGAGGCAGAGCCTCGCGGCCAGCGGGTTACGTATCCCCGATCAGTGATTACCGGTAGGTGCTGTTCGTAGTCTTGCCGAAGGACAGTTCTCACCGTAGCCTGGGGTAACACCCCTCCTCCTTGCACACAACTCTTCCGCCCCAAAGGGGCATTAACACATCAGCCCAGGGCACAGCGTAGCGGCGACAGCCGCGCAGCGACGCCCTGGGTGCGATACCGATTCATCCCGGTAGCCCTGAGAGGGCGAAACAAACCGGTAGTCCAACACGTGTTGTTCCTCTTCAAACAAGATGGATGGTGGTTCTTGACTAAGGATTGTGGCGCGGTTGTGCTGCGCTGGCTTGTTTCGCCCTTTCAGGGCTGGCGTTCTTGATACTCCCAGAACCCAGGGCGGCGCTACGCGGCTAACGCCGCTCCGCTCTGCCCTGGGCTGATTTGTGGCTGCCCCTATCGGGGCGAAAACTTCGGTATACCGATGTGGACGTTGCCCTGGGCCGCTAACGCCGCCCTGGGCTGCTATGTGGCTGCCCCTATCGGGGCGAAAACTTGGTCCCTGCTCATGTCCGATCGCCTTGTCTTCCACCCCGAACTGGTCGATCCCTCGGTCTTCATTGCGTCTGGCGCGCAAGTGATCGGTGATGTCTCGCTCGGGGCCGAATCCAGCGTCTGGTTCAACGCGGTGTTGCGCGGCGACGTGGAATCGATTCGGGTCGGCAAGCAGACCAATATCCAGGACCTTTGCGTGCTGCACGGGGACCGCGGCTACCCCTGCATCCTGGGAGATCGAGTAACGCTCGGACACTGCGCCATCGTGCACGGCGCGACGATCGAAGACGATGTGCTGATCGGGATGCGGGCCGTGGTGATGAACGGTGCGCGGGTCGGAACCGGGAGCATCGTGGGCGTGGGTGCCGTGGTCACGGAGGGCCAGCAGATTCCGCCTGGTAGCATCGTGATGGGCGTTCCGGGCCGAGTCAAACGCAGTGCCGGCCCACGTGATCTGCAACGCATCGGATATGCTACGAAGCTTTACTTGGACGCGGCGAGGCGGTATAGGATGACAAGGTGACAAGGTGAACAGCGCACGTTCCGGAAGACAAAAAGATTGATGGCAAAAGAATGGGCAGAGTTCCGTGTTCCAGCAGAACATCTTTTTGTCATCAATTTTTTTGTCCTTTTATTTCCCAGCAGGGACTTTGGCTACGGGACGTCGCCCGCTTCGGCTTTGGCGGCCGGCTTCGGTTTTGCCGCAGGCTGCTCGGGATCCACGGGTGGCTGAAGCGATTCGGGGTCGGGTGTGGGGAGTTCCTCGGCGGACTGCCCGGCGTTGGCCGACGCGCGGTCAGACGTCATCGGCAGGGTCTCTGCCGGTTGGAGGCGAATCTGCCAACCACCGCCCAGGGCCGCGTAGATCCGCATCAGGGAATCCGCCACGTCACGGCGTGACTGGTACAGCAAGACCAGTTCGGTGACATAGTCCTGGAAGATCAGCGATACGGGCGTGTAGGTCTGGACGCCCGCAAGGTATTTGGTCAGAGCAATGTCGTGGGCCGTCTTCAGGGACTCGACACTTATCTCGCGCTGCTTCACAATCTGCTGGTTCAGCAGGAAATCCTTGATGGCGTTTTCCACTTGCAGGTTGGCGTTTAGCACCTGTCTTTGATAGGTGACGACCTTTTCCTGAAACTGAGCATCCCAATTGCGGACCCAGTTGACGGTGCGGCCGTAACTGAGGATATTCCAGCGGAACGTCGGCCCGATGCTCCCGTTGAAGGCGGGGCTGTTCCAGAGATCTCGGAATTCATTGGCTTGGTAGCCAATCGAACCCGTAATGCCAATGAAGGGATAGAATTCGGCCTTGGCAATGCCGATCTGCTCTGCGTAAGCGGCTGCCTCCCGCTCCGCAGCTCGGACATCCGGGCGACGGGAGAGCAACTCCGCCGGGATGCCGACGGTCACCTCGATCGGAGCGTAGGGATTGTCCCTGTGCCGAGTCGGCTATTCAGGTCCTGCGGCGGCATACCGAGCAAGACACAGAGCGCATTGCTGAAACCACGCAGGTCCTTTTCGTAGGTGAGGATCAAAGCCTCGGTCCGCGCCAGATTGCTACGTGCTTGGGCCGTGTCTTGCACCGTCGCGGTGCCAGCTTCCTCCTTGGCGACGGAGTCCGCCAAGACCTTCTGCTGCGCCTTGATGGTCCCCCGTAGCGAAGCCATCACTTGTTGGCACTTCCGCACCTGAACATAGTTCTGTGCCGCGTCATAGAGAACCAAAACCAGCGCGGCGTCGTATTTTTCCACAGACTGATCCAACTGGGCTTGCTTCTGGTCCACCGCCCGACGAAAACGGCCCCAAAAATCTAGTTCCCACGGGGCGTTGAGTCCGTAGGACCACGTGTCCAGAGGCGATTGCGGTGCGTCCGAACCAAACGCCCGCGACTTGGGGAGGACCTGATGGGTGTAAGTCGCAGTGGCAAACTGCAAATTCGTGAAAGTGGAACTCAAAGGGGAGAATTGCGTGCCGCTGTTACCCGGAAAAAGGGTACCAACGGTGATA